>CALMKX010000312.1 GCA_937867335.1 uncultured Acidobacteriota bacterium
CGTCATCTACAAAATGACATTGACCGACGGCAGCCATATTGAAATCCACAATCCGGTCGACATGCCGGACGTGGTGAAGATCGAAGAGATCCAGGAGCCGTGGATCGAGGCCACGATCCTGACGCCCGACGAATATCTCGGCTCGGTGCTGAAACTCTGCCAGGACCGGCGCGGCAACCAGAAAGAGCTGACCTATGTCGGCAACCGCGCGATGGTGAAATACGACCTGCCGCTCAACGAGGTGGTGTTCGACTTCTACGACCGGCTGAAGTCGGTCAGCCGCGGCTATGCCAGCTTCGACTATCACCTCGACGGTTACGAGGAAGGCGACCTGGTCAAGCTCAACATCATGGTGAACGGCGACCCGGTCGACGCGCTCTCCTGCATCGTCCACCGCTCGAAGGCCGAGATCCGGGGCCGGGCGCTGGTGTTGCGGGCGCGGGCGAGGCAGGAGGGGCAGCGGCGGCTATTGCGACGCTTCGCGGTGGTGGCCCTGGCTCTGGCCGCGCGCTACGAGCTGGACCCGGACCTTTCCCTTCAAGGCAGTCGGCTGTCTGTGATCCTGACGGACCCAGCGGGGCCGGGCATCACCCTGCGAGCGCTCAAGCTGGCGCGGGAGCTCTCTCGCCTGGCATTGGACTTCGCCGTACCCGTGGTGGCGCCGCGGCGGCTCGGCCTTTCGGGCCGGGAGCGAGCGCGCACGCCCTCTGCTTCGAAACCGAACCTTCTCGCCCGGGCGTGTGGCCTGGAGGGCGAGGCGACGAGGGTTCCTTGGGTTGGCCCGGCCGGGGCGGTGCTGCCGCAACTCACCGTGCTCGGCCGGGCTCTTTTTCGCCACTCCTGGCGGCCAAGGCCCGGGCAGCGTGGGCTTCTCGTCTTGGGGCTCAGGCCAGCGCTAGCTCTGTGCGCGAGAGCCCGGAGGGTCTCTGCAGAGGACCTCCAGAGGGCCCCGCGATGAGCAGAAAGCCCGCCACCTACGCCCTGGCAGTGGCCGAGCCGGAGCGGCTTTCAGCGCTCTACCGGCTGCCCACCCCACGCCTGGCTCAGAGCTGGGCGAGCCTGGTCAGCGGCTGGCTGGCGACGTTCGGAGTGCCGGCCGAGGTGGGCTGTCGGGGCTGCCAGGTGAGCCTGGAGCTGGGAGCGCCGCTGGCGCGGCCGGGCGTGCGCGAGCTCGATACATCGCTGGCCCTGGCGGAGATCTTCCGCCTCTTCGCCCGCGAGGCGGAGGCGCACTTGGCCGAGCTCGAAGCCCTGCTGCGCCGAGACCTCGCCGAGTCGGTCGAGGAGCCCCCGGGGCCCTGGGGGAGGCCGTCGTGAAGCGTGCGGGCTTCCGCTCTCGGAGCTCCGGCAACCGGCCCGGCCGCCGGCTCTGGGAGCTTGCCGAGGCGGTGGCCTTTCCGGGATTGGCTCGCGAGGAGGAGCTTTCCGCTGCTCAGCTTCTCGAAGGCCTGGAGGGCTGGCAAGCCGCTCCTCAGGGCGGGATCTCGGCGAGCTTCCTCTTCACCACCGAGGCCAAGGCCTTCCGCTTCGTGGCCCGGGCCATCGCTCTGCTCGACGAAGGGCGGCACCCTCACCACTTTAGCCACGCTGGCCCCCTGCTGCGCCTCACCCTGGAGCGACCGCCCCGGGGCTTCCGGCCACAGCATCTGGGGCTGGCCCTCACCCTCGTACAGCTGGCCGCCGAAGTGGAGGGGGCGTGAGCTGTTGCGAGCTCGCTCCCGCCGAGGCTCTCGAGGACGAGGCCCTGGAGGCCGAAGAGCTGGTGGCCGTCTTGGCGCGCAACCGCTCCCGGTTCCGCAAGCTGCTCGGCTATCAGCAGATCCCCGAGCGGGACCGAGAGGACCTGGTGCAGCAAGCCGCCCTTCTGACTTGGGCTGCCCGGGGGCGGATCGAGACCGCGGAGGGCTTCCTCCTGGGCACCCTTCGCCGCCTGTGCTCTCGCTACCACCGCACACGGCATCGCCGGGAGGCCCTCACCCAGGGAGCGTTGCTGAGCCTCGAGGAGCTGCCGGAGCTGGCCCACTGCGCCGCGCCAGAGCCGCCTTTGAGCCGGGAGGCGAAGCTCTCGGTCCGCCAAGGCCTGGCCCGCTTGCCGGAGACGCCCCGAGGCCTTCTCGTGGCGGTGTACTTCCAGGACGTCTCCGCCGGCCTGGCCGCCAGCGGCATGGGCTACTCGGCCAAGGGTGGCCGGGTGCTGGTGGCCAGGGCGCGAGAGCGGCTGCGAAGCGAGCTCACCCGAGGCCCCGAACGCCGGGCTGTGGTTTCCCGCACAGAGAGAGGCTGAGCTATGCCCGAGCCGACTTCTACCGCCGGATCAGGCCCCGTTGCTCGTGTGTTGAGCTTCCCGCCCCTGCCGGGGTGGCGAGCCCGAGCGTCCGGCTCTTGGCTCTCCCGGCGCTTCGCCTTCCCTTCCCCTCGAGAGCTCGACGCCTGCCGCACCGCCGCCCTGGCCGCCGCCCGGGCGAGCGGCCTCGAGGTGGCCCTGTTTCGAATCTCGCTCTGCCTCGAGGTGGTGCTGGCCGTGCCCCCGGAGGGCCCCGGGGAGGCGCACCAGGCCTTGGCTCGCGAGCTGGCCTTCCTGGTGGCAGGCTTCGGAGGCCGGCCCTCATGAGGCGACGTGGGCCCGGCAAGCCGGGAGCGAGCGAGGAGGTTCCCTTCTTCTCCCACGCCGCTTACAAGATCGAGCTCGACACGGCCAAGCTGGTGCGCCGGCTCCAGGGCTTCTCCCCGCCCGGAGCGCAGGATCCTCTGCCCGATCTGCTCGCCCTGCCCACCGCCGAGCGCTGGGCTCGGCTGGCGACGGACCCGCAGCTGCTCTACCTCGACGTGGCCCAAGGCCTCCTCGAGCGAGCCCAGGCGGCCGTGGGACGAGATCTCGCCGAGGCCGCCGAGCTCGCCCAGCTGGCTCTGGCGTTGCGCTTCCGCCTGCCGCCGGCCGTCCCCGAGTTTCTCTTGGCCGACCTCGAAGCGCAGGTCTCCCTCGCTCAGGCCGAGATCGCATTGGCTGGCCGCGAGAGCGACCGCGTGGAGCTGGCCTGCGACCGAGCCCAGCTGCTCTTGCAGCACGGCTCGGCCGATCCCCAGCTGCTCGCCCGGCTGGCCGAGCTCGCCTTGCTGCGCCGAGCCGCCGAGGGCGACCTCACCCAAGCCTTGCTCCATGCCCTGAGGATTCGCAGTCTCGGCCGCCAGCTCGGCCAAAGCGTTCTCGAAGCAGAGGGCTGGATCTGGGCTCACTTGCTCTTTCTCGGAGCCCAGAGACACGAGGCGGCCGAGGAGGCCTGGACCCTCGCTTCGAGCTTCCTGGTAGCCCAAGGGCGGCAGCTGCGGCGCCGAGAGCTCAAAGCCCGCCTGCGCCAGGCCCTCACCGGGGCTCGCAAGGCGAAGCCCGGGCGGGTGGGTGGGTGAGGACCACTGAGGCTCGGCACAGCGACGGTGAACTCGAAGAAGGAGGGAAGAACATGAGACGACTGTGGGATCTCTCGCGCTCGGCGCTGGCCTTTAAGCGCAATGTCTGGAGCTTCGAGCTCGCTCGGCTTGCCAAGAAGCTCGGCCGCTACCAAAGCTGGGTGGAAAAGCTACTCGAGGCCGAGTCCGTGGAGCAGGCCTACCTGGCGGACGCGCTGCTCGAGGCCGGCAAGGGCCTGAAGGAGCTTGCCGAGAAGCTCCGGAGTCGAGAGCTCTCCAACGGAGACGCGGTCTACCGCTGGGTCACCGAGCGGGCCCGAGCCGCCCGCCGAGCCTGGCAAGAGGCCGGAGAGCCCGATCTCGGTGAGCACCGTCCCTGGTGGGCCGGGTGGATCGGCCTAGTAGACCTCGCTCCGGATACCGCGGTGGAGATTCCCGTGCCGCCGGAGGAGCGTAGCGACGCCGGCTGAGGCCGCCAGGCAGGGCCAGAAAGCATTACCTGCTTGACTGCGCGAGTTGTTATGTCTAACCTTTTACGCACTACGGCAGATCTGGGAGAACCCATGAGAGTCCGCATCGAACCGACAAGACGCCGCCCTGGTTGGAGCCGCCGCTGTGGGCTCCTCCTCGCCCTCCCCTTCCTCCTCACCCCGCCCGCCCAGGCGCTCGCCCCACCGGGGCTGGAGCTCGCCTTCGATACGTCAGCGCTGATCGCCCGCAACCTCACCCCCGGTGGCACGGTGCTGTTCTTCGGCCTGGCCCGCGAAGCCAAGGAGGGCGGCAACGTGC
>CALMKX010000313.1 GCA_937867335.1 uncultured Acidobacteriota bacterium
GGCACGGATCGCGTAGTAGGCCATCGCGCCGCAGTGCGTCGAGCGGCGCAGCGCCACCGCCCCGATGCCGTGCTCCTTGCCCCGCTCGATGGCGAGCTCGTTGGCGCGGAAGGCCGTGAGCTGCCCGAGGCCGTTGTCGCCGTCCATGACGACCTGCCCGCCGTGATCCTCGACCACCTCAATGTTTGGCTTGGGGTTGATCTTGCCGGCCTTGATCGCTGTGACATAGGTCGGGACGCGAATCACGCCGTGGGAATGGACGCCGCGCAGGTCAGCCTCGACCAGATGGTGCGCGAAGGCGGATACGTCCAAACCGAGCCCGGCAACACCGCGAAGAGAGACGCGACCAGTAGGCCGAAGCACGGCTCGTCCAGGGTCGAAGGCCCCAGGTGGACCGGCTCCTCGTTCATGGGCGCCTGGAAAGAAGTGGCCAGGATCATGGCAAACCGCTGGAGCGCGAAGCTTGCCTGGAGCGCTTCGTCAAGCAGCGTTCCGTGTTTCGTGATGACTGTAACGCGCTACAGAGAACGTAACTTTCACCGCGGGGCGGCGGGCGACGTTCCTGGCGGGCGCACCACGACTCGGCCCATCCACCAGGCTTCAGGTTGCTTTTCGCTGAGAGTGGCTGGCCAGCCAGGGGATCGTCGATCAGCCCCCTGTGAGAGGCTGCCCTCGCCAGGACGAATCGACTGCGGTTCGATCGCCCGGCGACGGGGGCAAGCGCGGTGACTGCAAGACGGGACCGGGAACCCTCGGCGGCTCGGCTCTTGCGGCCCGGCCAGCATCCTGTGAACACCAGCGGTTCGAGGTCGAACTTCCGGCGATGCTGCGCGTGCGGGGGGCCTGATTGCGCCAGTCGCGCGGTGCCGCCCAGGACCGAGGCGAGCGCGACCAGGCAAGGGCGAACCGCATCACCGATCAGCGGCTTGCCCGGACTAGCCATCCCGGCCAACGCCCGCGCCGCGTCTGGCCCCAGCCGATCCCACGCCGGCGCCTCGGCCCGCCGACGGCAACCTGATCTACTCGAACCAGGTCTCGCCGGAATTCGCCACCAGGGTGCGGGAGGTGGCCGGCCGGCTGGGCATCGACCCCAATTACCTGATGGCGGTGATGCACTTCGAGACCGGCGGCACCTTCAGCCCGTCCATCCGCAACGGCGCGGGCTCGGGGGCCACCGGCCTGATCCAGTTCCTGCCCAGCACCGCACGCGGCCTGGGCACCACCACAGCCGAGCTCGCGCAGATGAGCGCCGTCGACCAGCTGGACTACGTCGAGGCCTATCTGCGCCCCTATGCCAACCGCATGACCAACGTCGAGGATGCCTACATGGCGGTTTTCCAGCCTGCGGCGATCGGCCAACCGAGCGATCACGTGCTGTTCAGCCGGGGAAGCCTCGCCTACAGCCAGAACGCCGGCCTCGACATCAACGGCGATGGTCACATCACCAAAGGCGAAGCGGCTTCCATCGTGCGGCAACGCTACGAGGCGGGCCTCGGTCGCTAACCCACCCCCCGAACGGGAAGGCGGCTTCGAGGCCGCCTTCCCGTTCCCCTCCTCGCTCGAGGTCCCCGGATAAACTCCGCCTCTCTCGAGGGCCTCGAAGCTCTTGCCCGGAGATCAGCCATGAAGCGGGACCTGAAAATCTGTGCGCTCTCCCTGCTCCTCCTGGCCGTGGGAGGAACCTCGGCAGGAGGGGCCGACGGGCAGGCTCGAAGCGGATTCCAGCATCTCGTTCTGCTCGAGCCTGCGAAGCCATCGACCCGCCTTGGAGTGGGCTATTTAGGCGTGCGGGATCGCCGCGAGCTGGCCCTTTCGGCCGAGCGTGAGATGGTCTTGGGCGCCCGCTGGCTCGAGCTCGTGGAGCTGCCGGTCTACATCGCCCCGGGCCGGCCTCTCGGCCGCTACCGGCAGGGCTGGCTCGAGCCGGCGGCCGGCTCGGGCCGCCACGCCCTGGTCGAGCTGCCGATGGCGGTGGTGGAGATCGACGGCGAATCCGCAGCTTTCGTCGTCCTGGAAGAAGCGGCCTCGGGCTGGCTGCGGGTCGCTGGCCTGCCCGGAGCACCGGGAGAAGGCTGGGTCCTCCGGGAGGATCTGGCGGAGAGCCCGCTGCCTTTGGTCTTCGAGCGCTGGCAGGAGGTGCTCGCCCGTGAGCAGGGGCCGCTGTTCTTCCGCCTTGGCTCGGCCGCCGAGCCCCTCTTCGTAGCCCCGGAGACGGGCGCGGCGAAGCTCGGCGAGCTGGGCACCAGCGCTCAGCTGGTCCCCCTCGAATGGCGAGGCGACTGGCTGCGCGTGCGCGCGATCGAGCCGGCGGCCGGCTGCGACTGGCAGGCGGCTATCGCCGGAGGCAGCTCGAGAACCCGCGAGGGTTGGATCCGCTGGCAGGACGCAGCGACCGGTTCCAGGTTGTGGTGGGCAGTCAAGGGTTGTTAGCAGCTTGTGACGATCGGCGGTTCCCGATATCCTGAAGGGATCTATGCGGTACTCTCAGGGCTTCCCCGCGATCGCTCTCGTTGTGCTCAGCGCGGGAGCCCTCCATGCCGCACCCTCGACGCTCGAGTCTTGGAACTCCGGGCCGCGAAATTTGGCAGGGGTCAACCTTCTGCAACCGGCCCAAGGCGCCGTGCTGCGGGCCGGCAGCCGTGCCGATCTGGACTGGACCCTCGCCGCGGGGCTCGAGCTGCCCCGAGAAGTCGTGGAGTGGGAGGCCTTCCTCTCCCTCGACGGTGGGGCGAGCTACCCGTTTCGACTGACCCCCCACCTCGATCTCGCTCGCCACCGCTTGAGCTTCACCGTGCCGATGGTGGCGAGCGAGGAAGCGCGGCTGCTGCTGCGCTTCGGCAACGAGTTCCGCGAAATCGAGCTCGAGCTGCCGCAGCGCTTCCGCATCGAGCCGCCGCTCCTGCCCCGAGCGTCCTTGCCGCGGCTGGCCGAGGGCCGGGGCGAGCCCGCCCGCCCGGGGGGCCCTGGAGTGGTGGCCTGGGTGGAAGGTAGCCGGGACGGCAGCGCACTCCAGGAAGTGGCGAGCTGCGATCCGTTCTGGCGCAGCGAAACGCCCGTGGTGCTCGCGAACCTCGCTCGCGCCCTGTGGGCCACCACGGATTCTCGGGCTCCCCGCGGCCTTGCCGCCCTGCCCGCCGCCTCGATCCCCCAGCAGCCTGCCCAGTGCGCTGCACTCGCTCGCCCGGAGCCGGCTCAGCGCGCCGGGGGCGAGATTCTCCTGAGGACCGGTCGCCGCAACGAGTGAGATCCCGCTGGCGCTCTCTGCGGAGCCTTTTCGGACCGCCGGAGCTTCCCATCCCGACTCGCGGATCTCAACCCGCTCGAGAGCTCGAGCCGAACCTCTGAAGGGGAGGTGCGAGCGCGGGCGAATTCCATTCGACCGAAGGAGTCAAGGAGTCTGTCATGTCGCTTGTTCGTGATCGCGCCGGCCTGGCGAGTGCCCTCGCCGCTGCCGCGTTGCTGCTCCCCCTGCCCGTCGTAGCCCAGGACGATGCTTCCACCAACCTGTCCGAGTCCATCCAAGTCACCGCCACGCGCCTCGCCGAGGACGTCGAGCCTCAGCCTTCCTCGATGACCGTGATCTCCGGCGAGGAGCTGGCGGCCCGGGGCGTCCACGACCTGACCGGTGCCCTGTCCCTGGTGGCCGGCGTCTCCGCCCTGCCCGGCGGCGACGGCGGCCCGGCCGGCTCGGTGCCGGAGTTCTGGGGCCTCAAGGAGTTCGATGCCTTCCTGCTGGTGGTGGACGGCGTGCCCTGGGGCGGCGCCTTCAACCCCGCGCTGACCACCCTCGACCTGACCGGTGTCGAGCGCATCGAGATCCTCCGCGGCTCGGCGCCGGTGATGTACGGCGCCACCTCGTTCGTGGGCGTGATCCACGTGATCCACTACCAGGCCGGCAAGGGGGCCCGCGCCTACTCCCTGGGCGGCGGCTCGCACTCGAGCGGCGGTGGCTCGCTGTCGTTCCCCCTCAGCGCCTCCGGCGGCTACCAGCAGTCGATCAACGTCGGCTACGACAAGGAAGGCTTCAAGGACGACCGCACCGACTTCGACCGCAGCCAGCTGCTCTACCGTGGTCAGCTCGCGGCCGGCGGCGGCCAGCTGCACTTCGACGCCGCCGCCACGGTGGTGAACCAGAGCCCGGCCAGCCCCCACCTGCGCATGGGCCGGATGCTCTCCAGCCTGACGCCGCTCGACGCCAACTACAACCCGAGCGATGCCAAACTCGACGAGAAGCGCTATCACCTGGCCGCCGGCTTCAACCGGCCGGTGGGCAGCGGCAGCATCGGCACCACGCTCGCCTACACCCGCACCGAGCGCGATACCATCCGCGGCTTCCTGCTCGACGCCACCAACACCGCGCCCAACGCCAGCGGCTTCGAGCAGGACTTGACCGTGGACGACCTCTACTTCGAGGCTCATTGGGCCCAGAAGCTGTCGGAGCAGATTCAGCTCGTGCTCGGCGTGGACTATCTCTACGGCAAGGCGAAGGCCGAGAGCGAGCTCTTCGACTACTTCGTGCCTCTGTCCGGCAAAGGCGCTCAGTCGAGCTCGAGCGTGGTCCACGACGAAGAAACCGCCACCGAAGACGAGCGCAACTTCAGCGGCCTCTTCGCCCAGCTCGAATGGCGGCCCACCGAGCGCTTCCTGCTCGAGGTCGGCGTGCGCGAGAACCACACCCAGGAGAAGCGGGACGCAGAGGCCCATCCGCTCGGCGAGCCGGAAGACGGCGAAGAAGAGGGTGGTGAAGCCTCCCGCACCACCACGCGGGCGAGCGGCTACATCGGAGCGAGCTACCAGCTGTGGAGCAACGACCACGATGGCCTGTGGGTCTTCGGCGACTACCGCGACACCTACAAGCCTCCCGCGATCGACTTCGGCCCCGAGGCCGAGGGCGACTTGCTCAAGCCCGAGACGGCCACCAGCTATGAGCTGGGCCTGAAGGGCCGCAACCTGGGCGGCCGGCTGTCCTGGCAGATCTCGGGATTCCAGATGGACTTCGAGAACCTGGTGGTGTCCCAGATCGTCAACGGTTCACCCGGCCTGATCAACGCCGGCACCGAGCGCTTCAAGGGCATCGAGGCGGAGATCAACGTCGAGCTGCCGTACGACCTGCGCCTGCAGCTCGCCGGCGCCTACCACGACGCCAAGTTCAAGCGGTTCACTCAGCTGTTCGACGGCGAGCCGACCGCCCTCGACGGCAAGCGCCTCGAGCTCTCGGCCAACGACCTCGCGGCTCTCGGCCTCACCTATGCGCCATCCTCGGGTTTCCGCGGCTCGGTGGAAGTGAGCTACGTGGGCGACCGCTATCTCAACAAGCGCAACACCGCGCTCTCGCCTTCCTTCACCACCTACGGCGCCAGCGTGGGCTACGATTTCGGCATCGGCGAGCTGAGGCTCGAAGGCCGTAACCTCTCGGACGAGCGGGACCCGGTGATCGAGAGCGAGCTCGGCGACGCCCAGTACTACCGCCTGCCGGCCCGCAGCTTCCGCCTGGTGTGGAGCGGCAAGTTCTAGCTCTTCTTGCAGCGAGCTCGGCCTTTCGAGCCGAGCTCGCTGGCTGCTGCGGTCACTGACAGCTTCCCTGCGATGGAACTCCTCACGCCCCGCCTCCGCCTGCGCTCGTTCCGAGAGTCGGATCTCGACGCCTATGCCGAAATGTGCGCCGACCCGGAAGTGGCGGAGTTCCTCGGCGGGCCGCTCGACCGCGTCGAGTCCTGGCGCCACATGGCGATGATCCTCGGCCACTGGCAGCTGCGGGGCTTCGGCCTCTGGGCCGCCGAGCTCCGCGCGAGCGGCGAGCTGGTGGGGCGTTTGGGCTGCTGGCGGCCGGAAGGTTGGCCTGCCCTCGAGGTGGGCTGGAGCCTGGCCCGGAAGTTCTGGGGCCAGGGCCTTGCTCACGAAGGGGCGGAGGCTTCGCTGCGCTTCGCTTTCGAGAATTTGGCGGTAGACCGAGTGGTGAGCCTGATCCACCCCAAGAACGTCCGGTCGATCGCCCTGGCCGAGAGGCTCGGCGAACGGCCGGTAGGGGAGGCCGAGGTGCGAGGCCACCGGCTCACGGTCTATGCCCTCGAAGCCGAGGCCTGGCGAGCTCGGCCCCGGCCGACCTCCCCTTGAAGCGAGTTCGCTAGCCGCCCGCGGCGACCACGATATCGGCCGGGCTGCGGGGATCGATCTCGTAGTGGGTGTCGAACTGGCTCGAGAAGCCGGTCACCACCACCACCTGGCCGACGGACAGGGTGGAGACGTCGATCCCGGTCTCCAGATTGACGAAGATCTGCACCGGCCCCGAGCCGTCGTCGACGAAGAACTTGTAGCCGAACGGCAGGTCGCTCTCCGGCCCCTGCACCAGCGTGCCGGCCACCCGCACGATCCGCCCCTCCGTGGCCTCGCCCACCGCCGCCGTGCGCACCAGCTGGGGCCGCACCTTCGGGCCGCCCGGGCGCACCTGGACGTCGGAGGGATCGGCCGGCACCAGGATGCGCAGGCCGAAGCTGTCCGCGAGCACGCCGGTCACCCTGGCTCGGGCCCGAGGGGCGACGCCGAGGTCGGTCTGCAGGCTGATGAAAATGCCGCCGGTGAGGTCCTGGATGGCGAAGCCGAGGTCGAAGAAGCTGGAGTTGAAGGCTCCCGAAGGCGTCGAGACCGACCCTTCCACCGTCACCGTGGTACCGAGGGGGAGGCTCCGAGCCGTGGCGATGGTGACGGCATGAGTGGCTGGAGGGGCCGCAGCCGCTGCGCCAGGCAGCAGAATGAGGCCGGAGAGGAGCAGGCCGCTGAAACGGAGTCGTGCGCTACGAGACAAGACCATGGAGACTCCTTCTTCGGGGTTGCTGGCGTCCCGCTCTCTGCGGGCGTCAGATTGGGCAAACAGTGGAGAGTGAAAGAAGCGATGAAAGCACTATGATCTTCTTGCAACAATCCTAGTCTAACCGAAGGGGCGGCCGCGCCCGTTGGGAGCCCGGAGCTGCTCAGGGTTGCTGAGGCGGAAGCAGGCCCGCTCGCGCCAGGTTTTCCTGGAACACCTTCTCGAGCTCCTCGCGGTAGCTCCGCTCCCCCCACAGGCTGCGGGCGAGGGCTGCCGTGAGGCCGCCCAGAAGCGCTTCCTCTCGAGCCTCCACCGCGTCGCCGTAGCCGGCTGGAGCCTCGCTCTCCCTCGAGCGTCGCAGCAGAGAGGCGAACGAGCGGGCGGCGGCCGAGAGCAGCTTCCGGCTGCCCCGGAGCAGGCGCGAGATCAGCTGCTGGAGGGGCCTGGGGTCGATCTGCCGGCAACTCTCCTCGATCGCCCAGCGCAGAGACAGGAGGTGCGGCCGCGAGCGGAGAGTCTCGGCCCGGATCACTCCCGAGGCGAGGGCGCGATGAAGCAGGTAGCCTTCGTGGAAGGCGCGGGAGACGCAGTCGCTCGCCTGCTTGACGGCGAGGAACAGGAGCAGCTTGCGCGCTAGGCCCAAAACCAGGCGCAGCAGCGCCCGGAGGGCGGCGCCCAGGAGCCCCAGCGGCAGGCAGCCCGGGCGTTTCGCCGCCTCGCCTTGGCCCGCCAGGAGCTCCACTTGCCAGGGCTCCGAGGCCAGGCCCCAGGTGCGCAAGGCGGCACCCACGGCCCGCCGGTCGACCCAACCGCGAGCCCAATCATCCAGCCAGGGAACCGGGATGAAGGGACAAAGGCTTGCCAGAGTGCTGTAGAACGTTACCCGCTGGAACCAGACCGCCGGTTCCTTCGTATCAAGCGACGACGTCATCCCGTGACTCCGCGGCCACCTCGGCGCCTGCGTCTTGATCGGCTTGTATTTTCGTCTGACGCTGTTGCAGCATAACCCCTCGAGCTGTTAGGCTTTGTAGCGTGAGCACATTCAAAGAGAACGCTGATCCATCGCCCGTGACCGAGCTGCTGCAGAGGTGGAGCGACGGCGACCAGCTGGCGGGCCAGAAGGTCTTGCCCTTGGTCTACCCCGAGCTACGCCGGATTGCCGTGGCGGCGATGCGCCGGGAGCGCGCCGATCACACTCTGCAGGCCACGGCTCTGGTGCACGAAGCCTATCTCTATCTCCGCGAGCAGCACGGGTTGAAATGGGAGAACCGCACGCAGTTCTTCGGCTTCGCCGCCCACCTACTGCGCCGCCTGCTGATCACCGACGCCCGTCGCCGCAACCGGGCCAAACGGGGCGGACAGTGGCAGCGAGTGACTCTGGCCGAAGCGGCCGATGTGGCGAACCCGGACTCGGCGGATCTGGTGGACCTCGACGAGGCCTTGAGGAGTCTGGAATCGATCGACCCTCAGAAGGCTCGGATCGTCGAGCTGCGCTTCTTCGGCGGGCTCACCCTGGAGGAGACCGCGAGCTACCTGGGGATCTCGCCGGTCACGGTCAGCCGGCAATGGGCCCGGGCTCGAGCCTGGTTGTTCGAGACGCTGCGCACCGCCGGGAGCCCGGCGTGAGCGAGCTCGAGTTCCTGCGCCAGGCGAACCGCATCTACTCGGAGGTTTCCGAGCTCCCGCCCGAGCGCCGCGAGGCCTACCTCGCGGCCGCCTGCGCCGACCGGCCGGAGCTGCGCGACAAAGTGGAGCGGCTGCTCTCCGCCGAAGCCAAGATCGGGACTTTCCTCGAACAACCGGCGGAGGAGTTGGCCCGGGCGGCTCGGCAGCTGGGAGAACCCGAGATCGGCACCCACATCGGCCCCTACCGCCTGGCGGAAGTGATCAACCGGGGCGGCATGGGCACGGTCTTCCTGGCCGAGCGCGACGACGACCAATACCAGCATCGGGTCGCGCTCAAGGTGATCCAGCCCTGGCTTCTGGGCAGCCTGGAGGGCCTGCGCCGCTTCCGCCACGAGCGCCAGACCCTTGCTCGCCTCGAGCATCCCGGAATCGCCCGGCTCTACGATGGCGGCACCACCGAGGCCGGCTGGCCCTATCTGGTGATGGAGTACGTGGAGGGCGAACCCCTCGACCAATACTGCGACCGCCATCGCCTGGGCGTGAGAGCTCGTCTCGAACTGGTGGGCAAGCTCTGTGAGGCGGTGCAGTACGCTCACCAGAACCTCTTGGTGCACCGCGACATCAAGCCCTCGAACGTGCTGGTCACCGCGCAGGGCGAGCTCAAACTGCTCGATTTCGGCATCGCCAAGCGGCTGGACGAGGCCGAGCAGGAAGGCGACTCGACCCAATTCACCCGGCTGGGGCTGCGCTTGATGACGCCGGCCTACGCGAGCCCCGAGCAGGTGAGGGGCGAGCCGGTTTCGACCGCGAGCGATGTCTATTCGCTCGGCGTGCTGCTCTACGAGCTCCTGAGCGGGCTTTCTCCCTATCGAGGCGAGGACTCGAAGCGTACCGACCTCGAGCGCGCGGTCTGCGAAGAAGAGCCCGAGCGGCCGAGCGCTGCCTTGCGGGAGCTGCTCCGCCGAGCGGTGGCCGGCGACGCAGCGGCTCGCGCCGAGACCGAAGACATCGCGAGCGCCCGCTCGAGCGAGCCCAAGGAGCTCGCCAGGCGCCTCGCCGGGGACCTCGACAACATCCTGGCCAAGGCCCTGCGCAAAGAGCCCCAGCGGCGGTTCGTCTCGGCGGCCGAGCTGGCCACTGATCTCGACCGACACCTCCGCGACCAGCCGGTCCAAGCCCGGCCGGATTCACTGCGCTACCGCACCGGCAAGTTCCTGCGCCGCCACCGCCTGAGCGTCTCGGCCGCAGCTTTAGCGGTGAGTGTGCTCGCGGCCTTGACCGTCAGCCTGCTGGTCCAGCGCCAACGCCTCACCCGCGAGCGGGACAAGTCCAATCAAGCTCTGAACTTCCTGGTGAAGACTTTCGAGGAGGCCGATCCCTACCGCGGCGGCGGCGACAAGGTGAGCGTCCGCACTCTGCTCGACCAGGGAGAGAAGCGGGTCGAGGAGCAGCTCTCGGCCCAGCCCCAGGTGAAAGCCGCCCTGCTCGACGCGATCGGCCGCAGCTACCTCGGGCTGGGGGCTCTCGATCAGGGTCAGGCCGTGCTCGACGAAGCCCTGAAGCTGCGCCGGCGCCTGGCCGAGACCTCCCCTCAAGAGCTCGCGAGCTCTCTCGAGGGCCTCAGCGACGCTCTCTACCAGCAGGGCGAGTTCGCCAAGGCCGAAGAACTCGGCCGCGAGGCCCTGGCCTTGCGCCGGCGCCTGCCTGGGACCGACCCGAGAGCGCTCGGCTGGACCCTGAACCGCCTGGCGTCGACCCTCACTCTGCAGCGCAAGTTCGACGAGGCGCGCAAGCTGCTCGAGGAGTCTCGCGAGGTGCATCGGCGGGTGGAAGGCGACGCGGGGGAGGGCTTGGCCGAGACCCTGGGCTATCTGGCCAAGCTGGAGTTCGACCAAGGCCACTATCCGGAGGCCGAGGGGCTCTACCGCGAGGTCTTGGCGATGGAGCGCAAGGTCCTCGGCCCCGAGGACCCGGTGGTGGCTTCGACTCTAGGGGCCATGGGGGGAGTCTTCACCAGCCAGGGCCGTTTCCGGGAGGCGACCGAAGCTTTCGGCGAGGGCTACCGCATCCTCTTGAACAAGCTCGGTGCCAACCATCCCGATACTGCGGCGCTCGCCAACAACCTCGGCCTGGCCCGGCTCAACCTGGGCGACTATCGAGAAGCGGCCCGGGTGTTCCGCGACGCGCTCGCGGTGTTTCAGGCCAGTTGGGGCGCGGATCATCCCCAGACCGCCAAAGTGATGGGGAGTCTGGAGCTCGCACTCCAGGGCATGGCCAGCGAAGGCGCGGACACCTTGGCCGAAGCGGATCGCCTCGATCGCTCGGTGCTGGAGATCGTTCAGAAGGCGTTCGGCCCCGAGCATCCGGCAATGGCCGAGGCCCTGGCTCATCTCGGCAAGCTCCGCCACCTGCAAGGCCGGGACGAAGAAGCGCTCGCAGCCGCAGGCCGGTCGCTCGCCCTCTACCAGAAGTTCCTCGGCCCAGAGCATCCGCTGGCGAGCTATCCGATGAGCGATCTCGGCTATTTCCACCTCAAGATGGGGCATCCCCTCGAGGCCGAGCCGCTGCTACGCCATTCCCTGGCCATCCGCGAGCGGGTGCTCTCCGCCGCTCACCCCCAGCTCGCTCGAACGCGGGCCATGCTCGGTGCCACCCTGGTGCTCGAGGGACGCTACGCGGAAGCCGAGCCGCTGCTTTCTCAAGCCGTGGCTTCGCTTTCGGCTGCGCTGCGGCCGGCCGATTTCCGCCTGCTCGAGACCCGGGGCTGGCTCTCGGAGCTCTACCGGCACTGGGGTCAGCCCGAGCGGGCCGCTCCCGAGGCGGTCAGACCAGCTTCAACAGAGCGGCCAGCACCTTCTTCACCACCGGGGTGAGCTTGCCCCGCCGCCAGGTATCGGCGGCCTTCTTGATCACTTCGACCTCGGTGGGGTAGGGGTGGATCACCGACGCGATCTGGCCGAGACCGATGCCATGGGTGACCGCCAGGTAGAGCTCGCCCAGCAGGTCGCCGGCGCGCTCGGCCACCAGTGTGGCGCCCAGGACGCGGTCCTTGCCGCGGGCCAGGTGGAGGCGCAGGAAGCCCGCGTCGTCGCCATCGAGGCGGGAGCGGTCCACGCTCGAAAGCGGCACGGTCAAGGTGTCGAGGGCGATGCCGCGTTCCGTCGCCTCCTTCTCGTAGAGACCCACGTGGGCGACTTCGGGGCTGGTGTAGGTGCACCAGGGAATCACCAGCCGACTGGCCCGGGCTCGGCCGCGAAAGAGGGCGTTCTGCAGAACGATCCGGGCCATGGCGTCGGCGGCGTGGGTGAACTGGAAGCGGGAGGCGACGTCCCCGGCGGCGTAAACGCGGCGGTTGCTGGTGCGCAGGAAGTCGTCCACCTCGACGCCGACCTTGCTGTAGGCGATGCCGGCAGCTTCGAGGCCGAGCCCCTCGAGGTTGGGCTTGCGGCCCACGGCGAGCAGGATGGCGTCGGCCACCAGCTCTCGCTGCTCGCCTCCCCGTTCGAGGGTGAGGACCTTTTCGCCGCCGCGGGCGGCGACACCCAGGGTCTTGGCGCCGAGGGCCAGGGTCACGCCGTCGCGCACCAGGGCGGCTTCGACCAGCGCGGCGGCATCGGCGTCCTCCCGGGGAAGGATCTGGGGCAGGATGTCGAGCAGGGTCACCTGGCTGCCGAAGCGAGCGAAGCTCTGGGCCAGCTCGCAGCCGATCGGCCCGGCGCCCACGACCACCAGGCGGCGGGGGAGCTCGGTCAGCGTGAAGATCGTCTCGTTGGAGAAGAAGCCAGCCTCGGCGAGCCCGGGAATCGGCAGCGTGGCCGCCCGGGCGCCGGTGGCCACCACCGCGCGGCCGTAGCGCAACCGCTGGCCACCGACCTCGATCACGTCCGAGCCGACGAAGCGGCCGTCGCCCAGGAAAACGTCGACGCCGAGATCGGCGAAGCGCCGTGCGCTGTCATGGTGGCCGATATCCGCCCGCAAGCGGCGCATGCGGGCCATGGCGGTGGCGAAGTCGCCCTCGCCGCTCACCTTCGGGCCGCCGAAGCGCTCGGCGGCCTCCCGGGCGTCGGCCCAGGCGCGAGCGGCTCGGATCACCCCTTTGGAGGGAACGCAGCCGTAGTTCAAGCAGTCGCCGCCCAGAAGCGCCCGCTCCACGAGGGCCACCCGGGCGCCCAGCCCGGCGGCGCCAGCGGCGCAGACCAGGCCGGCGGTGCCGCCCCCCACCACCACCAGGTGGTAGCGGTCCGCGGCCCGCGGGTTCTGCCAGCTCGCCGGGTGGACCTCCGCGAGCAGGCGCTGGTCGTCGCGATCGGCGAGGATCAGCGAACGGGAGAAATCGTCGTGCGCGGTTTGCCCCTGGCTCATGATGCTCCTCCCTCCACCTCTTCGGCGATCGCCTGCTTGGCCTTCTTCGCCAGCAGGAGGCTCACCGCCAGCGTGGCCACCAGGCCCACCCCGAGGAAGACCCACCGCTCGGCGCCACCCTCGATCTTGGTGCCGCTCGCCAGGCGGGCGAGGTCGCCGATCAGCGTTCCGTAGTAGACGTACAGCAGCGTGCCCGGCAGCATGGCGAGCGAAGCCAGGAGGTACTGAGGAAAGCCGATCTTGGTCAGGCCCAGGGCGTAGTTGAGCAGGTTGAAGGGCATCACCGGCGACAGCCGCAGCAGGGTCACGAACTTCAGCCCTTCCTTGCCCACGGCGCGGTCGATGGCGCGGAAGCGGGGCGCGCTCTCGAGCTTCTTCTCCACCCAGGAGCGAGCCAGGTAGCGCGCCACCAGGAAGGCGAGCGAGGCTCCTAGAGTGGCGCCCACGAAGGCGTAGAGGGTGCCGAAGCCCAGGCCGAAGACGATGCCAGCGGCGAGCGTGAGCACCGAGCCGGGCAGAAAGGCCACCGCCGCCGCGGCATAGCCCAGGATGTAGGCCACCGGCGCCCACACCCCCAGGGACTGCACCCAGGCGGCGAAGCGGGGCAGGTAGGCCCCCGCCTGGCGGCCCAAGAGGATCAGGGCGACCAGGGCGGCGACTCCGACCACCACGGGCACGAGCCGGCGAACGAGGCCGGTTTTTTCGGTGGCGCCGCGAGTCGAGTCCCCCGCGGTGGCTGGGCTGGAAGATGGCATCTGGCGGTCTCCTCGTTGTTCCCGGGAATCTACGACACCCACACCGTAGGCGGTTCATTTTCGGCCCAAGTCGATGCCGGTGGCCTCTAGACCGCGCCTCGGTGGCTCCGATGCGGGAGAGGGCCGGGAGGTTTCGAGGCCGGATCTCGGCTCGGCAACGCCGGCGAGCCGCCGCAGCTTCGCCGCGGCGTCGTCACAGCGGCAGGGCAGAGGCCGACTACACTCCGTGCGGTTCGAAGAGCAGCGTCTGTGACAATTCTGTGACAGACTCCGCCCGATTCGACCCGAACCCGATCTAGTCGCCTGGTAAAGGAGCGTTCTGTATGCGGAAAGTCGTTCGAGACTGGCGTCGGCTGGGCACCGCCCTGGCCCTGGCGCTGTTGATCCCCGGGGTTGCGTTGGCACAAGCCCAGGCCACGGGCGGTAGCATCGAAGGCACGGTGACCGACGCCTCGGGAGCGGTGCTGCCCGGGGTGAGCGTGACGGTGAAGAGCCCTGCTACCGGGCTCAGCCGCGACGTCGTGACCGACGAGAAGGGGCGCTACCGGGCGCCGCTCCTGCCGGTGGGCACCTACGAGGTGACCGCCGCCCTCGAAGGCTTCAACACGGTGCGCAGGGAAGGCCTGGTGCTCACCCTCGGCAGCGCCCTCGAGGCGGATATCCAGCTCGAGATCGCCTCGAGCCAGGAGGCCATCGTGGTCACCGCCGAGGCGCCGGTGATCGAGGCGACCCGCACCCACCAGGCCTCGACCGTGGGGGCCCAGCAGGTGGCCAATCTGCCGGTGAACGGCCGCAACTTCATCGACTTCGTGCTCACCACTCCCGGGGTGACCCGCGACGTTCGCCAGGGCGATATCAGCTTCGCCGGCCAGCGCGGCACCCTCAACAGCCTGGTAGTCGATGGCGCCGACAACAACAACACCTTCTTCGGTCAAACCCTCGGCCGTACCGGCTCGGGCCGCGCGCCCTACCAGTTCAGCCAGGACGCCGTGCAGGAGTTCCAGGTCAACCGCAACGCCTACTCGGCGGAGTACGGCCGGGCCGGCGGGGCCGTGATCAACGTGGTCACCAAATCGGGAACCAACGACTTCCGCGGCTCGTTGTTCGAGTTCTACCGGGACAAGTCCTTGAACGCCAACAGCTTCGCCAACAAGCAGGCCGGCCGAGGCAAGTCCCCCTACCACTTCGACCAGTTCGGCGCCTCGCTCGGCGGCCCGGTGGCGCGCGACAAGGCGTTCTTCTTCTTCTCCTACGACGGCCAGCGCAACAGCATCCCGAACGACATCAGCCTGGATCAGAACCTCGCCGGCCTGCGCCTGCCCACGGACGCCGACACCCAGGCGGGCCTTGCCAAGCTGCGCGCCAAGGCCGACTCCTGGCAACGCGGCCAGGATCAGGATGTCTACCTGCTCAAGACCGACTGGAACCTGGCCGAGGGCGAGCGCCTGACGGCTCGCCTCAACCATCAGGATTTCACCGGCAAGAACTTCGAGAACGGCGGTGCCACCAACGCCCAGGAGCACACCGGCGACAGCCTGGTGAAGACGGACACCCTGAACGCTTCGCTCACTTCGGTCTTCGGCCAGAGCCTGTTCAACGAGGCGCGCGGCCAGTACGCCCGGGACAAGGAGCCGGGCAAGGCCAACTCGGACGCTCCTGAGGCGACCATCCGCGAGCAGGGCCGCACCGTGCTGGTGATCGGCCGCAACTTCTTCTCCCCCCGCGAGACCACCATCAAGCGCACGCAGCTGGCCGATACCGTCACCTGGCTCAAGGGCAATCACACGGTCAAAGGCGGCTTCGACTACGTGAAGGACAAGATCAAGAACTTCTTCCCGGGCAACTTCTCGGGCTCCTACACCTTCAACTCGATCGCTAGCTACAACCGCGGCATCCCCAACGGCTCGGGCGAGCGCTACGTGCAGGCCTTCGCCGGTGCCGGCACTACCGGCCCCACCACCAACCCGGACATCCAGGAATACGCCCTCTTCGTTCAGGACGAGTGGAAGCTCCAGGACAAGCTCTCGCTGATGCTCGGGCTGCGCTACGACCTGCAGAAGTTCGCCCAGCCGGAAGTCCGGAACCCGGACCCGCAGCTGGCGGCCGCGGGCATCGACACCAGCTTCCTCCACGAAGACAAGAACAACATCGCCCCACGCCTGGGCCTGGCCTGGAACCCCAACGAGAAGCTGGTGCTGCGTTTCGGCTACGGGCTGTTCTACGGCCGCACGCCCTCGATCATGGTGGGCACGGCGCACTCGAACAACGGCATCAATGTGCAGACGGTGACCTTCACCGGCAACCAGGCCCCGCGCTACCCGGACGTGCTGCCGAGCGTGCCGGCCGGCACGGCGGTGCCGAAGCCGACGATCTTCTTCTTCGACCGCGACTTCGAGAACCCCGAGGTGCATCAGGCGAGCCTGGGGGCGGATTACGCCCTCACCCCGGACATCGCCCTCGGCGTCTCCTATCTCTACGTGAAGGCCGACAAGCTCCAACGCTCCCGGGACTTCAACGTCGGCACTGCGGTGCCCACGGACATTCCCATCCAGGGCGGCGGCTCGCTGCGGGTGAACCAGTACCCCACGGCCCGGCCGTTCACCAACTTCGACCGCCTGATCCGTTTCGAGAGCACGGCCAAGTCCAAGTACAACGGCTTGACGCTCGAGCTGCGCCGACGCTACAACGGCCGCTATCAGACCAGCCTCTCCTACACCTACGGCAAAGTGACGGATACCGCCCCGGACGCCACGGCGGTGGTGCCGAACAGCGGCGACGACGCCAAGTTCCCGCCGGATCCGGTGGACTTCGGCCTGGCCGACGGCCCCGGCCTGAACGACCAGCGCCACCGCATCGTGAGCTCCGGCCTGTGGAACCTGGACTACTGGAGCCATTCCTCGGGAGCCCTCAAATACCTGGTGGACGGCTGGTCGATGTCCTGGATCGCCATCTACCAGAGCGGCCAGCCCTACTCGAAGACAGTGACCAACGACCTCAACCGGGACGGCAACACTCGCAACGACATCGTGCCCGGAAGCCGCGACCGCACCACCCTGCCGGCGAGCTTCACCGTCGACCTGCGGCTCTCGAAGCGCTTCCCGCTCTTCGCCGACGCCCAGCTCGAGATCATCGCCGAGGCCTTCAACCTCTTCGACCGCGACAACATCAACTCCCAGCGCACCACGGTCTACAACTACGACAGCCGCAACAACGTGCTGATTCCGGTCTCCGGCTTCGGCAGCGACGTCGCGGCGAGCGACAACCGCATCGTCCAGCTGGCGGCAAAGGTGACGTTCTAGCCGCCTGAGTTTCGCCAAGGCCCGCCCCCGCCTCGACCCCGGGGCGGGCCTTCCCCCCCGGGCGCTTCTCGGTTGACACCTCTTGCGCCCGAACCTATACTCCCAATCCCCGAGTTCTCAAAGGTTTAGCGGAACGCCACCGCTTCGCCCCGCTCGGAGCAGCAGGCCTTGTGGCCTGAATCCCAAAAACAAGGAGGTTTTTCTTTCCATGCAGTCCACCGAAGAACACCGCGAGGCGGAAGCTGCGCTGATCCCCGCCGCCGAATCGAAGCCCGCCACTGAAGGCGGGAGCGCCAGCGCAGCCGGGAGCCCCGCACGCAACGGCGGCAGTCGCGCCGTGGCCGTCGCAGAAGACGATGAAGCTCTCTTCGCCGACGACCCCAAGTCCCATCCCGACTACCAGAAGCTGGTCGCGATGTACGACGAGAGCATGCGCAACTTGAACGAGGGCGAGATCGTGGTCGGCCGGGTGATTGGCGTGACCGACTCGAACGTCATCGTCGATGTTGGCTACAAGTCGGAGGGGCTGGTCCCCAAGGCCGAGTTCCTCGACCGCGACGGCAATCTGAAGGTCAAGGTGGGCGACGAGATCGATGTCCTCCTTGAGAAAGCGGAAGACCAGGAAGGTCACGTGCTGCTCTCGCGCCAGAAGGCCGAGCGCATGCGCCGCTGGACCGACATCGAGCAAGCGTACAAGGACGGCACCATCATCCAGGGTCGAGTGCTCGACCGCATCAAGGGCGGTCTCACCGTGGACGTCGGCCTGCGCGCCTTCCTGCCCGGCTCGCTGGTCGACATCAAGCCGGTGAAGAACCTCGAATCCCTGAAGGGCGAAGAACTCCAGTTCAAGGTCATCTCGATCGACCGCCGCCGCAACAACATCGTGCTTTCCAGGAAGGCGGTTCTCGAGAAGGAGTACGCCGAGAAGAAAGCCGAGACCCTGAAGCGGCTGGAGACCGGCGCCCGATTGACCGGCGTGGTCAAGAACATCACCGACTACGGCGTGTTCATCGACCTCGGCGGCATCGACGGCCTGCTGCACATCACCGACATCTCCTGGGGGCGGGTCAACAAGCCCAGCGACCACTTCTCGGTGGGCGACGAGGTCGAGGTGGTGGTGCTCAAGTTCGACCCCGAGACCGAGCGCGTCTCCCTCGGCTACAAGCAGAAGACCGACGATCCCTGGACCCTGGTCGACAAGAAGTACCCGCCGGGTTCCCGCGTGCGCGGCAAGGTGGTGAGCCTGGTGGACTACGGCGCCTTCGTCGAGATCGAAGAGGGCGTCGAGGGTCTGATCCACGTCAGCGAGATGTCCTGGACCAAGAAGGTGGTCAACCCGGCGAAAATCCTGAACGTCGGCGACCTGGTCGAGGCGATCGTCTCCGAGCTCGACATGGAACAGCGGCGGATCAGCCTTTCCCTTCGCCAGACCGAGCGCAACCCCTGGGAGGAGCTCTCCGACCACTTCCCGGTGGGCAGCGTGATCGAGGGCCGGGTGCGCAACTTGACCGATTTCGGCGCTTTCGTCGAGATCCTCGAGGGCATCGACGGCCTGATCCACGTCTCCGACATGAGCTGGACCAAGCGGGTCAAGCACCCCAGCGAAGTGCTCAAGAAGGGCGACGTGGTGCGGGCTCGGATCACCAACATCGACACCGAGAACCAGCGAGTGTCGCTGTCGATCAAGGAGTTCATGCCCAACGAGTGGCAGGAGTTCGTCGAGAACAACCGCGTCGGCGACATCGTCACCGGCCGGGTGGTGAACGTCACGGACTTCGGCCTCTTCATCGACATTTTCGACGGCCTGGAAGGTCTCGCCCACATCAGCGAGATCGACTTCGCCGGCGGCAAGCTCGAGGCGACGTTCCCCGTCGGCAAGTGGGTCCGGGCGCGAATCCTCCGCATCGAGCAGGACGAGAAGAAGGTCGGCCTGACGATTCGCGGCGTGTCGCAGCCCAGTGAAGAGGAGATCGCCGAGCTCGAATCGGCGGCTGCCAAGGCGGTCGTACCCGTCGAGGCCCTCGAGGCGCCCGAGTCGGCGGAGTCGGATGGCGAACCCTCCTGATCTGGTCCTGGCTCCGCCCGTGCAGCCGGCGAACGACGGACTCACCAAGGCGGATCTCGTCGAAGAGGTGGCGAGAACCGCGCAGCTGACGAAGAAGCAGGCCGAGGCGATCGTCAATCTGGTCTTCCAGACGATCATCGACTCG
>CALMKX010000314.1 GCA_937867335.1 uncultured Acidobacteriota bacterium
GCCGCCCCTGCTGGCCCGGGTGGTGACCGGGGGCAAGGCGCTCGGGGCGGGCGGCGCGCTGGTGGCCGGCAGCCGCGTGCTCTGCGAGCTGCTGGTGAACCGGGCCCGCTCGCTGGTGTTCACTACCGCTCCGGTTCCGGCGCTCGTGGCAGCGCTCTTGGCGGCTGTGGACTCGATGCCCGAGCTCGGCGAGCGCCGCGCCGCCTGCCTCGAGCGGGCCCGGGAGCTCGCGGCGGCGCTCGGGCTGCCGGAGCCGGCGGGGGCGATCGTGCCGGTGGTGGTGGGGGAGGAGGGGCGTGCCATGGCCCTGGCGGAACAATGCCGGGCGGCCGGCTTCGAGGTGAGGGCGGTGCGCCCGCCCACGGTGCCTGCGGGCACCTCGAGGCTGAGGCTGGTCTGCCACGCTACCCACCGCCCCGAGGAGGTGGCCAAACTCGCCGCCGTGGTGGCGGCCCTCTCCCAGCCCTCCCACTCCAGCCACCCGCGAGAGGGTTTCCCAGAGGCAGAGCTCGTAGGGGCCGGCCCCCGTGCCGGCCCTCCGGCCAAGGGGCTGGCACCTGCTACGGCAGCGCCGAGCCCCGGAGCGGCCCTCACCCCCTCGATCCCCCTCTCCCAGCCCTCCCACTCCAGCCACCCGGGAGAGGGGGAGGCCGGAGAAGACCCTCCCTCTCTGAACCCCTCTCCCGGGTGGCTGGAGTGGGAGGGCTGGGAGAGGGGCAGGGGTGAGGGTCCGGGGTGGCAAGAAGGGGAGGGCTGGGAGAGGGGCAGGGGTGAGGGTCCCGGGCCGCCGGAGCAGAAGGAAGCCGAGAGGGCGAGAGTCGCTTCCGGGCTCGGCGCCGCCACCGCTCACCGGGCCCTCTTCGTGGTGGGCACGGACACCGGGGTGGGCAAGACGGTGGTCTCGGCGGCGCTGCTGGCCCTCGGGCGGCGGCTCGCGGGGGCTCGCTACTGGAAGCCGGTGCAGACCGGCGAGGAGGACGACACCGCTGCTGTGCTGGCGCTTTCCGGGCTGGCGGCCGAGGCGGCCCTCGAGCCGAGCTGGCGGCTGCCCTTGCCGGCCTCGCCCCACCAGGCCGCTGCGGCCGCCGGGGTGGAGATCGACCTGGCCGAGCTGGACTTGCGCTTGCACCGGGAGCGAGCCGTCTCGCCCCTGGTGGTGGAGCTGGCTGGAGGCCTCCTGGTCCCCTACCGGGGCGAGCTCACCCAGGCGAGTTGGCTCGAGGCCGTGGCCCCCGAGCTGGTGCTGGTGGCCCGCTCCGGCCTCGGCACCCTCAATCACACCCTGCTCACTCTCGAAGCTCTGCGCCGCCGCGGCCTCGAGCCCCGGGCGCTTTTCCTGGTGGGGGAGCCGCATCCGGCGAATCGCGAGACGCTCGCCCGGCTGTCGGCGGTGCCGCGGCTCTTCGAGCTGCCCCGCCTCGCGCCCCTCGACCCCGAGAGCCTGGGCCGCTGGCTGGTCGACGAGCCCGGCCTCGCGGAGCTCTGGGGGCCATGAGCGACCTTCTGGGGCGGGACCGCGCCGCCCTCTGGCATCCCTACACCCAGCACGGGCTCGAGCGGGAGACGTTGCCGGTGGTGGCCGCCGAGGGCTCCTGGCTCACCCTGGAGGACGGTCGCCGGGTGCTCGATGCGATCTCCTCCTGGTGGTGCTGCCTCCACGGCCAC
This sequence comes from uncultured Acidobacteriota bacterium, assembly GCA_937867335.1. Classification (GTDB taxonomy): domain Bacteria; phylum Acidobacteriota; class Thermoanaerobaculia; order Multivoradales; family SZUA-115; genus JAXLQX01. The sequence goes on from CALMKX010000314.1 coordinate 1,666, forward strand.
GGCCGGCCGGAGCTGGTGGCGGCGATCGCCCGCCAGGCGGCGCAGCTCGACCACGTGCTCTTCGCCGGCGCCACCCACGAACCGGCGGTGGCGTTGGCCGAGCGCCTGCTCGCCGTGGCACCGGCCGGCCTCACCCGGGTGTTCTATTCGGACAACGGCTCGACCGCCGTCGAGGTGGCCTTGAAGCTCGCCTACCAGAGCTGCCAGCACCGAGGCGAGGCCGAGCGGCGCTCCTTCATCGCCTTCGAGGGGGGGTACCACGGGGACACCTTCGGGGCCATGGCCGTGGGGGACCCGGAGCCCTTCTTCCGCCCCTTCGAGCCCCTGCTCTTCCCGGTGGTGCGAGTGCCTCTCGATGCTGGAGCTCTGGCACGGGCCTTCGAGCGGCTCCCGGGGCAGGTGGCGGCCGTGATCCTCGAGCCGTTGATCCAGGCGGCCGGGGGCATGCGCGTCTACTCACCGTCCCTGCTCGTCGAGGCGCGGAGGCTGAGCCGGGAGCACGGGGCGCTCCTGATCGCCGACGAAGTGATGACCGGCTTCGGCCGCACTGGCAGCCTCTTCGCCTGTTCGGCGGCGGGCATCGAGCCGGATCTGCTCTGCCTGGCCAAGGGCCTGACCGGCGGCACCCTGCCGCTCGCCACAACCCTCGCCCGGGAGGAGATCTTCGACGCCTTCCTCTCCACCGAGCGCAGCCGCGCCTTCTTCCACGGCCACACCTTCACCGCCAATCCGATCGCCTGCGCGGCCGCTCTGGCCTCCCTCGAACTGGTGCTCGCCGAGAACGTGCCGGCTCGCTTCGCGGCCCTCGGCGGGCGCATCGAGGCCACCCTTCGGGCGGCTCTTTCCAACGGGGACGTTCGCAACAGTCTCCGCCGGCTGGGCGGCATCGTGGTCCTCGACTTGCCGGCGCGGCAAGGGGATACCGGCTACCTCTCCAGCCGCGCCCTCGAGCTGCGTCGCCGAGCCCTCGAGCTCGGCGCGCTGCTCCGGCCTCTCGGCAATGTGCTCTATGCCATGCCCCCTGCCTCCACGACAGAAGAGCAAGGTGATCGAATTGCTCACATTATGGCCGAGCTCACCGAGACAATTTAGATCACTTCAGTCACGTTTGCGATTTTCGATCTACTGAGCTCCGGAGGCTCGTTTTCCGGGCTTTTCGTGCCTCGATGCTGCATGCGTACCGTGGAGAGATGTTACACTCGGCGGCCACGACAGGGCTGAAAAAACCCTACAAAGGAGATCAAAGATGTTGCAAACGGCGACGAGCGTGAGCGAGCCCGGCTGTCGAGAGCTGATTGCCGCCCTGGATGGAGCGGTGCGCTACTCGGTAGGCCCGGAGGCCCGAACCCGTGCCGTGCGCGACGCTTTGACTGACCTCATTCACCGCCACGCGGTTCAGCTCCCCGCGGCCCTGATGCGCCCGGCGCCAGATTCCTACGCCCGCCGCCTGATCTACGCCAACCCCACCCTGGGCTATACCGCGCTCGCCATGGTCTGGGGCCCGGGCCAGGGCACACCACTCCACGACCATGCCGGACTGTGGTGCGTAGAAGGCGTGCTCCAGGGGCGGATCGAGGTGACCCAGTACGATCTCCTGGAGCGCTCCGGCAGCCAGTGCCGCTTCGAGCGCCAGGGGACCGAAATCGCCGGGGTGGGCAGCGCCGGCAGGTTGATTCCTCCGTTCGACTACCACACCCTCGCCAATGCCCTGGTCTCGGAAAGCTCGGTGACGATCCACGTCTACGGCGGCGACATGGACCACTGCAGCGTCTACCTGCCGGTGGGCGAGGGTTGGTACGAAGAGGTCAGCCGCGAGCTCAAGCTCTCCGCTTGAGACTTCAGGAGGCGTAAAGGCGCAGCCGCGTGCCGATCTCGTCGGCCATGCGCAGGGTGGCGGCGAGTTCCGGGTGGCGCACCACCAGGAAGCCGTCGGAAACCAAAGTCTGCCGCCAGTCCCGCCGGCGGCTGCCGATCGGCAGCAGGTTGTCCCACACCAGCCAGGGCCCGCAGAGCCGGCGCACATGCTCGGTGCCGGTGATCTGGCGGATGGTGCCCTGGCCTTCGGCCCGTTTGTAGATGTTGGCCACGTTGTAGAGGCGCTGCACGTTCTCCGACAGGCGTTTGAAGCAGACCACTTCGGCCCAGCCGCGGAAGACGTCGATGTCGCAGGCGAAGTTCATCTGATCCACCTGGTGGGCGCCTGGAGGCCGGGCGCCGATCTCGCCGAAAACCACCTCGCCGTCCGCTTTGCGATACCACTCCATGTGGGTGAAGCCGGTCTCGAAGCCCAGGGCCTTGAGTACCGCGAAGCCCATGGCGACGCCGCCGGCGTACTCGGCCTGGTCGGGGTAGCGCAGGGCCACCACCTGGGGACTGATCCACTCGGTGGAGCGCGCCACCAGGGGCCGAGGCCGGTACCAGGCGATGTTGTAGTAGGCCGGAACGCCGTCGACCGACAGCGTGTCGAAGGTGAATTCCTCGCCGTCCACGAACTCCTCCACCGAGACCTCCGGCACGTGACGCAGCAGAGCGAGGGCTTCTCGCAGCTCGGCTTCGTCGTGCACACGGTAGGTGTCGGCCGAGCCGGCACCGGCGATCGGCTTGAGGATCAGGGGGTAGCCGATCTCGCCGGCGGCCTCCCAGCAGCGAGCCACGGTGGTGGCGGAGATGTGGCGGGGGGTGCGGATGCCGGCGGCGTCGAGCACCTGCTTCATGCGCTCCTTGTTGCGGAAGGCGAAGCTCTGCTCGGCGCTGAGGCCGGGCACTCCCAGGGCGTCCCGGACTTTGCCGGCGAGCTCGACACCGGGCTCCCACAGGCACTCCACGCGGTCCACGGTCTGGCGGCCGAGCCAGGTGCGCACAGCTGAAACCACGGCTTCCTCGTCCCATAGGTTGCGCACCTGGAGGTAGGAAGAAAGGGCGCTCTTCGCCGGCTCGGGAATCAGGGCGGCGGGCTGGTCCCCCACCCCGAGCACGGTGGCTCCCACCTCGGCGAGGCCGCGGGTGAACTGGGGCATTTCGCCCGGGTAGCCGGGGGACAGGAGGAGCACTTTCATCGCAACCACCCTTTCCAGAACCGCCGTTCAAAATTCGTGGCAACAGGATTATACCGAGGCGCCGGCCGGGGTCCGGGGGCGCTGCTAGACTTGCCGAAACCGGCAAGTTCTTACCGAGCCCGAGAGCGATGAAGTTCTACGCCGACTTGCATGTGCACTCCCGCTACTCTCGGGCCACCAGCCGCGACGCGGACCTCGAGCACCTGGCGCTGTCCGCCGGGCGCAAGGGATTGACGGTGGTGGCGACCGGCGACTTCACCCACCCGGCCTGGTTCGCCGAGCTCAAGGAGAAGCTGGTGCCAGCGGAGCCGGGGCTCTTCCGCCTGCGACCGGAGCTCGAGCGGGAAGTGGCCCGGCGGCTGCCGGCCTCCTGCCAGGCGCCCACCCGCTTCCTGCTCGAGGTGGAGATCTCCACCATCTACAAGAAGGGGGAGAAGACCCGCAAAGTCCACCACCTGATCTACGCCGCGAGCTTCGAGACGGCGGCCCGGCTACGCGAGCGTCTGGCGGCGATCGGCAACCTGGCCTCGGACGGCCGCCCGATCCTGGGCCTCGACTCTCGGCATCTGCTCGAGATCACCCTCGAGAGCGGGCCGGACGCCTTCCTGATTCCGGCCCATATCTGGACGCCGTGGTTCTCGGCCCTCGGTTCGAAGAGCGGCTTCGACTCGATCGAGGAGTGCTACGGCGATCTCGCCGGGCAGATCTTCGCGGCGGAGACCGGGCTGTCCTCGGACCCGCCGATGAACGGCCGGGTGTCGGCTCTGGACCGCTTCACCCTGGTCTCGAACTCGGACGCCCATTCGCCGCCCATGCTCGGCCGTGAAGCTTGCCGCTTCGACTGCGAGCTCAGCTACTTCGCGCTGCGCCGGGCGCTCGAAACGCGCCAGGGTTACGAGGGCACGGTGGAATTCTTCCCGGAGGAGGGCAAATACCACCTGGACGGCCATCGAGCCTGCGGAGTGCGCCTCGAGCCGGAGGAGACCCGTGCGGCGGGCGGCCGCTGCCCGGCCTGCGGCAAGCCGGTGACCGTGGGGGTGATGCACCGGGTGCTGGAGCTCGCCGATCGCCCCGAGGATCACCAGCGTCCCGAGAATTTCCGCTCGTTGGTGCCGCTGGCGGAGATCCTGGCCGAGCTCCTCGGCGTGGGAGCGAAGTCGGCCTCGGTGGAACGGGCGGCGGCGGGGCTCGCCGAGCGCCTGGGGCCGGAGCTCGAGCTGCTGGCCGAGATGCCGGCCGACGAAGTGCGCCGCCAAGGCGAGGGGCTGCTGGCCGAGGCCCTCGAGCGGCTGCGGGCAGGCGCGGTGCGGCGCGAAGCGGGCTACGACGGCGAGTACGGGGTGATCCGCCTGTTCGAGCCCGGCGAGCTCGCCCGGAAGGTGATGGTGGCGAGCCTCTTCGGGCCGATCGAAGCGACGGTGGAGCCGGAGCCTGCTCGGCCGGAACGAGCGGCTCTCGGCCGGCCGGCTACGGCGAGCGCAGAGAAGGCCCGGCAGCTGGGCCTTTTCGCGGCCCTGCCGGAGCGGCCTGGGGACCGAGGGCGTTCCTCTCTGGACGATCTCGACCCTGAACAGCGAGCGGCGGCCGAGTGGGTGGGAGGGCCGCTCTTGATCCTCGCCGGCCCCGGTACGGGCAAGACGCGCACGCTCACCCACCGGCTGGCCTATCTGGTGGCCGAGCAGGGAGTGGCGCCGGAACGGTGCCTGGCGCTCTCCTTCAGCCGGCGCTCGGCGGCGGAGCTCGCGGAGCGGCTGGCGGCGCTCTTGGGCCCGCGGGCGGCGAGTATCACCACGGGCACCTTCCACAGCCTGGGCCTCGCCTTGCTGCGCGAGTTCGGCGAGGAGGCGGAGCTTGCCCCCGAGCCGCGGGTGGCTACGCCGGAGGAGGTGCGGGCGCTGGTGGCGGAGCAGTTCGGCGTGCCCGCGGGCGAGGTCTTGTCCTGGCTTGGGGACCTCGGGCGGGTGCGCCGGCTTGGTGCTCTCGGCGAGGAGCTCTCCGAGGCGACAGCGGCCCTGGTGGCCCGCTACGAGGCGGAGCTCGCCGGCCGCGGCTGGCTGGATTTCGAGAGCCTGATCCTCAAGCCGTTGGAGCTCTTCGGCCGGCGCGCGGAGCTTGGCCGGCGGGTGGCCGAGCGCTACGCCTGGATCTCGATCGACGAGTACCAGGATCTCGACGCGCTGCAGTACCGGCTGATCCGGCTCCTGGTTGGCCCGGGCTCGAAGCTCTGCGCGATCGGCGATCCGGACCAGTCGATCTACGGCTTCCGTGGCGCAGACGTGGGGCTCTTCCTGCGCTTCGAAGAGGACTTTCCCGGCGCCAGGCGCTTCGAGCTCGGCCGCAACTACCGATCGAGTCGGGCGATCGTCGAGTCCGCGCTGGCGGCGGTTCGGCCCTCGAGCCTGGTGCCGGGCCGGCGCCTCCGGGCGGTGGCACCGGGCGAGGGAGCGGCCGTGGTCTGCCACGAGGCGGCGAGCGAGAGGGCGGAGGCCGAGTGGCTGCTGGCCACGCTCGAGGAACTGCTGGGTGGCACGTCCACCTACTCGCTCGACAGCGGTCGCTCGGGTGGGCACGCGGAAGGGGAGCTCTCGCTCGGCGATGTCGCGGTGCTCTACCGCGTGGAAGCGCAGGCTGCGGCGATCCACGAGGCGCTCGCCCGCGAGGGGATTCCCGCCCAGGTGCGCAGCCACCATCCGCTCGCGGAGCGGCCGGGGGTGGCCACGCTGCTGCGCGCCCTGGCAGGGCAGGCAGGCCTGGGCACCGCGGAGCCGGAGCGGCCAGAGCGCACGGTGGAGGCCCGGGTGGATGCCCTGGCCCTGGAGCTCGGCGGCGCTTCGGCCCGGGGAGGCTCGGCCCTGTGGCTGGCGGCGGACCTGTTGCGGCCGCTCGCCCTTCGCCATGGCGAGGATCTCGCGGGCTTCCTGAGCGCGGTGGCGTTGGGCTCGGAGGTGGATACCTGGGATGGGCGGGCGGAGCGGGTGTCGCTCCTGACGCTCCATGCCGCGAAGGGCCTGGAATTCCCGGTGGTCTTCCTGGTGGGTTGCGAGGAGGGGTTGTTGCCGCTGCGGGTGCCGGGTCAAGAAGTGGATCTGGCCGAGGAGCGGCGGCTCTTCTTCGTGGGCATGACCCGGGCTCGCACGCGGCTCTACCTCTCGCACGCCCGGGAGAGGTCCCTCTGGGGAACGCGGCGGGAGATGAGGCCCTCCTCCTTCCTGGCCGCGCTCGACCCCCGTTGGCTGGAAAGAACCGGCAGCGCCACCGAGGGCCCCGCCCGCCCCCGCCAGCTGCGCCTGCTTTGAGGGGCGCGGTCTACACGCTCCACGCCCTGGCCGGCCGGCAACACTGCTGCCCGCCCGAGCAGGGCGCGGAGACCGCGCCCCTAGAACCCACTATGCTCTGGCGCCTGCCTCCTGGCCGCGGTGCGGCAGGGTCGGCTAGAATTCCGGTTCACAGTCTCCGTTCTCCTCACTGATGCCTCCCCTTCCTCCTCTCTCCCGGCTCCTGGACCGCCGCCTAGTGGTGGTTTCGGGCAAGGGCGGGGTGGGCAAGACGGTGGTGAGCGCGGCGCTCGGCCGGGCCTTGGCGCGGCGCGGCAAGAAGGTGCTGCTGGTGGAGGTGGACCCCCGGGAGAGCCTGCATCAGCTCTTCGGCATTCCTCCCTCGGGCGGTGAGGTGGTGGCGGCGGGGGACGGGCTGTGGGTGCAGAACCTGAAGCCGCGGGCCGTGCTCGACCGCATCGTGGCCGCTGAGCTGCGCATCGGCCCGCTGGTCAAGAGGGTGCTCGAGAGCCCGCTCTACGCCGAGCTCTCGGCAGCGATGCCGGGCTTGAAAGAGCTCGCCGTGGTACACCACTGCCAGGTCTCGAGTGGAGCCGGCCGAGCGAGTCGCAAGGCTCGGGCGGAATTCGACCTGGTGGTGCTCGACGCACCGGCCACCGGCCATGGCGTAACCCTGCTCACGGCGCCGAGGGTGACCGCCCGGGCGATTGGCAGCGGCCCGGTGGCGGCGATCGCCGGCGAGCTCGCGGGCTTCGTGGAGAGTGCGGAGGAGACGGCGATCGCGACCGTCTGCCGGGCCGAGGAGATGCCCGTGGAGGAGACCTTCGAGCTCAAGGCGACGCTCGAGGAGAGGCTAGGCCGGGGGCCGGATCTGCTGGTGGTGAACGCTCTCTACCCGCCTTTCCCCGCCGATCGCTCGCTGCCCGAGCCTGGGGATCCGCTCCGGCTCTGGGCCGAGCGCTGGGCGATCAACGAGGAGCAGTGCGCTCGGCTGCGCCGGGATTGGCCCGGCCCACGGGTGGAGCTGCCGCTCTTGGCCCAGGATCGCGGGCCGGCGCTGGTGGCCGAGCTGGCTCGGCGGCTGGAGGCCGAGGCCGGATGAGCACCTTCCCCCTGGTGCCGGAGCCGCCGGCTCCGCCGCTCAGCCGGCCCTTGGTGATCGTGGTGGGCGCCGGGGGAGTGGGCAAGACCACGATCTGCGCGGCCCTCGGCGCCGCTGCCGCCCGCGCCGGCCAAGACGCGCTGGTGATGACGTTCGACCCTTCCCTGCGCCTGAAGACAGCCCTCGGCGTGGGCGACGAGGCGAGAGAACAGGAAGTGCCGGTGGCGCTGCCGGCGAGCTGGGGGCGCCGAGCAGGTCGGCTCGGGGCCCATCTTCTGGACGCCCGCCGCACCTTCGACCGGCTGGTCACCACCTACAGCCCGAATGAGCAAGCCGCCGAGCGCATCCTCGGCAACCGCTTTTACGACCAGCTCTCCGGCAACCTGGCCGGGATCTTCGAGTACATGGCGGTGGAGCGGCTCTACGAGGCGTGGCAGGAGGGGGGCTGGCAGCGTCTCTTCCTGGACACCCCGCCCACCCGCCAGGCGCTCGATTTCCTCGAGGCGCCGGACCGCATCCTCTCCTTCTTGTCCAGCAGCGGCCTCAAGGTGGCGCTGCGGCCCTGGTTCGACGCTTCCGGCCGGCTCGCCCCCACCCGTGGCTGGGGTCCGCTGGGGGCGGTCGCCGAGCGCTTCCTCGACCAGCTGGTGGGGCTCGACCTGCTGCGCGACATGGCCGAGTTCTTCCAGGCCTTCGCACCGCTCTACGCCGGCTTCGCCGAGCGCGCCCAGGCGGTGCAGCAGCTGCTGGTGGCCGAGCCCTGCGAATTCGTGCTGGTGGCCGATCCCAACCCCGAGCGCCTGCCGGACGCCCTGTTCTTCGCCCGTCGCCTGCGCGAGCGGGGGCATCGGCTCTCGGCCATGGTGGTGAACCGTGTGCACCCGGCCCTGCCGCCCCGCGGCGCAGCAGCGCTCGAGCCCGAGCTCACAGAGGGCGAGGAGCTGATGCGCTGGCTCGCCGAGCACGACCGCCGCGGTGTGGCCGAGCTCGAAGCACTGGTGGCCGGCTCGGTGCCGCTGAGAGTGCTACCGCTTTCGGGCCGAGAGCCGACCGACCTCGAGGCGCTCGCCCGCTTCGGCGAGGACCTCCTGGCCGGTCTCGGCTGAGCTCCGAGATCTGCCGCGGCGTGGCGTTCTTGCCGCGGTGCGTCAATAGCGCGCAGGCGGCAAAACAGGCTACGAAGGCCTTTTGCCGCACTGCGGAAAGGGAGTTGACAGGATTGCCGCGGTGCGGTAAAGTTCTTTTCGACCGAGGCGGAAGCTGATCCCCGGCTGGGGCGTAGGAGGCTCCGGAACATGATTCGACTGATCAAACGCTACGAGAGCCGCAAGCTCTATGACACCGAGGAGAGCCGCTACGTCTCTTTGGACGAGATCGCGGCTTGGATTCGTTCCGGTGCCGAAGTGCGGGTGCTCGACAACGCCACCTCTCAAGACGTCACCGCCCAGACCCTTACCCAGATCATTCTCGACGAAGGCCGCAAGGGCACCCGCCACTTGCCGAACGAGCTGTTGCACGACCTGGTGCGGCTCGGCGAGCGAGCGGTCTCGACCGGAGTGGAGACGGTGCAGCATGGCGTCGATCGCCTGGTGCAGGCGTCGATGGATCGGCTGGCGCCGGTGCGCCGGGCACGGGAAGAGATGTCGGTATTGAAGACTCGCCTGGAGGAGCTGGAGGTATCGCTCTCCCGGCTCGAGACCACGGAACGCACGGCGCCGCCGGCGCCTTCGCGCCCGGCCGAGTCGCGACGCAGCCCCGCGCCCAGGAAGAGCCGGGTCGCGAAGTAGGGAAGGCCAGGACAGACAAACACAGCGGCCCGGCGAGATCGGGCCGGTGGGTAGGCGATAAGTTCGGTAAGGGGTTTCCAACAACAAAAAGGGCCGTGACGCTGCCACGTCCACGGCCCCGATCCAGGAAAAATCGAAAGGAAGTATACCATGGCCAAGGCTAAGCAGACCCAGGATTGGAGCATTCCCGAGGACCTCAAGAACTCGGCCCACAAGATTTGGCTCGCCGGTCTCGGCGCCCTCGCCACCGCCGAGGAAGAGGGTGGCAAGATTTTCAAGAAGCTGGTGGAGAAGGGCGAGACCCTCGAGAGCCGCGGCAAGGAGGGCTTCGAGTCCGCCAAGGAGAAGGTGAGCAACGTGTGGGAGGACGTCGAGTCCCGCGTGGACGAGAAGGTCACCGCGGCGCTCCACCGCATCGGCGTGCCCACCCGTGAAGAGATCCAGAAGCTTTCCAAGAAGGTCGAAGATCTCTCGAAGAAGATCGAGCAACTGGCTTCCACCAAGACCGCCACCAAGGCTTCTGCCTGAGCCTTGACGGCTGGCAATCAGGGACTCATCGGGTTATGAGCTCTCGAGCCGCCTCCTCCCGGCCCCGCACCGCCAAGATCGGTCTTGCCATGGCGGGCGGTGGCCCGGCGGGGGCGGTTTACGAGATCGGCGCTCTCTACGCCCTCGAAGAAGCGGTCGAGGGGCTGCCGATCAACGACCTGGACATCTACGTCGGCGTCTCCGCCGGCGCCTTCATCGGCGCCTCGCTGGTCAACGGCCTCACCCCCACCCAGATGGTGCGGGCGATCGTCAAGCAGGGCCCCGGCGAGCATCCCTTCGTTCCCGAGACTTTCCTCACGCCTTCCTTCCGCGAGGTGGGCAAGCGACTGGCCTCGATCCCCGGCCTTCTCGCCCAGGCGATCGCCGGCTACGCCCGCCACCCGCAGGATGCGCTCCTCGGCCAGACCCTGGCGAAGCTCGGCCAGGCCCTGCCGGTGGGCCTCTTCGACAACGAGCCGATCCGCCACTATCTGGAGAAGATCTACAACCTCAAGGGCCGAACGGACGACTTCCGCAAGCTCCGCCGCCCGCTGGTGGTGGTGGCGGCCGATCTCGACGCCGGTACCGCGGTGCGCTTCGGCTCCGAGGGCTGGGACCATGTGCCGATCTCCCGCGCGGTGCAGGCCTCGACCGCCTTGCCCGGGCTCTACTCGCCGGTCGAGATCGAGGGCCGCTCGTACGTGGACGGCGCTTTGCTGCGCACCCTTCACGCCTCGGTAGCGCTCGAGGCGGGGGTGGAGCTCTTGATCTGCCTCAACCCGATCGTGCCGATCGACACCACCGGGGCGATCGAGGCCGGGCAGCTCACCACCGGCAAGCTGGTGGAGCGCGGCCTGCCGGCGGTGCTCTCGCAGTCCCTGCGCACGTTGATCCGTTCCCGGCTGGACGTGGGCCTGTCGAGCTACCGGCGCCGGTTCAACGCCGACATCGTGCTCTTCGAACCCCTGCGGCGCGACTACAAGATGTTCTTCACCAACATCTTCGGCTTCTCGGACCGCCAGGTGGTGTGCGAGCACGCCTACCAGGCCACCCGCAAGGATCTGCTCTCCCGCTACCAGGAGCTGGCCCCGGCCTTCGCTCGCCACGGCCTGAAGCTGCGACGCGATGTGCTGGAGGACCCCAGCCGCGACCTCTGGGTGGGCGTCGGCCTGCCCCATCTCTCCCGCCGCAGGCACTCCACCCTCGACGTGGTCACCCGCCTGGATCGGGCCCTAGCCCGTCTGGAGGAGTGGGTGGACGACCCCAGCGAGGACGAAGCCGAGGGCGAGCCCAGCCGCCCGTCGCTGCGACTGGTCAAGGGCTGAGGGCCGGCACCGGCCGCCCCCAGGTCTGATAGAAGTTCTCCACTCGCTGGCGGGCTCGAGCGGTCTCCGGATCGTCGAGCGGCCGGCTGCTGCGCATCACCTTCCAGCCTTCGAGCACCAAAGGCTCGCCGGCGGCGAACCGACCTTCCATCCCCAGGCAGCCGCCCAGCACCAGCTCGGTCCAGCCGGTCAGCCAGTGGTCCGCGCCGAGCGTGGAGCGCCGCAGCTCGAGGGCCCGGCGGATGAACGGCTCGCCTTCCCCGGTCCGGCCCAGCTCGGCCAGCGAGCCGCCCAGGCCGAGCAGCAGAAAGGCCAGCCGGGGATGGCCGGGAGGCAAAGCCTCGCCGGCCGCCTCGAGGGCCTCTCGATAGAGCTCGGCGGCGGCTGCGTAGTCTCGCCGCCGGGTGGCCAGGCCGGCCAGGTTGTTGAGGTTCACCAGGTAGCTCATGTCGCGTTTGCCGAGCAGCTTGAGCCATACGCGGCCGGCTTCGCGCAGCTCCTTCTCAGCGTCGTCGAGGCGACCCAGGTCCTGGAGCACCAGCCCCAGCGTGGTCCGGCTCTGGGCGACGGCGAGGGCATCCGGGCCGAGCCGGGAGAGCCGCTGCTGGAGCGCCTGGCGCAGGTAGGGCTCGGCCTCCAGCGGCTTGCCCTGATCCCAGAGGGCATCTCCCAGGCGGTGGAGCAAGGCCGGCCGGTCGACCCAGGGGGCGGGAGCCGGCGCTCGCAGATCGCGCTCCAGGGCCTGGCGGAGCAGGGCTTCGGCCTCCGGCCCGCGGCTCTGGTCGAGGAGGGTCGAACCGAGGAAGTAGAGCCCCTGGGTCACCAGCGGATGATCCTCGCCGAACAGCTTGCGACGGAGCGCCAGAGCCTGGCGATCGAGCGTCTCGGCCTCCTCGAGGTGACCGGTGAGCTGGCGCAGCTGCCCCAGCTCGAGCAGGCTGTCGGCCACCGCCGGGTGGCTTTCGCCGAAGAGAGCCCGGCGGGTGGCGAGCGCGCTCACCAAGGCCTGCTCGGACTGCTCGAAGCGACCCTGACTGCGGTTGAGCACGCCCAGGGTGGTCAGCAGCTCGGCGCGCATCTCCGGCTGGTTTTCGAGTTCGCGGGCCACCCTCTGCGCGGCCTGGTCGAGCAGCTCGTCCACGGTCAAGGCCCGCCCTTGGCGCGCATCCGGATCGGCCAGCTGGAAGAAGCCCTCGAGGATGGCCGTGGCCTGGCGGGCCTGATCTCGCTCGCGCCGGGCGAGGTCCCGCTGCTGCGCCAGCTGCGCCGAGAGCACGCCGAGGGCCGTGGCGGCGGCAAGGAGCAGTACGGCGACGCCCGCGATGAAGCCGGCGGCCAGGCGGTGCCGGCGCACCAGCCGCCCGAAGCGGTAGCGCCAGCTGCCCCGGCGGGCGAGAACCGGCAGACCTTCGAGGTGGCGGCCGATGTCGTCGGCCAGCTGCTCGGCCGAGACGTAACGGTTCTGGGGCTCCTTGCGGAGAGCCTTGGCCACGATGGCGTCGAGGTCCCCGGCGAGCTGCCGCGCCAGCTCGCGCGGCGAGCAGCCACGGGCTGCGGCCAGCTCGAGGGCGGGGCCCTTGAGCTCCTCGGCCGAGGAAGGGTTCGCCAGGCGGCGCAGCCGAGCGC
>CALMKX010000315.1 GCA_937867335.1 uncultured Acidobacteriota bacterium
GCTACCGCATGCGCCACCACGCCGAGCTGCGACCGGCTCTGGAGCCTCCGGGCTCGGCTTCGCCTCGCCCTACGGCCTCCAGAGCCCCCAGCAGAAGCAGGGAGGTGCCCATCGGCTAGAGGGCTCGTCACTCTCGTCGCGTGTGTAATTTCCGACCGGCTTTGACACCGTGGAAGGCCCGCGGAGAGTAAGACGGCCTCCCACCGGGCGGAAGAACCCTCCTTCCCCCAGCACCGCCCACGGGTTTTCCGCAGTCGCCCCGGCGACGACGAGCCTGAGCTAGCCGGAGCAGTAAACCAGGGACGGAGAGAAGACCAGGACAGCGAGCCAGGCAAGAGGCAGCCCACGAGGCCCCCGGAAGTCCTTCGCAGGGACTCCTGTAACGTACTGAAGAAGGGAGAGTTAGCAAATCTCCTTGCATCCCGGCAGCGACTTGCCCTCTGAGTAGAGGCAATTCGGAGGCGAAATCTCTCAAGATGCCGAAAATCGCTGATGCCCATTCGGGGGGGTGCCAGCCTCCTGGTTGAGATTCCGGTTCCTGGAGCAGGGCTCGCCCTTGGCTTTGAGGGAGGGGCAAGCTCGCGCGGGTTCGCTGCCGCGCGTCGGCTGGAAAGAAGTCCCTGGTGGGGAACGGCCAAGAGGCTGGCACCCGTCAGGGGTGGGTGTGGCGCTCGCGTTCTTCGGCGAGATCCGGCCGGCCCTGGCGGCGGGCCACTTGTGCCCAGATCCTCCAGGAGGTCGGCCACTCCGGCAAGAGAGCGGTGCTCCGCTCCAGGTACTGATCAGCATCCTGGAGTTCCCCACGCGCCAGATGGATTTCCGCCAACCGCGTGAAGATCAGCGCACTCTGCGTGCCCGCCTCGAGGGCCTGGAGCAAGAGGTCTTCTTCCTCCCGGCCGCGACCCGCTCTCGCCTCGATCTCCGCCAAGCGGAACCAGGCCGTTGCCGACTGCGGGTTGAGCGCCAGGGCGGCCCGGAGGGCCCTTACGCCCTCCTCTTGGCGCCCGACTTCGAGCAGCATCTCCCCCTGCTCGAGGTACAGGAAATCAAGCTGCGGATTCCGCTTGAGCGCGCGCTCGAGAGAGGCGAGTGCGGCATCGGGATGCCCCGCTTGACGCTCGAGCGCAGCCAGCCGGGTGAGGAAAGGCACACTTTCCGGGCTCCTTGCGGCCAGGCTCCGCATGCGGCTCAGGGCCTCTGGCAACGCTCCGTGGAGTGCCAGCCGATTGGCGGCGTCGAGCTCTGCTAGGAGAGTGACTCCGTCTTTCGGGTCGAGACTCCCCGCGCGTCCGCTCTGCCCCGAGAGATAGCCGAGGCTCCTCAGCGCTGCGGCCGCATCGGGAGGTAGAGGTGGAGTGGAAGGAGGCGCTGGCGGAAGGCTCTTGAGGTGGTCCAAGAGCAGCTTCTCGAGGGCCCGGCCGTCGGCCCCCTTTGCCTTTGCGAGATTCTGAAGCTCGCCGGGGTCGACAGCTAGGTCGAAGCGCTCGGGGTGCGGTGCCGCGATCGCGCGCTGGTTGCCGAGGGTTACCGCCGAGAGCGAGTGCCAGCCGAATGCCGAGGCAGGGTAGAAGGTCTCGTGGAAGATCGGCTCTGGCGCTTTGTCGGGCTTGGCGAGCGGCAGCGGCGCGCCGGCCAGGCCGCAGTGGAGGCCGAGAACATGGCAGAGAGTGGCGGCCAGCCGCTGCGTGGCGACCGGTGTTGGGACCACTTTTCCGGCGGGCAGGCCCGGACCAGCGAGGAGCAAGGGGACTTCGAGCGTCGTTCGGTAGAGGAACAGGCCGTGGCCCTGCTCGAGGTGCTCGCCGAAAGCCTCGCCATGATCCCCTACCACCGCCACGAGGGGTGCGTGGGCCGTTCTCCACGAGGACAGAAGGCGTCCGAGTTGGCGGTCTACTTCGGCTATTTCGGCGGCGTAACGCTCCCGGTCGCTCGCGTCAACGCGCGACTCAAGCGCCAGGTAGGGAGAGTGCGGGTCGTAGAAGTGGATCCAGAGAAAGACGGGTCGCCGCGAGTCCTCCTTGGCCAGCCAGGCGAGGGCCGCGTCGACTCCCTCGCGAGCCGTCCGTTCAGGGTAGCCGTATTGGCCGATCCGCTCGGCGGTCAGGCGGTCGTCGTAGAAGTCGAACCCCCGATCGAGGCCGAATCGAGCGGCCAGGACCTGGGAGGCGGGGAAGGCGGCGGTCCGGTAACCAGCCGCCTTCAGGCTCTCCGAGAGGACGGGCAAGTGGCTGGGGAGTCGCCCCCAACCGTTGTCCCGGAGGCCATGCTCGGCAGGTGCCAGCCCCGTGAACAAGGAAGCGTGGGCGGGGAGGGTCAGGGGCACCGGCGACCACGCGCTCGCGAAGCGCAAGCCCCTCGCCGCCAGTTGATCGAGGTTAGGAGTACGCGCGTTGGCGCCGCCGTAGCAACCGAGGGCGTCGGCGCGGGTGGTGTCGAGAGTAACCAGCAGCACGTCCGGGCGGGTTGGGCCGGCGGGTTGGGCCGCGCCGCTCGGCGTCGAGAGAGCGGAGCTCAACCCCAAGAGGAGAGAGAGGAAAAACGCCCCCGGCCGGTGTCGCGGCGCGGGGGCGTGGGGGCAGCTCGTCGAGCTGGAGGCGAGCACTAGGGAACCGTTTGAGCCCAGGCGCTGGTGTTCCCAGACTCGAAACCGTCGAGGAAGATCACGGTCGAGGTACAGACGTCGCTCTGGGCATCGGCCACCTGCACATCGACGTTGGTCAGCTGCACTTCGTCGACGCGGAAACCGAAGTTGTTGACCGAAGAATCGGTGCCGTAGCGTACCTCGAGCTGGATCGGCTGGGTGGCGAAGGTGGCGGACTGAAGAGCGGTGGCGTCCCACGTGGAAGTGGCCCAGGTGGCGTTGACTCCTGCCCAACCAGCCTGGTTCTCAGTGCCGCAGGTGCCGCCGATGCCGGAGGCGTTGTAGAGCCGTCCAGTCGAAGGCGTAACCAGCGTCCGCGTCTCCGAGCCGATCGGCCGGATCCCGATGTTCGCCCGATCCCACCACTGTCCGCCCGACATCGTCTCGATGTTGAGGTTGTTCGAGAGCGTCATCGTGGAGTTCGAGTTGAGGCGGATCACCGGCGAGCGGACCACGTCGCATTGGTTGTCGAGGAAGGTCGAGGAGCGCATGTAGAACGGAGTCGAGTTGGCACCGCCACCGGCGTTGTCGCGCAGGAAAGTCCCCATCACCGTCGTCCAGCCTTCGGTGGTGGTGTCGAAGTTGAACGTCTTGGTGGCGAAGTTCTGGAAGTCTCCCTCGATGAGAACGAAGGAGACCGTGGCCATGCGCGAGCCTGGAGCGAGTTCGTCGCTGGTGAGCTCCACGTCGAAGGTGAGTGGACTCCCAGCCGTGAGACCTCCGCCCACGAAGTCGAAGGTGGCGTTGACATTGGCACAGCTGGTCAAGCTCGGCGTGATCGCAGACGGGAAGGTCGTCACGAAGGTGGTAGAGGGGTGGCTGGGCGAAGTGACGTTCAGGATCCGCACGTTGGTGAGGGTCGTCGAGCCGATGTTCGACACCGGCAGAGTCACCCGTGCGGTCTCACAGTTGTCCAGGAAGGGGTCGCTGTCGCCGGTGAGCATCTGCACCGTGGCCTGAGCGGCCACGCCGGTAACGTTCGCACCGGAGACCGGCGTGGCGGTGGTGCAGGTGCTGGCCACGGCGAAGCACTCGTCGTTGGTGCCCATGGGCACCACCTGGTAGTAGTAGGAGCGGCCGTTCTTGAGACCGGAGTCGACGTAGCTGGTGCCACTGACGGTGGCCAGGAGCTGCTTGCCGAAGCTGCAGCTGAAAACGCCGTCGCTACGGTATACGCGGTAGCCGGTGGCTCCCGTGGAGGCCGTCCAGGAGAGGGCGACGCCGCGGTCTTGGGCGGTGGCCGTCACCACGGGCACCTCCGTCGGGGTGCCGGAGCAGCCGGCGGTGGTCACCGTCGGGGTGGTGCAGGCGATGCCATGGCGGCTGAAGGCGTCGAAGAGCGCCTGCATATGCGGCGTGCCGTCCGCCAGGTTGCCGTTGTCGTCGTCGGCCGTCAGGTACTGCTGGTATCCCGAGGTCGCCGCGCAGCCGCATCCCGCCGGGTTGCCGCAGCCGCCGCTTCCGGGCGTGCAGGCGAACCAGGTGCCCACGCCCGAAGCTCCGCGATAGGTGAGCTGAGTAGCCATCTCGCGGGCGACATCCAGGTTGAAATTGAAGGTGCCACCGACCAGATCTCGGTTCCAGAGGTCCCAGACCGCCTGGGAGTAGACCTGACCTTCGCAATGCACCGAGCCGCCGCACGGGCCGTTGGAGTTGCCCGGGCCGCAGGCATCGGCGTTGGCCATGGTGAAAGGTGCGTGCCCGGTGTGTTTGTCCCAGTCGATGTCGCGGACACCGGTGCAGGTGGTGCAGGGGTTGCCGTAACCACCACAGGCCGTGGCCCGGAAGTTCCGGCCCATGCAGCTGTCGTCCAGGCGCAGCGAGGCGTAGACGTCGGCGATACCCTCGCCGGGAAAGGACACGGTGGGCACGGCATCGTTGTTGTCCATGCCGTGGCCCCACTCGTGGTCGAACACCCCGGCGAGCTCACCGGTGTTGTTGCAGCCGCCACCGCTGCGGAAGAAGTTCACCGTGGCGCCGTTCCAGTTGGCGTTGCAGGTCTGGGTGATGTTCATGTTGGCGGTGAGCTGCTGAGTGAGCCAAGCGTTGTTCGGCAACTGGCCTCGCGCCATCGCCTTGATCATGTTGATTTCGAAGTAGCCGCTCCTGGAGGCGTGGGTGTTGCCCGCGCCGCCTACCCCGGGCGTGGTGCAGTCGGTGCCGGTCGAGGTACCGAAATCGAGGTCTCCGGTGCCGCTCAGGCTCGCAACACCGCAGGTATCGCTCATCGCCAGGAAGGTGCCGGCAAGGCCGGTCGAAATCGAGCCGTCCACACAAGCCGGCAGGTTGCCGCCGATGTCCGTAGCCACGCTTCCGCTCGGAGTGGTGACGCTCGAGAACGGCATCGGCCAGTCGGCCTGCTCCACGCCGTCCGGGGCCACGTTGTCGTTCGAAATCGGATAGACGCCCCCTTCAATCACGCGGGAGGTTGCGACATAGCTCTTGGTGTCCTGAATGGACAGCACTTCGCCGCGGGCGGCGTCCACCAACGCCTCGTAGCGGCCGGAGGCTTCGCCGAAGTCGGTGCGAATCACCCACGCCAGCCGGTAGCCGAGACCCGTGCCCGCCTCGGTGGCGGTCAGAGACGATGCCGTGGCAACGGGCACCCAGGCCAGCTCGGATGCCTTCCAGGCCTGGCCGACGGGGAACGGCGCCGCGCGCCGGGCCAGGGCTTCGATCGCCTCGTTCGCCGAGAGGCTCGGTGTGGGCAGGGCCGTGACATCGCCCCAGTTGGTGGCTCCGAAGAGCACCAGGTTGCCGTATCTGAGAGTGGCTGTGAGGTAGGAATCGCGAACCGGCAGGCCTGCCGCACGACGCGGGATGTAGATCTGCACGAAGTTCGGGCTGAGCACGGTCACGCGCGGAGGATCCGCGAGCTCGCTCGGATTGATGCGCAGCGCGGCCCGGTTCGCTACCAGCCAGCTCTTGAGCGCCTGCCAGGCGACGCCCGCCAGCTCGGCGTTGGTCTTCGGCTCGGCCTGGCCTCGATCCGCCCAGCTGAGCGAGTTGCCGACTCCGGCGCCGGGCAGCAGCGGCACTGCCGTCGCCAGAGTCAGGAAGCGGTCGGTGCGCAAATCGAGCTGGGCAAGCTCTGCCGAGCTCACCAAGCGGCTGGCTCTCGGCTGCTCGGCCGGAACGCGGTTCAGGCCCAGACTGAGCTCGGAGATCTGCAGCTCAGGGGCTCGGAACAGCAGGCTCGAGCTGATGGCGTTCTCCGGCGGCTCGATCGCCTGCAGCGGCAGAGCAGCCGCCAGCAGAATCGCAGCTACCGGACCGATACTGGACAAAAAGGTCGTTCGACTCATGACTCATCCCCGACGCGAGGGTTGATGGAATGCGAACGATCCAGTCGCTCCCTTTTCGGCCCTCCTCAGCAGAGAAGGGAAGGAAGCGCTCAAGATCTCGCAATAGTTCATAAAGGGTTCAAGGCCGGCCGACTATAGCACTGGGAATTGGCTGTGCAATAGGTCTGGACCTCGGCCGCCGCAGTGCCGGACAGGTTGTTGTCGGAGCCGTGGAGGAGAGTTCGCTGGTGGTGGTGTTCGTACCGGCTGCCCGCTAGGCGAGGGGGGCTCCGACTGGCGGCTCGAGGCGCTCGCGCTCCGGGTGCCAGCCTCTTGGTAAAGAGGCATTCGTTCTAGGTGCCAGCCACTTGGCGCAGCTCCTCGCTGGGGTGGCTGCCGGCGACCGGTGCAGGTGCCCACCCGCAGCCTGGGGCTGCCAGCGGCCAGGTACCTGGATTGGGCATCCAGCGAGTAGGCTCTTTGTTTCCAGAGTCTTAGCCGTTGGTAGTGGGGCCATTGGCCCTGGTACGAGCTTTGGGAGAGCAAGGGCTCCGAACCCGACCGGAAGTCCGGTCCCTGCGAAAGGAGAGGAGCCATGCTTCGCCGCACCCTGTCTTGCTGGATGGTCTTGATAGGCACGCTGAACTTCGCCGCCGCTCTTCAGGCCCAACCCACCCCCCCAGCTACCGGAAGCGGTACCGATTGTTGCGAGCTGGTTGGCACTTGCGCGAACCTGAAGGACGACCAGCTGCTCGACCGCACCCGCTATGGGCACTCCCTGGGGATGTGCTACTGGCACGACCGAACCACTTGCCCCAATTGTGCTTGCCCCTACTACCTGAAGATCGCAAGCCGGCCCTTCCCGAGCGGCTTCGACGGCGGCACCGGCTGCCTGGAATCTCTGGAAGAGGTGGTTGCCAACCTGCGCCAACTTTGCGCCGATGGTCGCTGCTGCTGCCCGCGCAAGGAGCTCACCGGCGAATGTCCTTCTCAGGATCGGGTGTGGGCCCGAGACCCCCTCACCGGTAGCTGCTGCCAATACGCCAACCCGTGTCTGGCACCCGATGGCTGGCCGCTTTTCCCCTCGGAAGGCGATTGCCGCGGTGGCTACGCGCCGCCCCCAAGCGCTCCTTGATGTTCGTGGGCTGAGCGCTCCGGCCAGGTGCCAGCCTCTTGGTCGCGGGGGCTGGCGGAGGTGGAGAGGGCTCGCGTGGTACTGTTGGCCGGCGAACCCGCCGCCGGGCTGCGGCAGAAAGGGGAGGAACCGGGCATGGCTGTGAGCACGGCCGAGGTTGCGGCATGAGCGGAATCCTGTTGTTCCTCGCTCTGAACACCCTCTCCTTAGCCGAGCCCCAGGCCCAGCGCTGGATCGCTCTCGAGCTCGCCAGCGCCCAGCCGGTCGAGTTCGAGGCGGCTCCCGAAGAGACGCCCGCGGAGTTGGCCCGCCGGCAGGTGATCGAAGCCGCCCTCGCTCTCCTGGGCCGGCCCTATCGCCTGGGAGGGCGAGATCCCCGCACCGGCATCGATTGCTCGGGGCTGGTGCGCCTGGCCTACCAGCCCCTGCAGCTCGAGCTTCCTTACAGCGCTCGCACCCAGATCTCGGTCGGCTCGAGTGTGCAGCTCGACTCCATCGGGCCCGGAGATCTGCTGTTCTTCCGCAACACCAATCGGCGAGGTATCTCCCACGTCGGCCTCTATCTGGGGGAGGGGCGGTTTATTCATGCCTCGAATCGGCGGCGTGGCGTGACCATCTCGTCGATCGAGGATCCCTACTACCGCAAGCACTTCGCCGGTGCCCGTCGGCTGCTGGACGAAGCCCCCGCCGAGTTCGCCTCCCATCTCCTGGAAGGGGGCGAGCTTCTCGGCTCGGCGCCCGTCCCGGTGGCGAGCGGCGATCCGGGAGCCGGCGGCCGCTGAGCCCCGGGCCGCCGCTCCGGCGACCCATCTTCTGAAGCGTCGAGAAAGTCAGCGCCCGGCGCGGGCTGCGAACCAGGCAGCAGTTCGGGCGAGCCCCTGCTCGATGCCCAAGGGCTGGGGCAGGCCGAGCGAGCCGAGCAGTCGGCCGGGGTCGATCGAGGATCGCCGTTGTTCGCCGCGCTTGGCCGGTCCGTGCTCGGCCTCTGCGCCGCCCACGGCCAGGCGCAGCTGGCGGCACAGCTCCACGACCGTGGTCTCGCGGCCGGTGCCGACATTGAAGACCTGGTAACCGGGCGAGCCCAGCACGGCGAGGTTGGCGCGGACCACGTCGGAAACGTGGATGTAGTCCCGCGTCTGGAGGCCGTCGCCGTGGATGGTGGGAGTGCGGCCGGCAAGCAGGCGGTCGAGGAAGATGGCGATCACGCCGGCCTCGCCGTGAGGGCTCTGGCGCTCGCCGTAGACGTTGGCGTAGCGCAGGCAAGTGACGTCGAGGCCGTAGACGGCGTGATAGACGTAGAGGTACTTCTCCACCGAGAGCTTCGCCACGCCGTACGCCGAGAGCGGTCGGGTGGGGTGCTCTTCGTCGGCCGGGAAGCGCTCCTGCTCGCCGTAGATGGCGCCACCGGTCGAGGCGAAGACGATCTGCCGCACGCCACCACGGCGGCAGGCCTCGAAGAGATTGAGGCTGCCGAGGATGTTGGCCTGGGCGTCGAAGAGAGGATCTTCCATGGAACGCCGCAGATCGATCTGCGCGGCGTGGTGCACCAGCACTTCGAAGCCGCCTGCCGCCACTCGCTCAGCTGCTTCCTCGGAGCGGATGTCGAGCTCGTGGAACGTCGCTTCGACGGGCAGGTTCTCGCGCCGGCCGGTCGAGAGGTTGTCGAGCACCGTGAGCTCGTGCCCGGCTGCGAGCAGCCCTTCGGCCAGGTGGGAGCCGATGAACCCGGCGCCACCGGTCAGACAGATGCGGGTGGGTCGGAGGAGGCTCATCGGGGCGGCAAGCCTACCATCCAGCGACCCGCGTTAGGTCGGGCGCTTGGCGGTCGATCCAGGTATATTGCGCCCCGATGAGCGCCTGGCGCGAGCGAATCCGTCGGCCGGAAGCGGCTCTTGCCGCAGCCGTTTGCGCGCTGGTCGCCGCGCCCTACCTGACGGTGGGCCTGAGCTTCCGAGCCGCCCTCTACGCCCAGGCCGGGATGCTGCTCACTGTGGTCGCGGGCCTTGCGTGCTGGGGTTTGACCTCGGGCCCGGGGCTCGCCGGTTGGCGGCAGCTGCCGGGCCCGCTGCAGCTGGCGCTTGGCCTCTGGGCGGGCGCCGCGATCTTTGGCGCAGCGGTCGGTCTGGCCCGGGGCAGCCGGCCCGAGGCGGTGCTGGGGCAGGTGCTTTCCTTGTTGCTCTTGCCCTGCGGGGCCTTCGCAGCTTCGATGGTGGGCGGCGCCGAGCTCAAGGCGGCCTTCCGTCGCGCTCTGGTTCTGGCCGTCTCGTTCGCGGCGGCGGCTCAGCTCCTCTACTGGCTGGCCACGGCGCTGCTGGGCTCGTTCACCCATCGACTCTTCTTGGCCAACCTGGTCTCGGTGGTCTCGGTCTGCCTTGCGGCGGTGCTGCTCGCCCTGGCGGTGCCTGAGGGCCGCCGCGAGCGACCCCGAGTGCTCTGGGTGCTCGCCCTGCTGTTGCTCTTCGTGATCGGCAGCGGCACGCGTGGACTCTGGTTGGTGCTGCCGCCGGTCCTCGGCCTCTATTGGGTGGCGAGCGGCGAGTGGCGGCGGATACCGCGGCGGGCCGCGCTCGCGGCGGCGCTCGCCCTCGCCCTCCTGGGCGGAAGCTACGTCCTGAGCCTGGTGCCCCTGCACCGGAGCCATCCCAATCTGCTGCCGGCCGAGGATCTCGGCCGGCTCTTTCTCAAAGACGTGCTCGACTTCGAGCCGCGGGGGCGCAACCAGCCCGAAGTGCCCCTCGCCTGGAGCGCCTCCGAGCCGCCCACTCGGGTATTCCAGGACCTGCCGGTGACCGAGCCGGGTACCTACCGCCTCCAGACCGAAGTGGAGGGCGGCGGCGACGGCCTGGGCACGGTGACCCTCTCCTGGCACAACCAGAACGGCACGCTGCTGGCCGAGGCGGCGGTGAAAACGGCGGCGAGCCAGGCGCCGGTGGAGTTGGAAGCGATCACCGCTCTGAGAACCGGGGCCACCGGGGCGGATCTCGACCTCGCCTCGCTCTCGGCCACTCGGGGGCTCTGGTACCTCAAGAGGGTGCGCCTGGAACGGCTCGGCCCGCCGGCTCTCGCTTCCTGGCTGGCCCAGGCGAGCTACTTCGATCGTCGCCTGCACTCCCTGCTGGCCGTGGTGGAGCACGACCCGACGCGGCCCCAGGAGCTGTCGGTGGCCTATCGCCTGGCCGAGAGCCGCGCCCTCTGGCGGGAGTTCGCCGGCAGTGGTTGGGACCGCAAGCTGCTGGGCCGTGGGCTCGGCGCCACCTTCGTGGTGCCGCGGCGGGGGCTCGAGTGGGTCTCAGGGATCGGCGAGCCGGTTAACTACATTCACAACTTCTACCTTTTCCTGCTCTTCAAGCTGGGCCTCGTCGGGGCGCTGGCCGTGCTCGTCGCCCTCGTCCTGCTGGTGGGCGCGCCACTCGCCTGGTCGCGGCGGGTGGGGCCGGCCGAGCGCCGGTTCCTGGTGGCGGCGGCTTGCGTCTGGCTGGGCTATATGGCCCACTCGATCGCTTCGCCGGAGCTGCTCAACTTCCGGCTGGCGCCGATTCTGGGCTTGCTCGCAGCCGTCAGCTGGCCGGCTCCGGCGCGGCCGGAGGCCTGAGGCCGCGGGCGAGCAGGAGGGGCTGCGTTACCTGGCGGACACCGCCGCCAAGCTGCCTGCGGGCCTGCATGTTGATGTACACGTCCATCCTAACGAGGAGCATAACATTGCCCGCTCGATCGTAGAGCACGCGCAGGAACTGGGAGTCGACCTGGTCGTGATCTGTACGCATGGACGCAGCACGTTAAAGCGCTGGTTATTCGGCAGCATTGCCCAGCAGATGCTTGCACAGGGGGACACTCCGGTACTTGTCATCTATCCAAGTGAGATGCCCCAGGGCCAGGGGTTCCGATGCCGGCAGATCCTGACGCCGCTGGACGGTGATCCGGACCACGAAGCAGGCCTGGTCGTAGCGACGCAATTGGCCCATGCCTGTGGCGCCAACCTGCATCTTGTCGGGGTAGTCCCCACACGCGGGACACTGTCGGGAGAAGATACGGCCAGCGCCATCTGGCTGCCGGCAACGACCAACGCGCTGCTGGACATGAGCCAGCAGGCCATGCGCGAGTATCTGCAGCGCCAGGCAGCGCATGCAGGGGAGGCAGGTGTCCCTGTCACGACGACGGTACAGCGTGGAGAGCCGGCAACTACAATTGCGCAAGCAGCGCAGGAAGTGCACGCTGACCTCATCGTGATGGCGACTCATGGCAAGTCGCACACCGATGCCTTCTGGTCGGGCAGCGTGTCGCCGCGGGTGTCAAGCAAGAGCAGGCGACCGCTGCTGTTGGTGCCAGTGGCGGAGGCAAAGACTTAGATCGCCTTGGTGCATTCAGTGCAGCGGAATTGAAAAGGAATCACCGCCGGAGG
>CALMKX010000316.1 GCA_937867335.1 uncultured Acidobacteriota bacterium
CCAACGCGATGGTGCGCGCGCCGGCGTTGCGCGCCAGCAAGACGCTGCCCGCGGCGATGAGCGAGGTGCTCGCCGCGCTGCCAGAGGCGCAGGACCGCACCGACTGGCCCGCGTACGGCGGCGGCTCCGACGGCGCCCGGCAGATGACCGAGCCGCTCGGCATGCCGCGGCCACAGTGGAACGACAACGTCGCGGCCCCGGGATTCGACGACGACGGTCGCGGCAGCGGCAACTACGCGATGCAGCTCGTCGGCGGCATCGACGGCCTGTTCGTCAACACGGGCCTCGAGGTCATCGCCGTCGATCCGCTCGCCGGCAGGTTGTCGTGGTCGTCGCCTTCGCCATTGCGCGAACAGACCGACAACCGCCAGCAGCCACGCCATCCGGTGGCCGATCGACTTCATGGTGCGCCCTCGTTCGGAACAGGCTCGTCCGCCAGCTTGCGGTGACGTTCCGCCAGGGAACGGTAACCCGGCTGAAGGCTGGACAACTCTTCATAATAGTCGGCAAGGAGTTGATGCGCCGCGCCACCGGCCAGCGCACCCTGCTTTTCGTGGACGAGATCCACCGCTTCAACCGTGCCCAGCAGGACGCCTTCCTGCCCTTCGTCGAAACCGGCGACATCGTGCTGGTGGGGGCCACCACCGAGAACCCTTCCTTCGAGCTCAACGCCGCCCTGCTTTCGCGCTGCCGGGTGGTGGTGCTGGCGCCGCTCGGCCCCGCCGAGCTCTCCGCCCTCGCTCGAAGGGCCCTCGAGGATCGCGAACGGGGCTTGGGGGAGCAGGGCTTGGGGATCGAAGAAGCAGCGCTCGAGGAGCTCGCCCAGCTCTCCTCGGGCGACGCCCGGCGGTTGCTCAATCTGCTCGAGCTGGCGGCGGCCGACGCCGTGGAGCGCGGCGAGGGCGAGATCCGTGCCGAGGCCCTGAGCGAGCTCGCCCAGCGCAAGGTGCTGCTCTACGACGCCGCCGGCGAGGAGCATTTCAACCTGATCTCGGCGCTGCACAAATCGGTGCGCGAAAGCGATCCGGACGCCGCTCTCTACTGGCTGGCACGGATGCTCGAAGCCGGGGAGGACGCGCACTACCTGGCCCGGCGGCTGGTGCGGATGGCCGTGGAGGACATCGGCCTGGCCGATCCCCGCGCCCTCGAACTCTGCCTGGCCTGCTGGCAGGCCTTCGAGCGGCTGGGCTCGCCGGAGGGGGATCTCGCCCTGGCGCAGGCGGCGGTGTACCTCTCGCTCGCTCCCAAGAGCGTGGCCGTCTACCGCGGCTTCGGCGCCGCCCGGCGGGCGGTCGTGGAACGCCCGGCCGAGCCGGTTCCCCTCGCCCTGCGCAACGCTCCCACTCGGCTGATGAAAGACCTCGGCTACGGCCGGGACTACGTCTACGCGCCGGACACCGAGCAAGGCGTGGGCGGCCTCGAATGCTTGCCAGAGGGCCTGGCCGGCAGCCGCTTCTACCAACCCTCCGGGCACGGTTTCGAGGCCCGCCTGGGCGAGCGCCTGGAGGAGTGGCAGAGGCGGCGGCGCCTCGCCCGCGGCGAGGGCTGAGCGCTCCCGTTAGCGCCCCGCCGCGCTCCCTCCTTGAGGGGTCGGGGCGGGCTGGAGGTCGATCCGGCGCAGCAACACCGTGCCGCTGCCGGGCTCCACGGCCACGATTCCCCACACCAGATGGTCGCCCTGGGGCAGCTGGACCTCGAAGCCGGGGTCTCGCCCGGTGGGGGAGTAGGCGAAGCGGTTGAGCTTGCGCAGATGGGCCGTGCGAGCCTCGGCGCCGAGGTCGAGCACCACGCTGTAGACGTCCAGGGCCTTCATGCGGGTGTCCCCCGGCCAGGCCGGGGTGAAGCGCACTTTTCCTGCCGCCTCGCCCTGGGCTCGCTCGAAGCTGCCTTCGAGGCGGAGGAAGCGGGGGTCGAGCAGGTCTCGCGCGGCTCCGGCGCGGCCACCGCGCAGTACCAGGTCCACTGCCAGGAACTGGCGCTCGCGGTCCGAGAGGTCCTGGTAGGAGCGCCGGGCGAGGGTGCCTTTCGGCGTCCAGAGTGAGACTCCCGGGCGCTTAATCCGGAGCTCGCTCGCGGCCGAGAGGAGTGCACGATCGGGGTAGTAGCCCACTTCGTAGTAGGCCGAGGTCCAGTCCACCAGGCGCTCGGAGAGTGCGCTGGTGTTGGTGTGGGCGAGCACGATGCCGCCGCTCACCTCGGCCATCTGCTGGAGGGTGGATTCGCCCCGCGAGACCGTGCGCAGGTAGCTGTTGGCCTCGCCGTCGATCGCGAACTCGGTGCCTTCCTCGATGCTGGCGTCGGTCAAGGCGTAGGCGTTGACGAAGATCGGCATGGCGCCGCTCGCCGCCAGGGCCTTGAGCGCCGGCTCGAAAGCGCCCCGCAGCGCAGCCGTGCGGCCGTGGATCTCGCTGCCCTGGTTGTAGAGGCCGGAGTCGATGCCCTGGGAGTAGAAGAGCAGGAGCTTCGGCCCCTGGAGCTGGCGCACGAAGGTGGCCAGGAGCTCGAGGGCGCCGGCCTGGTGGCGAGCCTCGGCGGCGTACTGGGCCTGGGTGCTCTCGTGCACGTTGCGGTAGGCGTCTTCAGCAGAGTCGTCGGCGAGGGCGTTCTTGCCGGAGCCGGCCTGGATGGTGGGCAGGTCCTCGCGCAGCGCGACCCGGCCCACTTCGGGCTCGAGCGTCTTCAGCTTGGCGGCGATCTGCGCCCTTCCGGCCTGGCTGGCCGCCACCGGTCCTTCCAGCTGCTCGACGCCCGCCTGGGAGTTGTAGCGCAGCAGGTAGAGCCAGTCGGATTCGGGGAGGCGGTCGAGCAGCTTGGCGGCGGCGAGCTTGCTTTCGGCGAGGCCCCGGGGGTTGGAGAAGGTGAGGTCGAAGAACATCAGGACGTGGCGGTGGGTGCCCGGCGGCAGCAACCGGGGCCGGGCCGATGCCGGCGTCGAGGTGGTCGGGGCCGGAGCGCCGTAGCGGTCGAAAGAGTCGATCGCCTGAGGTTTCCCGTCCACCAGGAGCTCGACCTCGTCGGAACGCAGGTCGTAGACCGGAGCGCCGTCGCGGTCCACGGCGTAGAAGGGCACGGTCACGAGCTCGACTTCGACCGTCTCCGAGTAGTTTTCGGCGGTGGCCGGCGGGGGGTCGGTCAACGATTCCCCAGCCGCCGCCGGCAAAAGGTCGGCGGCGAGGGCGAGAGCCAGCATCACGGCGATCTTCGTCATGGCAACCTCCTCGGGCGAGGGTGGCGTTTCAAGGACAGGGCTGCGGCGATCACGGCTCAGCCCTTGGCGGCCCCAGGGGGCGTCTTGGGAGCCTCGAGCAGCAGGCGGCGGAGCCAGGTCTTCTTGCTCTCACGGTCGATCACCACCAGGCCCCAGATCAAGGCCCGTTTGGGTGGTAGTTCGATGTCGTAGTTGGGGGCTAGTTGGTCGCGGGGAAGCTCCTGGTGGTCGAGCTTGAGGAGTTCGGGCGCAGAGTGGCTCGCGACGCTGATCAGCACCTGGTAGAGCTCGACTCTGGCTGCCAGAGGGGCGGCCTGCCAATCAGGCCGGAAGCTCAGCAAGCGGCCCTTGGCCGAGGCGCCGCCCGGTAGCATCGAGAGGGCGGAGGCGTCCCCCGGCGAGGTCGATCCGCCGAGCTTTCCGCGAGCCACGAGGTCGACCACCCAGGCATCCCGGCGCCGGCGATCGGGCGCCGGTTGGCTGGTTGGCAAGGCGAAGCGAGCGGGAGAAACGGCTCTTGCGCCGGGGCGACGGATCACCAGCTTGACCGCCCCGGCTGCGGTGTCTGCCGGCAGGCTCGAGCTGTAGACGCCGGCTTCGTAGTAGGCCGAGGTGGCGGCGTCGAGCTCCTCGAGGAGCTGGCGGCGGTCGGTGCCCTGGAGGTAGGTGCCGCCGGTCTCCTGGCTGACGTGGCGGAGAAAGGCATCGCCGCCGGCCTCCGAGCCCAGGGCGTTGACGAACACGGGCACCGTGCCGGCTTCGGCCAGGGCCTTGAGAGCGGGCGCGAAGGTGGCCAGCAGCCCCGAGGAGTAAGAGGTGGCGGCCGCAGCGCTGCCGTGGCCGCGGTTGCCTTCGATGTAGAGGCTGTCGTTGAGCCCCTCGCTCAAGTACACCAGCAGCTTCGGCCCAGGAAGGGCCGCCAGGCGAACGCTCAAGGTCTGGAGGCCGGTCGCCAGGGCGGCGCCGACCGCCCGGTATTGCTCGGCGGAGTTCGCCCGCACTCGATCGAAGGCGTCCTCCATCTCTTCGACCGGAGCCACGTCGCCGAGGGGATCGAGCTCGAGCTGGGCGGTGGCTCGCAGCTTCTCGAGGGCTTTCTTGATCCGCGGCCGCTCGGCAGGGGAGAGGGGGCCCATCTCTTCGCGCAGCCCGGCGGCCGGGGTGAAGGTGAGCAGGGTGAGGCGATCGGCGGGGCCGAGCCGGTCGACCAGCTGGAGGGCGAGCTGGCGGGTGGAGGTGAGGCCCGGGCGCGAGGCGAAGGCGAGGTCCACGAGCAGGAAGACCTGTCGCGGCGGCGCGGAAGACTCGCGCTCGACGGCCTTGGCGGCGCTCGCGGGCGGCTCGGCGGCTGCGAAGCGGTAGCGGTCCAGGGTGTCGATCGGTAGAACCTCGCCGTGGATGTCGAGGACTACTTCTTCGGGACGGAGGTCGAAAATGGGCTTGCCGTCGCGGTCGAGGGCATAGAACGGCAGGGTGCGGAGGGTGACGTCGAGCTTCTCTTCGAGGGCTGGGGGGGCGGGTGGCTCGGCGCCGAAGGTCGGGGGGGAGAGGAGAGTGGCGAGGAGCCCGGGCAGGACCCAGAACCGGGCTCGGCAGCGAATCGGTAGCTGGCTCATTCTCCCAGCGCCTCCAGGGTGGCCCTCCACGGGCTCGAAGTCTTTTCGGGGAAGCTACAGCAAGCTCTGTGCCGAGGTAGCCGAGTGCGCAGCCGGGCTCCTGCGGCGGTGGTCTCCTCAAGTGCATAGAAGTATGGCAATATAATGGGAGTGGCTCCGGTTCGATTCGGGTTCTGGCGGAAGGGTGACCACGATGGCAGGGGGACCCCGTGAACCGCGAGCGGTCCCACGCCAGCTTTCTCGCAGAGGTGATCTATGCCAGAGACATCGCCCCTTTCGGCCGGCAACTCGCCGCAGCCGCCCCCGCCGCCGCTTCTGGCGGCGGACCGCCCTCAGGCGGCGGGCGGGGACCCGGCCGCCAAACCGGTCGCTGCCCAATCGGCGGCGCCGGCCGACCGCTTCGAGCGAGTGGGAGATCCCACGGTCTTCGAGCTCACGGCCGCCAACCAGAACCAACCTCGACGCTTCGATCCGATTCCCGAACGGCAGGTCAGTGCCACCACCGGCTATCCCCAGGTGCGGGTGCCGGTGCCCGGCTACGACCATCTCGCCGTGACCGGCGGCTTCATGGAGCCGCACGGCCACAGCAACAAGCCGGTCACCCACGCGATCTTCTCGGACAACCCCGGCCGGGTGGTGGACCTCCCGGCCTCGGACCGCAATCTGGGCATCGACTTCGTGCCCCAGACGGCCACCGGCGGCATCGATCCCAATGTCCGCTCGTGGTTCAACGGCACGGTGACCGCGGTGCAGCGGGATCCGGTCTTCGGCGGCAGCGGCGCCGAGGGCTATGGCCGGCGGGTGGAGATCCAGACCGATCGCACTCTGGCCGTCACCGGTACCGACGGCGTCACCCGCAACCTGCCGGTGATGGTGGCCTACGGCCATCTCGCCAGCTTCTCGCAGGGCCTGAGGGAGGGCCAGCAGGTGACCGCCGGCCAGGGCCTCGGCCAGATGGGCGGCGCCGGCCGCCAGGGGGACGACCAGTACGGCCACCACATCGACATGCGGGTGTACGTCAACGATCCCACCCGTGGCCGCGTCGACGTTTCGCCCAACCTGTTGCTGGCCAACCCGACGCCCGCTCGCGAGCCCACACCGGCAACCCAGGCGGGCGGCACGCTCCCGCCGCCGAATTCCGCCACCTCGCCGGGTACCGGCTCCCAGTACACGGTCCGGGAGGGGGACACCCTCTCGGGCATCGCGGCGCGCAACGGCATCTCTCTCGACCGCCTGATCGCCGCCACCGAAGGATTCCTGGACCGGCGCGGCATCCGCGCCCCGCTGATGGTGGTGCGCGGCGACGGCGCGCTGGTATCCGCCGCCTTCGCGCGGCAACGCCCGATCGAGACGATCCTGTCGGGACCGGCCGCCAGCCTGGTCGGCGCGCGGCACCTGACGGCGCTGGACAATGCGGTCGTCTCGGACATCGGCGGCACGACGACAGATGTCGCTGTTCTCGACAACGGCCGCCCCCGGCTCGACCCTGAAGGCGCGACCGTCGGGGGTTTTCGCACCATGGTCGAGGCGGTCGCCATGCGCACTTTCGGGCTCGGCGGCGATTCCGAGGTGGCGCTGGAGGACGGCGCGCTGGTGCCGCGCATCCGGCTCGGGCCGCGCCGCGTGGTTCCGCTTGCGCTGGCCGCGCACCTTAACGGCGACGCGGTCGTCCGCGAACTCGAGCGACAGTTGCTGGCAGGCAGCCCGAGCCGCCTGGACGGGCGGCTCGCGGTGCGCACCGGCGTGCCGGATCGTCTCGCATCCGGGCTGAACACGGCGGAGGCGCGGCTTTACGATCAAATCGGCGCGTCGCCGCTGCCGCTCGACAAGCTGCTTACAACGAATGCGCAGACCGCGACGCTGAACCGGCTGGTGGCGCGCGGACTGGTGCATGTGTGCGCTTTCACGCCATCCGATGCGGCGCATGTGCTCGGCCGACAGGCGAACTGGGATACAGAGGCCGCACGGCTCGGCGCGCAACTGTTCGCACGCCGCAAGGACGGGCGCGGACAGGCGGTCGCCGCATCGGTGGAGGACATTTCGGCGCGCGTGCTGGCCGCGATCACACGTTCCTCTGCCGAAACGATCCTTGAGACA
>CALMKX010000317.1 GCA_937867335.1 uncultured Acidobacteriota bacterium
ACCGTGTTCCACAGCTCGCCATCGTCGAACCCTGCAGTGAGCGAGGCGCTCTTCAGCGCCGTGAACTTCTCGCTGTCGGGGATCGACTGGCGGTACACGCTCATCCGGCCGACGTTCGCCAGATCGAGGGCGGCTTCGGCCCAGTTGGCGTACCGGTCCCCTGGCCATTTCTTGAGGAACCGGCCGATCACGGCATCCAGCAGGGGCGGCAGGTCGGGCCGCTTCACCGAAGGCGGCACCGGGCTTGCGGTGCGGATCTGCCGGAGCGTTTCCTCGACGTTCTGGCCCCGGAACGGCTTCGTCCCGGTCAGCAACTCGTAAAGCATCACGCCCAAGGAGAACATGTCCCCTTGAGCGCTCGGCGGCTGACCCTGGATCTGTTCCGGCGGGCAGTACGAAGGCGATGAAAGCTGGAACTCCTCGGTGGTTCGCACTCCGCGGATGAAGGCGGCGCCGAAATCCGCCACCTTGATGTCGCCGCCGGAATCCATGAGGATGTTCGAGGGCTTGATGTCCCGGTGCACCACCAGCTGGCGATGCGCCGCCGCCACCGCCCGGCCCACCGTGGCGAAGAGGGCCAGGCGAGCCGGCAGGTCGAGGCCCTGCTGGTCGCAGTAGCGGTCGATCGGCAGGCCGTCCACCAGCTCGAGCACGAAGTAGGGTCGGCCGTTCGGGGCCAGGCCGCCGTCCAGGATGCGCGCGATGTTGGGATGCTCGAGGCGGGCGAGAATCTGTCGCTCGCGGTGGAAGCGGGCCACGGCCTGGGCATCGTCCGCCGGGCGCTCGAGGATCTTCAGTGCCACCTGCTGGTCGAACTGGTCGTCGGCCCGCTCGGCGAGGTACACCCGCGCCATGCCACCGCGGCCGAGCTCGCGAAGGATGCGATAGGCACCGAGCCGCATCCCGGCAGCGAGCTCGCCGCCGGCCGAAGCGGCAAGCTCTTCCCACAGAGCCCCGCCCAGAGGCAGTCGGGAATCCTCCGCCTCGGCCGCTGCCAGCAGGCGCCGCAACGTCTGCCGCTCCTCGGCAGAGCCGCACGCTCGTTCGAGGAAGGGCTCTCGCTGCTCCTTCTCGAGCTCGAGAGCCTGGGCCAGCAGGGAATCCAGCCGGCGGCGATCGCTCAGGGCTTCATCTCCTCGGCGAGCCAGGCCCGGGCGCGCATCCAGTAGCGCTGCACCGAGCGCAGCGAGATCGCCAGGGCCTGGGCGGTCTCCTCCTCGGTGTAGCCGGCGAAGACCCGGCACTCCACCACCTGGACCAGCCGCGGGTCGAGCTCGGCGAGCCGGGCGAGCGCTTGTTCCAGGGCCAGCACCTGCTCGGCTTCGGCCGCGGCGGCGTGGAAGTTCTCGTCCAGGGTCTCGGCCACCTGCACGCCACCTCGCTTGGCCGCATTCCGGCGCCGCGAGTAGTCCACCAGGATCTGGCGCATCGCCCGCGCCGAGAGGGCGAAGAAGTGAGCGCGGTCCTGGTAGTCGCCGTCCTTGTCAGCGAGCTTGAGGTAGACCTCGTGGACCAGAGCGGTGGTGTTCCAGGTCTGCCCCGGGCGCAGCCGCCCCAGCTGGCGGTGGGCGATGCGCCGCAGATCCCCGTAGAGCAGGGGCATCAGGCGATCGAAAGCCTCGCGGTCGCCGGCCGCGCTGGCCCGGAGCAGGCGGGTGATCTCCGCCCGCTCCGGCCCCTCGGTCGCGGCGGATACGCCATTCGAGCTGTCCATCGAGACCCTCCTGGCAGGCAATCGGCGGCTCGCTGGAGGCGATGTTACCTCCCCTCTCGTCGTAGCCTCGCGGCAAGCGAGAGCGGCGTGAGGTGCGCAGTGGCGCACGTTCTGGAATCCTTCCACCGACAACACTCCGGCTGGCCTCGAGCTGCGGCAGGGCCCGGAATGGCTCTGTGGCCACTGCCGTATCATCCGCCCATGTCGCTCTCGCGCACCGGCCCTGCCTGGCGGCTCGCCGCCGTCGCCGCTCCCCTGTTGCTGCTGGTCTCCTGCTTCGAAGCTCCGGTCGAAGAGAACCTCGATCTCGAGGTGCTCAAGAACGGCTTCGTGCACGTGGTGAGCGAGGTGGCGATCACCCGCCTCGAGAAGGAGAGCAACGCCCGGCTGGAGCGACGCCTGGCGGCGCTGCGCCGCGAGGTGGGCGAGGGGCAGGATGCCTGGGCGCGCCGCTTCGCCGAGCTCGAGCCCGTGGCCGAGCGCTTCACCTGGGAGAAGCGCCTGGGAACGCTCTTCCTCGCCCGGCGCTCGGCCGTGGTGGAGCCGGACAAGCTCGCGCGCCTCTTCGGAGATACCCCGCTGCGGGTGACCTACACCGTGGACGAAGAACGCCGGCGGGCCGAGCTCTCGATCACGCCCGGGCCCTCGAGCCGGGCGAGCCGTGGCGAGCGCCGGCAGGTGGAAGCGGCGCTCGGCGAGTGGTCTCAGGCGATCGCCCGCTATCTGCGCGCCGGCCGGGCTCTCTTCGCCTACACCGAAGAGCACCCGGAGCGCGCCCGGGCCTGCTTCGGGGCGTTGCTCACGGACGTGCTCCCCGACGCCGAGAAAGCCACTCTGCCGCCGCTTGGCGACGACGAGAAGCCGCGGGTGGAAGGGCTGGGCAAAGCGATGGAGGAGGCGTTCCAGGTGCTGCTGGTGGCCGAAGGGCAGGATCACTCGCTGGACGAGCTTTCCCGCCTGGTCTACGACCCGTTCCCCGCCCCGCTCCGCCTGAGGCTGCCGGCGCCGGCGAGCGAAGTGGAGGGCTTCGAGAAGGCGCCGGACGGTGGGCTCGAAGTGCCGGTGCTCGGCTTCTGGGCGGCCCTCTCCCGGCTGGAAGGGCGCTGGTTGGCGCCGGATCCGCTGCTCGTCTACGTGAAGCAGAGGCGAGCCGGCACCGAACTCGACCTCCCGGGCTTCCTCGCCCAGGAGCGCCGAGCCGCGAGCGAAACCGAGCTGCCCGGCGAGCGCGAAGTGCGGGAGGCGATCGAGGAAACCCTGAGCCCCGCCCTCACCTACCACGCCGTCTGGGAGATCGACCCCAGCGCCGAGCCGGGACTGCCCTGGGAGGGGCGCTAAAGCTCGATCGGCAAGGATCGGATCCGCAACGCGGACGGCTCCAGGATAACCACCGCTCCCTGATCCGCAGCAGGACCCCACCAGCTCCACTGCTGGTCCAAGACTGACAAGATCTCGTCAGGCTTGTTGTCGATACCGCGGAGAATCAGCACCGACGGGCGAGTCCCACCCGAGAAGGCCAGAAGGCGTCCGAAGTCGAGATCGTGAGTGATCAGGATGGCGTCGAGGGTGCGAGCAGCTTCGAGGATGAGCTCGTCTTCGGCACCGCTAAGGCCTAGGTCGCCGGCGTGGTCGGCCCCGTGACCTCGCTCCACGAGGCCCAGCCCCACGGAACGCGGCATGTTCATGTCGAGGAGGAACCTCAAGCCGTTGCCAGAGATGCGAAGAGGACTCGCTCTTCCAAGCTGGCCGCAGCGTAGGCCAGAGCTTGACGAACGTCCTCCGCCTCGAGCTCGGGCCACTCGAGCAGGAGTTCACTCTCGCTCATGCCTGCTGCGAGAGAGGAGAGTAGCGACGCCACCGGGATGCGCAACCCGCGGATACAGGCCTTGCCGAAACACTTGGCCGGGTTGAAGGTAATGCGCGGGAATTGGTGGTGATGGATGTCCATCTTGCTGGCTCCCAGACTGACAATTCTACAGCTCCTTCCGCCGGACGCAGCCTGTTCGCCTGCTTCCCTCTCCTGTTAGTCTCATCCAACCACCCTCTGATCGCGAACCGGAATGATCGCCCACCAGTACCGTCCACCGCCGCCGCTGGGCGAGTTCGTGGAGGTGATCTGGTACTACCGCGGCTACCGGCAGGAGCACGCTTTCGAGCGCATCTTGCCTTCGGGCCGGATGGCGCTGGTGGTGAACCTGGCGGAGGACGAGACGCGAGTCTGGCCGCGGGGGCATCAAGGTGAGCCGCTTCTCACCCGGGGCTCTTCGGTGGACTCCGAGCTTCGCCAGCACTTCGTGATCGACACCGCCGAGCAGGAGTTCGTGGCCGGTGCGCATTTCCACCCCGGCGGCGCCTTTCCCTTCTTCGGCGTGGCGGCGGACGAGTTGGCCGGCCACCATCTTTCCCTCGAGGAGCTCTGGGGCGAGAGCCGGGCGAACGAGCTGCGCAGCCGATTGCTGGCAGCGAGGTCTCCCCAGGCGGCGATCGAAATCCTCGAGCAGGCCCTGTGCACGGCCGTCAAGAGGCCGCTCGCGCGCCATCCGGCCGTGGCTTTCGCTCTGGCCGGACTCTCTCGCGCCCCGGCCACCGCCACGGTGGCCCGGCTGGTGCGCGGCGTGGGCCTCTCCCCCCGGCGCTTTCTCGAGCTGTTCCGCCAGGAGGTGGGCCTCGGCCCCAAAGCCTATTGCCGCGTGCGGCGGTTCCAGGCAGCGCTCGCCCTGGCCTGGGGCCGGCCGGTGATCGACTGGGCGCGGCTGGCCCTCGACTGCGGCTACTACGACCAGGCCCATCTGATTCGCGACTTCCGGGCCTTCTCCGGCCTGGCCCCCCGGGCTTACCTGGCCAGCCGGGGCCAGCATCTGAACCACTTGCCGATCCTGGATTGAGGGCGCTTGCAGCCAACACCCTGCGGGTGCCGATTTTTCCAAGCCAGCCCTGGTTGGGGCCGCCTAGGCTCTCGGGACTGCCCCCTTCCGGGCAGCGCGGACGGCTACCCAGCCAAGGAGACACAGCCATGAGCGTCGAAACCCAGAAGCCGGCAGTCGCCCCCATTCCCCGAGGCTATCCGGCGGTGAGCCCCTACCTGGTGGTGCCGGATGTGGACCGGGTGCTCGAGTTCCTGGAGAAGTCGTTCGACACCGAACGGGTGCGGCGCTCCGAGGGGCCGGACGGCCGGGTGCTCCACGCCGAGGTGAGGCTCGGCGGCTCACCGGTGATGCTCGGCCGTGCGAGCAGGGAGTGGCAGGCCCGCCAGGCCATGCTCTACGTCTATGTGGGCGATGTCGACGCGGTGTACCAGCGTGCGCTCGCGGCCGGCGGTATCCCCGTGATGCCACCGACCGACATGTTCTACGGCGACCGCCACGGCGCCGTGGACGACCCGGCCGGCAATCAGTGGTGGATCGCCACCCACATCGAGGACGTCTCCGAAGAGGAGCTCGAGCGGCGCAACCGGGAGCGTTTCGAGGCCCGTGGCTGAGCTCGCCTCGGCTCCCGCAGGCCCGAGCCCGCCGCGCCGCGCGGCGGTGGCGTTCATCTTCGTCACCATGGTGCTCGACGTGCTCGCCTTCGGCATCATCTTGCCGGTGCTGCCGAAGCTGGTGGAGAGCTTCGTGGGCGGCGACACCGCCCGCGCCGCCCGGCTCTACGGCCTCTTCGGCACCGCCTGGGCGTTGATGCAGTTCCTGGCGGCGCCATTGCTGGGAGCGCTGTCCGACCGCTTCGGGCGCCGCCCGGTGCTGCTGCTCTCCCTCGCCGGCCTGGGCCTGGACTACGTGCTGATGGCCCTCGCCCCCAACCTCGCCTGGCTGTTCGTAGGCAGGCTGATCTCCGGGGTGACGGCGGCGAGCTTCGCCACCGCCAACGCCTACATCGCCGACGTCACGCCGCCCGAGAAACGCGCGGCCAGCTACGGGCTGGCGGGGGCGGCCTTCGGCCTGGGCTTCGTCACCGGCCCGGCGCTGGGCGGGATCCTGGGCGCCGTCGGCCCGCGGCTACCCTTCTGGGTCTCGGCCGGCCTCAGCCTCGCGAACGCCCTCTATGGCCTGCTGGTGCTCCCCGAATCCCTGCCGCGGGAGCGCCGCGAGGCCTTCTCCTGGCGGCGAGCCAATTCGCTGGGTTCGCTTCGGCTGCTCGCCTCCCATCCCGAGCTCGGCGGCCTGGCCGGCGTGAGCTTCCTCTTCAACCTGGCGCACCACGTGCTCCCCAGCGTCTTCGTGCTCTACGCCGGGTACCGCTACCACTGGACCGAGCGGGATGTAGGGCTGTGCCTGGCGCTGGTGGGGGTCTCGTTCATCCTGGTGCAGGGCTTCGTGGTGCGGCGGGCGGTGGAGCGCCTGGGCGAGCGGCCCACGCTCTTCACCGGCCTGGTCTGCGGCTGCCTGGGTTTCCTCTGCTTCGCCCTGGCGTCGACCGGTGGCTGGATGCTCGCCAGCCTGCCGGTCTTCGCCCTCATGGGCTTCTTCGGGCCAGCCGCCCAGGCTTTGATGACCCGCCACGTCAGCCCCTCCGAGCAGGGTCAGCTGCAGGGGGCGAACGCCAGCATCGTGGGCATCACCGGTCTCCTCGGCCCGGGGCTCTTCACCCTCACCTTCTCGAGGTTCCTGGGCTCAGAGAGCGCCCCCGGGGTTCCCGGAGCGCCGTTCTACCTGGCGGCGGGCATCCTCGCCCTGGCCCTGCTGCTGGCGATCGGGGTGACGCGCCGCGCTGCTCGGCCGGCGGCCGGCCCCTGAGGGCGCACTTCCTACTCGCCGGTTCGGTCTCTCACCTCGGCCGAGACGCCGTTCGCCTTCACCGACTCGATGCCTTTGTCGCGGCTCTGGGAGGTGGTGTACATCTGGCTGGTGCCGATCACCTGGTAGTTGGCGGCCTCGAGGGTGAAGTAGAACCTTTCGTCGGAAGAGTTCTGGCGGTTGTACCGCTCGTCGAGAGGGCAGTTCGTCTGCACCGAGGCGATGCCGTTTCGGGCCGAGTCCTTCGCCTGGTACATCTGGCTGCTGAGGATGACCTCCGAGTTGGCGGCCTTCAGCACGAATTTGTAGCGACCGTCGTTGCTCTTGTTGAGCTCGTACCACCCCAGGGCCATGGGCGCTCTCCTTTCTCGGCTGCCGGTGGCAGTCCTCCCCTGGTGGTCAAACGCGCGAAGCGAGGGCGCCGGAGGCCAGCGAGCCTGCTCGCTCCGCTGCGCCGGGTGTAGACTTCGATCAATGCCCGAGGATTCCAAGCCTCCCGCCGCGCTCCCGGCCTCCGGGGCCGCCCGCCACCGCCTTTCACCGGTGGACCTCGCCTGGTTGCGGATGGACGATCCCACCAACCTGATGATGATCACCGGCGTGCTCACCTTCGACGAGCCGCTGCCGGCGGATCGCCTCCTGGCGGTGATGCACGAGCGCCTGGCGACCATCCCGCGCTTCCGCCAGCGAGTCGTGGGCTCCTACACCACCGGCCGGCTGTTCTGGGAGGAGGATCCCGCCTTCGACGTGAGCCGGCACCTGGAGCGGCACACTCTCCCCGAGCCGGGAGACGACGACGCTCTCAGGGCGCTGGTTTCCGAGCTGATGAGCCGGCCACTGGAAACGGACCGCCCGCTCTGGTGCTTCCACCTGATCGACAACTACCGCGGCGGCTCGGCCCTGATGGGCCGGATCCACCACGCCATCGGCGACGGCATCGCCCTGGTGCTGGTGCTGCTCTCGCTGGCGGAGACCACTCCGGAGTGGCCGCACCGGAACACCGGCGAGGACAGCACCAATCCCTTCAGCGCCCTGTTCACCGGCCATCCTGGAGCGATCGCCAAGGTGCGTCGCCACGCCGAGGAACTGATGCCCGAGGGCATGAAGCTGCTGCTCAACCCGGTGGAGGCCCTCAAGGCGGCGAACCCCGTGCTCAAAGGCCTGGCCTCGATCGGCGCCGCTGGCCGATTGACCTTCCGCCCACCCGACCCACGCACGCCCTTCCGGGGCGCCCTCGGCAAGGCCAAGCGCGCCACCTGGTCGGACCCGTTGCCGGTCGAGGAGATGCGCGAGATCGCCGGGCGGCTGGGCTGCAATCTGAACGATGTGCTGCTTTCCTCGATGGCCGGCGGCCTCGGGCGCTACCTCGAATCCCACGGCAAGAGGGCCGAGGGCCTGAACTTCCGGGCGGCCGTGCCGGTGAACCTGCGACCGCTCGAGAGGATGGGAGACCTCGGCAACCAGTTCGGCCTGATCTTCCTCTCCCTGCCGGTGGGCATGCGGGATCCGGTGGCCCGCCTGGCCGAGCTGCGCCGGCGGATGCGCGCGCTCAAGCGCTCGGCCGAGCCGGTGGCGGCCTTCCAGATCCTGCGCGGCCTCGGCCTGTCGCCGCTCGCCCTGCAGCGGGCGGTGGTGCGGCTGATCGCCACCAAGGCGACCGCGGTGATGACCAGCGTGCCCGGCCCCAGCCACCATCTCTTCCTCGGCGGCAAGCGCCTTTCCGGGATCTTCTTCTGGGTGCCCCAGGCCGGGAGGGTGAGCCTGGGAATCAGCATCCTCTCCTACGCCGGGGAGATCCGCCTCGGCCTGGCGAGCGACGCCGGCCTGGTGCCGGACCCGGAAGCCATCATCACCGGCTTCTACCAGGAGCTCGAGGCCCTGCGCGGAGCGGGCTGAGCCAGCCGCCTCTAGGCAGCCGCCTCGCCCGGCCCGGCCACCACCTGCACCGAGTTGCGCCCCCGGTCCTTCGCCTCATAGCAGGCCCGGTCGGCGGCCGTGATCAGCGCCTCGGCGTCGGCCGGAAGAGAGTCGCTGGCGGTGGCTCCGATGGACGCCGTCACCCGCACCGCCGGGCCGCCCTCGGTGATCGGCAGCAGGCGCTCGGCAAGAGCGCCGCGCACCCGTTCGGCCACGCCTGGAAGCTCCTGGCTCGAAGTGTGGGGCAAGAGGGCGATGAACTCCTCGCCGCCCCAGCGGAAGACGTGGTCGGTCTCCCGCAGCGTGTGGCGGATCACCTCGGAGACGCTCACCAGCACCCGATCTCCGGCATCGTGCCCGTAGCGGTCGTTGACTTCCTTGAAGTAGTCGAGATCCAGGAAGAGCAGCCCGATGCCCTTGCCCAGGCGGCGGCTGCGCTCGGATTCCAGGCGGAAGAGGTCCGGGAAGGCGCGGCGGTTGAGCAGGCCGGTCAGGCCATCGTGCACCGCCTCGCGCCGCTGCTGCTCGCCGAGATGGGCCAGCGCGTAGCCGAAGAGCCCGGTCGCCACCACCAGAGCCACGGTGAGCAGGGCGAGCACGAAGACGATCTCCGAGAGCTGGTGCAGCACGCTCGAACTGGCGATCTCCCGCGCCTCCACCTGGATCGAACTCGCCAGCTGCAGCACACCGATGAAGACCAGCACTCCCAGGATCGCCAGCGAAGCCACCAGGGCCGCCACGCTCGAGGCGTAGCTGAACTCGTAGCGGGGACGGTCCGGGAAGTGGCGCTGCACCCAGGGGCGAATCCGCGGGCCGGCCAGATAGAGCAGCGGCGCCACCACCACCACGATCAAGAACAGATCCCCCACCAGCCAGCCGCGCCAGATGCTCTGGGCTTCCCGCGGCGGCAAGGCGTGGGCGGCACTCCAGGTGATGGCCGCGAGCGAGCTCGCAGCCACCGCGGCGAGCGAGGCGAGGAGGAAGAGGCCGAGATCCCGCCAACGGGGCAGGTCCGGCTCGATCTGAAAGATCACCATCGAGCCCCACAGCATCCCGGTCTCCACCACGCCGGCCAGGGCGAACAAGGCGGCGAGGGGCAGGCTCATGCCGCTCGCGATCGCGCTGGTGAGGTTGGCCAGGTAGATCGGGATCAAACCCCAGCCCGGGCCCAGCCAGGCCGCGGCCAGGACCGAGAAGACCAGCGGCGGGTAGATGGTGAGGTCGAGCGTCAGGGGGCCCAGGTGGAGCGGGATGCCGTTCCAGCCCAGGTGCACGTTGGCGAAGCTGGTGAGGAGCGACAGCAGCACCGAGACCAGCCAGGCGCCGGCGATGGGCTGCAGCCGCGGATAGGCGCGCAGGCGCGTGAGGTTGGCGAGCGGCCACCAGCCCGGGCCGCGGGAGCTGCGCACAGTCTCCGCGTCCGGCTTCACCAGCGACGGCTGAGCGGGCATGGCCAAGCCAGAGCCGAGTTCAGCTGCCCTGGAAAACCTGGCCCAGCGTCAGGTTCGAGGGCACGCCACCCGGGAAGAGCTTCTCGATGGTGGCCTCGATCAGCTCCTGGCGGTTGCCGGGGTCCGGGTGAGTGCTCATGAATTCAGGCTGGCGCTGGCCGCCTCCGGTGGCCTCCCGGAGGATGTCCATCACCCGCACCATCGCGCGCGGGTCGTAGCCCGAGTCCGACATCAGCTTGACGCCGATGGTGTCGCTTTCGAGCTCGTCCTGCCGGCCGTACTTCATCTGCACCATCTGGGCGATCGCACCGGCGAGGGCCGCCGCGCCTCGGCCGTTCCCCTGATCGTCCGAGGCGGCCACTCCGATGGCCCTCACCAGGCTCTCGGCCAGGTTGCTCTTGGCGATCTGCTGCGCCGAGTGGCGGCCGATCACGTGGCCGATCTCGTGGCCCAGCACCCCGGCCACCTGGGCCTCGTTCTCGAGGCGCGCGAGCAGGGCGTGAGTGATGAAGACCGGCCCTCCCGGCAGGGCGAAGGCGTTGACCGTGGCATCGTCGGCCAGCACGTGGAAGGAGAACTGGTAGGGCGTGCTGCTCGCCACGGTGGAGCGCACCAGCTTCGTGCCCAGGGCCGTGACGAAGGCCTGGGCGCGGTCGTCCGGGTCGAGGCCGCCGAATTGCTGGGCCATCCCCGGCGCGGACTGCAGGCCGAGGGCAATCTCCTGGTCAGTGGTCAACGCGATGTGCTGCACCTTGCCGGTGACCGGGTTGACCGAGCGGGTCTGCCAGTAGGTGATCAGACCCATCACAACGATCCCGAGAGCAATCAACAGCCTCGGTCGCCTCATGGCTGGAGCCTCCTTGCCGGTCGAGCTACCCGACCCTTGAGCCCGATGTCGATCGTGAGCGCAATCGATCGCGATGGTACTACAGACCCTCTGGCGAGCCCAGGGAGCCTGGGAAGGAGTTCCCTGGTTGATCCTCCTGTCACGGGGTGGTAACGTCTTTTCCATCTCGTATGTCCCACCGCAGGATCATGGCCCCCGAGAACGGCTACCCTTCTCTGCCGTCGCGTCTCTGCGAGGGCAGAGTTTCAGGAGAGGAGCGTGTTGACGATGGCGAGCTATGAAGCGCTCAAGGAGGAGTTGGTCCAAGCAGATCCTGAGTTTCGCCGCCTCTTCGAAGAACATCAGCAATGCGAGAGGCGGCTGACCGAACTCCTGCACAAATCCTTCCCCTCCGAGCAAGACGAGAGCGAACAGAAGCAGCTCAAACTCCACAAACTCATGCTGAAAGACAGGATGGCAACCCTGGCCAGGGCCTATGAGGGCTCCCGCCTGGCGTTGACCCACTGACGCTCCCTGCTCGCGAGCTAGGTACCTTCCGGCGGCGGCCCCTCCGGGCCGCCGCACCGGATGGCGCCCCGATCCCCCCCTCCCCCGCCTGACTGACTGCTAAGATGCCGCCCCATGACGTTCGCTCGTGAGGCCTGGCCTTTCGTCCTGCCTTTCGTCGTGCTGAGCCTGGTCCTCGCGGGCCTCGGCCAGCTCGGCTGGTGCTTCGGTTCTCTGCTGCTCGGCTTGCTCGTGCTGCTCTTCTTTCGCAACCCCCGGCGCAGCTTCTCGGGCGACGACTCTCACGTGCTCTCGGCAGCGGACGGCAAGGTGCTCCGGGTGGAGACCGTGGAGCTGCCCGAGCTCGGCCCGGGGGCTTACCAGCGCGTGGCCACCTTCCTTTCCGTTTTCGACGTCCACGTCCAGAAGGCTCCAGTCAGTGGCAAGGTGCTCCTGTCCAAGCCTCGGCCCGGGGAGAAGCGCCCGGCCTGGGACCCCAACGCCGGCGACATCAACGAACAGCACCTGGCCGTCTTCGAGCGGGCCGACGGCGATCGCGTGGCCGTGCTCCAGATCGTCGGTCTCGTCGCCCGCCGCGTGGTGTGCTACCTTCGAGCCGGAGATCAGATCGACCGGGGCCAGCTGATGGGTGTGATCAAGTTCGGTTCGCGGGTGGATGTTTTCGTTCCGGCGAGTTACGAAGTCCTGGTCCAGGCGGGCGACCGCGTCCGGACCGGAGCGACGCCGATCGCCCGGAAAGCTCGGTAGTCCGTGGCCCGGAAGCGCCGTTCCCGCTCGGTCGAGCGCCGCCTGCGACGCGGCGCCTACCTGCTGCCCAGCCTGTTCACCACCGGCAATCTGCTGCTCGGCTTCGCGAGCATCATCCTCGGCTTGGACGGTGCCTTCCGAACTGCCACCGTGCTGGTGTTCGTGGCGGGAATCCTCGACGCTTTCGACGGTCGACTGGCCCGCCTGACCGGTACCG
The DNA here is from genome assembly GCA_937867335.1 of uncultured Acidobacteriota bacterium. Classification (GTDB taxonomy): domain Bacteria; phylum Acidobacteriota; class Thermoanaerobaculia; order Multivoradales; family SZUA-115; genus JAXLQX01. The sequence goes on from CALMKX010000317.1 coordinate 12,131, forward strand.
AGAGCGAGTTCGGCCGCGAGTACGACTCCCTCGCCGACCTGTTCACCTTTGGCGCCGCCCCGGCCCTGCTCTCCTACCTCTGGGGTCTGCGCGAGCTGCGCTTCTGGGGAGTGAGCGGGCTCGGCCGGCTGGGCTGGTTGATCCCCCTCTTCTACCTGGTCTGCGCCGCCGTCCGGCTGGCCCGCTTCAACGTCCAGACCAAGGTGGTCGACTCGCGCTTCTTCGTCGGCCTGCCGTCGCCAGCTGCCGCCGGGGCCATCTGCTCGTTGCTCTTCTTCGCCAAAGACCTCCGCGCCCAGACGCCGATACGCTTCTTCCTCGCCGCCTCGCTGATCCTGGTGGGCAGCCTGATGGTTTCCACCTTCCGTTACGTCAGCTTCAAGCAGATCAACCTGCGCCAGCGCTGGAGCTACCGCATGCTGCTGATCGCAGCGGCTCTGGTGCTCACCGTCGCCATCTACCCGCCGGCCTTTTTTCTCACCGTCGCCGTGATCTACACCGCCTCGGGCCCGTTGTCCTGGCTGGTCGGGCGCCTGCGCCCGAGGAGCGGTGAGCCGGCGGCCACGCCGCTCGGCCCGGCCCAGGACCCCGAAGAGGAGATCCCGTGAACAAGATCGCCGTGGTCAACCCGGCCAGCCTGATCGGCCAGGAGCTACGGCAAGAGCTCGAGCGCCGGGGTGGCATGTTCGGCGACTTCGAGCTCTTCGCCAGCGACGAAGACGAAGTAGGGACCTTGACCGAGAAGAGGGGCGCCGCCGCCGTGGTCCAGCGCTGCGAGCCCGGAGACCTCGACGACTTCCAGCTGGTCTTCCTCTGCGGCAAGGCCGCGAGCTGGCGACCCCTGCTCGAGACCTTGCCGGCCGAGCTCAGCGTGGTGGTGGTCTCTCCCGAAGCCGGCCTCTCGGATGGCCAGCCGATCGTGGCCGGCGTCAACTCCCGAGATGCCGCCGGCGGTGGCGTGTTGGTCTCCCCCCATCCGGCCGTGGTGATCCTCGCCCGCCTGCTCGCTCCCCTCACTCACCTCGGCCTGCGCATCGCTACGGCCACCGTGCTCCAGCCCGCCTCGATCTTCGGCCAGGAGGGGCTCGACGAGCTCTTCGAGCAGACTCGGGCCATCCTCACCTTCAATCAGGAACGGCCCCAGGAGATCTTCGGCCGCCAGCTCGCCTTCAACACCTACCCGGCGCCCGGCTTCTCGGACCTCACCGAGACTCTCGCCGCCGTGCTGGCCAAGCCCGAGCTCCGGCTCTCCGCTCAGCTGCTCCAGGGCGGCATCTTCCACGGCGTCGCCGCCTCGGTGTACGTCGAGGTGGCGCCGGACCCCGGGGCCGTCGCCCTCAACCGGGCGCTCGAGGCCGGCGCCCAGGCGGCCTTCACCGAACCCGGCGACGAGCCCGGGCCGGTCGAGGCGGCGGTCGCCGAGGAGATCCTCGCCGCCGAGGTCCGTTCGGCCGGTCGCCCCGGCGCCTACTGGCTGTGGGCGGTGATGGACAACCTCACCCTGGGAGCCGCCCGCAACGCTGCCGAGACCGCCGAAGCGGTGCTGGGAGCGCGAGTCAACTAGGCGAGATAGACGGCGGACAGGCCGGCCCGCGGGCCTGGCCTCTCAACGCAGCTCGAGATCGGGGAGTTCTTGCCCGTTCAGGGCTCGGGATGCTCGAGGATGAAGCGCACCGGGTCCACCGCCTTGCCGTCCACGTGCACCTCGTAGTGCAGGTGGTAGCCGGTGGCATGACCGGTATTGCCCACATAACCCAGCACATCGCCGCGGTGGATCCGCTGGCCCGGCTGCACCGCCAGGCGCGACATATGGCCGTACACCGTGCCGTAGCCGAAGCCGTGGGAGAGGGCGGCCGAGCGGCCGAGGCCGCCGTTCAAGCCCGCTCGCAGCACCACACCGTCCGCAGAGGCCCGCACCGGGTAGCCCGCCGGAGCGGCGATGTCCAGACCGGGGTGGAACTCCGGCCGGCCGTTCACCGGATCGCGACGGAGGCCGAAGCCGCTGGTGTAGATGCCCTTGACGGGAGCGATGGTGGGGGTGGAGGAGACGATGCGAGAGCGTTCTTCGAAGCGGTTCTCGAGCTGGATCAAGTTCTCGCCCACTTCGAGCGAACGGGCTTCGAGGGATTGGAGATGGGCTTCCACCGGATCCTGCGAGCCGGCGAGGGCGCCGCCGATGCCGGCGCTCGGGGGAGTCCCTTCGGTTTCGATCCCCGCCACGATGGCCAGCTTGCGGGTGCGGTCCTCGTAGGTGCTGAGCTGCTTCTGCAGCTTCTCGAGGCCGCCTTCGAAGGTCTGGTTCAATTGCCGGAGGGCCTGGTTCTCGCGCTTGAGGCGAGCTACTTCGCTCTGGTCCACCGCGCTCGCCAGGGCGAACCAGCAGGCGATCCCGGCTCCGAGCGTGACCACCGCGGCGGCCGCCAGGGCCAGACGCAGCTGGCGGGGCGTCACCTGCCACTTTCTCAGCTTCGCACGGGAGTGCGGAACGAGAATGATCGTGTGATACCGGTCGCGCATCTCGCTATTCGCGGTGTCCCTGTCTCCGGGGTGCGTTCGGAGGAAACCTGGTAATTCTAGTGACGTGAGGACGGATGTCAACTGCTTTCTGCATCAAAGTTCCAGCCACTGACAAAGCAGCGCTCGATGGGCCTTTTTTTCCGCTCTCGCCATCGCCCAGGTGAAGCGGATGCCGGAAAATGCCGAGGAATTCTCGCTTCGATCCATCAGAAGGCCCGATCATGGCCTCTCGAGCGAGCGTTTCGGAGTTCCTAGCATCGGAATCGAAACGCCATCCCAGTCCACAAATACTGTATCGACATAAAGTTTCTCGTAGTCCCCGAGGCCGGGCAGACTGGAAAACACCCGCACCCTGCCCCATCCGAAGCGAAAGGAGAACGGCCCTTGGCCGGCCCGCATCGGTCCGATCACCGGAATCGGGCTCGGCGGGTCGAGCTCCCCTTCCAGGGTCTCGATCGCCTGCAGCAGACCCTCGAGGGCGTCCCATTTGCGCAAGGCGAGAAGGTCCAGACAACCGGGCGACTCCACGTCCGGATAGTCCCGCCCCAGCTGCAGGCCCGAGACCAGCCAGCTGGGGCCAAGCAGGATGAAAGCGGTGCCGTTGCCGGAGATCTCGAGCATCAGCTCGTGCGCCCCGGCGAGCCATCCGCTCTGCTCTTCGGAGAAGGCCATCGCGAGTGGCTACCAGGGCTTGAAGGCCGGAGAGGGGAAGCGATGCATGCCGTAGAGATGGGCGATCGGAACGGCGTAGGCGAGGATCACCAGGCCCACGGCCACGGCCGTCCAGAGCCCGAAGCGGTCCCAGACGCCGCCTCCTTCGGCGGGCTCGAGGGGAACCGAGAACTCGATCGCCGGCGCAGGCATTTGCCGGCCGTAGAGCACGGTGCCCACCACCACGATGACGAAGAAAGCGGAGCTCAGGAAGAGGATCGCCCCGCCCACGGCCGAGATAGCGGTCAAGCCCTGCCAGCTGGCGGCCACCGGCGAGCCCTGGAAGCCGGCCGAGTACACCCGGCGGGGCATGCCCAGGATGCCGTTGATGTGGTTGGGAATCGAGAACAGCATCATGCCCACGAACCAGAGGTAGGGCTGCCAGGTCGCCAGCCGGCGAGGTCTCACCTCGCGGCCGAGCAGCCGCGGCAGCAGCCAATAGCTCGCGCCCATGAAAGTGAGCGCCACGGCCGTGCCCACTGTCAGATGGAAATGGCCCTGGATCCAGGCCGTGTTGTGCACCAGGGTGTTCATGGCGTAGGCCGCGTTGATCGCCCCGCCGAAGCCGCCCAGCATGAAGGTCACCATCGACAGCGCCACGCTGGCGAAGAGCGGATCCCCCCAGGGCAGCTTGCCCAGCCAGTCGAACCAGCCGCGGGCGCCGCGCAGGCGGCCGGCGGTTTCGAGCGATGCGGTGACGGTGAAGGCGGTGACCAGGCTGGGGAAGAGGATGGCGTAGGTGGTGAGCGTGTGCAGCAGCTTCCAGGAAGCCGAGATCCCGGGGTCCGAGAACTGGTGGTGGAAGCCCACCGGAGTCGAGAAGAGGACGAACATCACGAACACCAGCCGGGTGAGCTTGTCGCTGAACAGCCGCCCACCCACCGCCCGCGGCACCACGGTGTACCAGACCACATAGGCCGGCACCAGCCAGAAGTAGGTCAGAGGGTGGCCGAACCACCAGAACCAGGTGCGGGCCACCACCGGGTCCACCTTGTCGATCAGGCCGAGGGACCACGGCACCAGCATCCCCACCACCTCGACGGCCAGCCCGGAGGTGGCGATCAACCAGATCAGCACCGTGGCGAGCATGCCGTGGAGCGGCAAGGGCACCGGCTGGCCGCGGTGCTCCCGCCGCCAGCCGAGGTAGCTCGCGAGCAGCACCGCCGAGAAGCCCCAGGAGCCCACGATCAAGAGCGTGGCGCCGACATAGAACGTCCAATGGGCCTGGAGAGGTGGATAAAAGGTGTAGAGCACCGTGCTCGAGCCCGAGAGGATCGCGCCGGCATTCATTACTGTGCCGGCCAGGGCCACCCAGAAGGAGATCCAGGCGAGTCCTTCGCCGCGGAGCTTGCCCAGCGTGCTGCGGGCCACCACGTAGCCGAGCCCCATGATGAAGAAGGTGGTGAACACCAGGGCCATCAGCACGCCGTGGGCGGTGACGGAGAGGTAGTACATCTTCTCCGAACGGAACGGCACTGCCACCTCGGCTCGCGACAGCGCCTGCAACAGGGCCATCACGGCGCCCACGGCGAAGGCGGCGATCGCCACCGCGAAATGGCTGATCTCCAGTCGATAGGCCTTGCTCACCGCGCCCCTCCCTCGACGATCAGGCGTCCTTGCATGAGGTGGTGGGCCAGGCCGCAGTACTCGTTGCAGACGATCAGATACTCGCCCGGCCGGTCGAAGGTGACGGTGGTCTGCGAGATGTAGCCCGGCACGACCGTGGCGTTGACGTTGGTGCCCACGATCTCGAAGCCGTGGATCACGTCCGGGCTGGTCAAGCGGAAAGTCACCGGGCGCCCGGCGGGCACGCGCAGAGTGTTGGGCCGGAAGGTGAACATCTCGGCGAGACCCACCACCAGAACCGAGCCATCCGCCCGCTGCTCCACGCGGGGCTCGGTGAATTCGCCGCGAATCCGCACCTGGGTGGGGTCCACGGTCTCCATGTGGCTGGGCGGGTGGATCGCGTGGCTGCCGGCGGCGAAGACCACCGCCGACACGAAGCCCAGGATCATCGCCGCGGCGAGCCACATCCAGATTCGCTCGTAGAGGTGGACCTTCATCCGATCAGCTCCTCAGCCGAAACCTCGCCGCCTGCAAGAGGCTCGAGGCGCCTCCGTCTCGATCGCCGGCTCAAGGGTGGGGTGCTCCCCGTGGCAGGAAGACCAGGAAATAGAACGCGAGCCAGCCGGCCGCGAACAACGCCGCGTAGAGCAGGACGATCGCCAGGGTGCCTTTGGGATGCGCGAGCTGCTCCAGGTCGGGCTCCGCAGGCTCGGCGCCCGCTGGAGGGCTTGTCCCTTCTTCGCTCAAGGCTCCTCCCTCGAGAGGCAGATTCACGACGTCGAGTCTATCGCCCTCCAAGCTGGCTGCGAAGCTGCCACGGCTCCCGGCGGCTCTCTCCTTCGCCGGCCCCTCCTCAACCGGAACGGCGATCCAGGCTGCGGAACTGGATCGCCTCCGCCAGATGCGCCGGCTCGATCCGCTCGGCGCCCGCGAGGTCGGCGATAGTGCGGGCCACCTTGAGCACGCGGTCGAGAGCTCGGGCCGAGAGCCCCAGCTTCTCGTAGGCCCTCTCGAGAAGCGCCTGGCCGCGCCCGTCCAGGGCACAGACCCGCTTCGCCGCCGCGCCGGACAACGTCGCGTTGAGCGGCGGCGGCGAGCCCAGCTCGCAACGCTCGCTCTGGCGCCTGCGGGCCAGGGCCACCCGCTCGCGCACCACGGCCGAGCTTTCTCCCGGCGGACCCTGGAGCTCCGGCAAGGGCAGCCGCGGCACTTCGACGTGGAGGTCGATGCGATCGAGCAGCGGGCCGCTCACCCGGGAACGGTAGCGCTCGATCGCGCCGGCCGAGCAGGTGCAGGCGATCCGTGGATCCCCCAGATGGCCGCAGGGGCAGGGGTTGAAGGCACACACCAGCGAGAAGCGCGCAGGGAAGCGAATCCGTGCCCGAGCCCGGGCCACCAGCACTTCGCCATCCTCGAGGGGCTGGCGGAGAGCCTCGAGGGCGTCGCGACGGAACTCCGGCAGCTCATCCAGGAAAAGCACTCCCCGATGAGCGAGGCTCACCTCCCCGGGGCGAGGGTCGCTGCCGCCGCCGATCAGCCCGGCCGCGCTGGTGCCCGAATGCGGGCTGCGAAACGGCCGCTCGACGATCAGCGTCGACAGCGGCTCGTCGCTCGCCAGGGCATGGAGCTTGGTCACCTCCACGGCTTCTTCCAGCGACAGCGGCGGCAAGAGCCCCGGCAGCCGGCGCGCCAGCATCGTCTTGCCCGAGCCGGGCGGGCCGATCAGGAGCAGGTTGTGGCCGCCGGCGGCGGCGATCTCGAGCGCCCGTTTGGCGAAGCCTTGTCCACAGACGTCCGCCAGGTCCGCAGAGCGGCTAGGCAGCCCGAAACCCTCGACGCTCGCTCTCAGGGCCGAAAGCGGCTGCTCGCCGGCGAGGTGAGCCACCGCCTCGGCCAGGTTGCGCACGCCGATCACCCGCGGCCCGGCCCGCAGCGTGGCCTGCTCGGCCACGGCGCTCGGCAGCACCACTTCCGCGACCCCGAGCTGGGCGGCGAGATCGGCGAAGGCGAGGGCTCCTCGCACCGGCCGGATCGAGCCGTCGAGACCCAGCTCGCCGAGAATCAGGCGGCCCGTCAGGGCTTCGGCGGGCAGTTGCTCGAGGGCCGCGAGCAGCGCGAGGGCGATGGCCAGGTCGAGGTGGTTGCCCTCCTTTCTCAGGTCGGCGGGCGCCAGGCTGATCACGATCGAGCGCGGCGGCACCTCGAAGCCGCTGTGGCGCAGCGCCGCCCTCACCCTCTCACGGCTCTCGCGAACCGCGGCGTCGGCGAGCCCGACGATCTGCATCTGTGGCAGGCCCAGGCGTACATCCACCTCGACCTCGACCGGTCTTGCATCCATTCCCCAGGGCGTCGCTGCGAGTGTCTTGGCCAGCATCGTCCTAGGTAGAGGCAAACCGACGGCCGATGCTTGCGCGCTGGAGAAAAAAACTTGCAGAGAGGGCGTGCCCACAACTCCGCACTTCGTGCTAAAGTCGACCAGAAGTTTCTCCGACGCGCAGGCCTAGAGCCGCTCGAGCGTTTGCAAACGGGGCTTGAACCGTGAGCGCGATTGGGTTAGACTTTTGAGAATGATCCAAGAACATGCGGCCTGTACCCTGATCGGCAGGCCCATCTGACTCTGGAGGTAGAGATGAGAAGGTCGACTTGGATGGGATTTGCGGCAACCTGCGCGATCTTTGCGGTGTCCGCCTTCGGTGCCGCGACCCTCAGCGTGACGAGCCCTGGGCTGGATGGCACCAACTTCAAGCTCAATGTGGCGCTCAACGGCGCGGCGGGTGGCCCGGCTTATGTCCAGGACAACAGCACCAACAACGAGGGCACCTACCGGGCCCTGTTCTGGATGAACGCCAACACCTTCAGCTCGGGCGGCTCCCAGGCCTCGCACACGATCTTCTCCGGCCACAACCCGGGCGATGGCGTCGCGGTGTTCCGCGTCGACATGTACCAGCTGGCCGGCGGCACCAACCGGATCCGCGCCGCGTGCCGCCGTAACGACGGCACCTACGCCCGCACCACCTTGATCACCATCGACCAGAACGGCACCGTGGTTCCCCGTCAGGTCCAGATCGAGTGGGCTGCCGGCAACGGCACCGGCTTCTGCCGCCTCACCCGCTTCGGTGGCAACAACCCGGTGGTCGAGGTGAACAACCTCACGAACGACACCCTCTCGATTCGCCGCGTGCGTCTGGGCGCGGTGAACGGTATCGACGCCGGCACCACGGGCGCCTACCACCTCGACGAGTTCGAGTCCTACCGCTAGGCTCGAGCCCAGGCTGAGGGCAAAGCAGAGGCGGCTCTCCTCGGAGGGCCGCCTTTCGCTTTTGGGGCCACCGCTGGGATAGCCTCAGGCACGTGAAGCGCCTGCTCCCCGCCGCCGTCCTGCTGCTCCTCCCGATCGCTTTCTTCCTGGGAAGAGAGTTCGCCGCCAAGCCTGGCACGGCCAGCCCCGAGCCCGGCCAGACCCCCTCACCCGCCCGCCAGGAACGTCGCACTCTCCACAGCGAAGCGACCAACCGCCGGGCGATCGCCGCCCTCGCTTACGTGGACGGCACGGTGGACCCGCAGAAAGACCGCCAGGGCGTAATCCTCAATATCGCTCAGAAGACCTCTCCCGGCCTCAACCTCTACTGCTCGCGGGACCTCAAGTCCGCCCTGCTGCTCGACATGGAGGGCAAGATCGTCCACCGCTGGCGCTTCGCCCAGCGCGGGGTGGACCATTGCGAGCTCCTCGAGGACGGCAGCGTGATCGGCTTGGTCCAGGATCGCGGGCTGGCGAAGGTGGATCGAGATTCCCACCCCCTCTGGAATTTCGACTTCGAGGTGCATCACAGCTTTTTCCGGGCTCCTGACGGCAGGATCTGGGCTCTGGGCCGACGGCCCGGCCGCTTCCCGGAGCTCCATCCCACGCAGCGGATCTACGAAGACCTGCTGGTGGTGGTCGACGGTGAGAGCGGCAAGAAGCTCGCGGAGATCTCCCTGCTCCGCCCGCTGCTCGCCTCGCCCTTCCGTTTCCTGATCCCCGCCGTATCGGACCTGCCTCCCGAGGCGGGGGAAACCGGCGCCGAGCCGGTGCTCGACCTGCTGCACGCCAACGAGGTGCAAGTGCTGGACGGCTCGCTCGCTTCCCGCTCGCCGATCTTCGCCGCGGGCAATCTGCTGGTCTCCCTGCGCAACCTCTCCACGCTCCTGATCCTCGACCCCACCAGCAGCCGAATCCTCTGGCTCTGGGGCCCGGGCAACCTCGCCTACCAGCACCATCCCACCTTGCTACCGAACGGCCATCTGCTGGTGTTCGACAACGGCACCCAGGAGAGCGAGGTGCTGGAGCTCGACCCGCTCGCACTACGGCCGCTCTGGCGCTACCGCAACGGCCGGGAGTTCTTCTCCGCCACCCGCGGCAGCTGCCAGCGGCTGGGAAACGGCAACACGCTCATCACCGAGTCCAACCGGGGCTACGTGACCGAGGTGACTCCCCTGGGGGAGAAGGTCTGGGAGTGGGCTAATCCTCTGTTTCTCGAGGGAGGGAAGCGCGCATTCGTGTGGCGGATGAGCCGCTATCCGGCTGCACGGCTCGAGTCTCTGCGAGCGGCATCGGCACGGGCCAATCCGGGTCCAGCGGGCTCGGGCTGATCTCGGCGCCGCCGATCCAGAGCTGCTCGACTCCCGGCATTCCCGTCGGCTGCCACACCCTCCAGCCGCCCGCCAACACGAAATCCAGGGTCACGGAGCGCGCCGCCTCGGGGCCCCGGCAGCGCAGCACCAGTCCCGGCCTCCCCCTCCCCTCCCGCAGGTAGAGGTCCAAGATCAACGTATCGCCCTGCCCCGGGGACCAGGGAATGGCGGCTCCCGTGCCGGGCAGCAGGGTCTCGCTGTTGGCGGCGGTCACCTCGAACTCGTGGCACTCCGCGGAGCGGGCCCGCAGGGCCAGGCGGTCGCCCACCAGGGGCACCGTGCCCCGGGCTCGGTCGTCGATCCCCAGCAGCTGCCGGAGGGTCTCTCGGGCCGGAGCGTAGTAGCTCGAGCTGCCCCGCACCTGCCACCCTCGCCAGGTCTCCAGAGCGAGCAGGGCGAGGAGCACGGCTATCAACTGGGCGAGCTTCGGCGGTCGGCGAAGGGCTGCGAGCGCCGCGCCCGCAGCCGGCAGCAGCAGAGCCAGAAGCGGCAGGGCCATCCGCGCCGAGGCCACGGTGAAAAGAGTGGGCGCCGCTCCAGCGGCCACCAGCGCCAGGAGCAGCGCCTTGTGCGCAGCCCGCAGACCCGGCCCGGCGAGGCCGAGGAGGATGAGCGCAAGAAGCAGGTAGAAGGCGAAATGCAGCCACAGCCAGCTGGCCACGGCCGCCGCCTGCGAGCCCGGCGGCTCGACGGCCTGGAACCGATGCCGGAGCAGATGGTCGTCCGCCTCGAGGAGCTGGCCGGCACGCTCGGTCGCGCGCAGCAGCATCGCTCCCGGCTCGCGGCGGATCTCCTCGAGAGCCAGATCTCGGGCTGCCTCGTCGCGCGATTGGCCCGTTTCCCGGCTGCGCTCACGGAGCCTCTGGTTGAGCTGCTCCTTCTGCGCGCGCCGAGTGCTCCCCGGGCCCGGAGCGGGCGTCTGGCCGAGCAGCAGGTTGTAGCCGTTGGTAGTGGAGAGCAGCACCAGCCGGCCCTCGCGGTGGTGGAGGTAGGCGAGGTAGGGGGCGAGCAGAAGAAGCGCCGTTGCCAGAGAAACGAGCGCCAGCCCCCAGCGCGACCTGCCGCGGCCGCCCCGCAAGGCGATCCAGGCCGGCACCAGGAGAAGAAAGGGCAGGATGGCCGCCCGGGTGAGGCCGGCCAGGCCCAGGCATGCACCGGCACCGAGGGCACCCAGCAAGCGTTGCCGGGCCGAGGCCGCAGTCTCCACTCCCAGGGCCGCGGCCACGGCGGCGATCAGCAAGGCGATGAACAGCGTCTCGGACCACAGCAGATGGCTGAAGCCCACGAACGCCGGGTAGAGCGCGTGGAGCAACGCCGCGGCCACCGCCCCCCGGGGTTCCACCAGGCGGCGGGCGTAGCGCAGAACCAGCAGCGTAGTGCCTGCCGAGAGCAGCAGAGGCAGCCAGCGGGCCGCGCTCAGGCTGGGGCCGAGAAGAGCGAACACCAGCCCCACCAGCATCGCGTGGAGCGGCGGCCAGACGCCGCTACCGTAGGCCGCCTCGATCTCATCGGCCGGGAGCGGGCCGCCGTGAAGCAGGGCCTGGTAGAGCTGGGAGAAACCAGCTCCGCGGGCCACGTATCCCGCCTCGTCCCAGGCCGGCCAGACCGGCGGGCCGAGCAGCGGCCAGGCCGCGACGATCCGCACAGCCAAGGAAACCGCCAGGCAGACGAGGGGAGCGCGGTGGCGCAGGGCAAACGCTGCCAAGCGACGGCCGAGCGACGCCTCGGCCTGGGAGGAGCCGCCCTGTGGATCGCTCGGAGCGGGGGAAGGCGCGAGTTGCCGGCCCAAGATGAGCAGATGCTAGTATAGGACCTGCTCAAGCGGCCCACGGCCACCCCCAACCCACCCTCGAACCACGCAGAAGCGAGTCTTCCACCCCCTGTGAGCGACCGTTTCAGCCCTTCCTCGCTTCCGGACGGTGCCCGCGAGTTGGTGGCTTTTCTGCGCTTTCTGCGCAAGCGGGCGCCCTGGATCCTCGGCGCCGCGCTGCTTCTCGGGGCCGTCACCTTCGCATTCGTGGCCACTCGCCCTGAGGTGTACGAGACCTCCGCGCTGCTCACCGTGGGTGTAGGAGCCGAGCCCCGGCCCGGCCAGTTCACCGCCCCCGTGCTCTCGGCAGACGGCTACCTCCGCCTGCTCGCCTCCCGCGCCGTCCAGGCTCGCACCCACCAGACCCTCGAGCAGGCCAAGCAGCTACCCGAAGGCTCTCCCCAGGAGCTCGATCTCGAAGCCAAAGTGCTCGCCACCCGCCGCGGCGAGCTCGGCAACACCGCCATGCTGGAGCTGACGGCCCGTGCCGCCGACGGCGAAACGGCCGCGGCGCTGGCCAACACCTGGGCCCGCACGCTGATCGCCACGGACCTCAGCGAGGTGAGGCGAGCCGCGCTCAAGGATGCGGTGGCCAACCTCCAGGGCGAGATCCTGAAGACCCGCGACAAACTGCACCGGGACCACGACAAGCTGGCTGCCCTCGAGACCCAGCTCGCCGGCATGTCGCCGGTGACGGTGTTGCGCAGCCGCTTGACCGAGGCCCAATGGCTGGCCGAGAGCGCCCGCGCCGAGCCTGGCAAGCCGAGCCTCGGGGCTATCGAGGGCCAGCAGCTCAACCCGGTCTACAGCCAGCTCTCCGAAGAGGCCAACTCCACACGGGTGGAGATCGCCACCCTCGGCCCCCAGCTCGCCGAGCAGGAGGCCAGCCTGGCGCTCGCGACCGATCTCCTGGGCCGGCTCGAGGCCGGTGCCGAGGGCGACGCCGAGCTCTGGAAGGGCGCCGAACAGGCCCTCGCAGGGAACGCCAATATCGCACTTCCAGTCCTCGGAGGTGTTCAGGTTTCTAGCCCGGCGATTGTGCCGAGACACCCGAGAATCGAACGCCCCTGGGGAAAAGCTGCTCTGGCAGCCCTCGGAGGTGTTATCCTCTCTGTGCTCGTGGCAGCTCTTGCCGAGCTTGCCAGGGAGGTTCCGGTATTGAGTCAACCCTCTGAAGGCCCGCGTCGCGCTCCGGCCGCCTGACCTCGCCGGCGACGCACCCCCTTCCCCCGATCCACCACCCACTGATCCGCCCCCTCCGGCAGTAGCGCCGTCAGCAGTGTGATCGTCGAGGCACAGCCTTACGACAGGCCGGGGAGGAGACGAAAGGAGTCTTAGCCGTGTCCCAACATGTCATCGCCCCCCATGGCGGGGTTTTGAAGTCCCTGCTGGTGTCGGAAAGCCGCGCCGCGGAGCTCAAGCAGATCTCGCGGGATTGGCCGTCGTGGAACCTGACCAGCCGCCAGATCTGCGATCTCGAACTGCTCGCCAACGGCGGCTTCTCGCCCCTCGAAGGCTTCCTCACCCGCAAGGACTATGACTCCGTTCTCGCCAAGCTGCGCCTGGCCGACGGCACCCTCTGGCCGATGCCGATCACCCTCGACATCGACGAGGCCACGGCCGAGAAGCTCTCCGCCGGCAGCTCGCTCGCCTTGCGCGATCCCGAGGGGGTGATGCTCGGCGCTCTGCACGTCGAGGAGATCTGGCGCCCGGACCTCGCCGCCGAGGCCCAGGCGGTGTTCGGCACCACCGACAAGCTGCATCCGGCGGTGGCCTATCTGCTGGACAAGAGCGGCCCGGTGTACGTGGGCGGCAAGCTGGAAGCCCTCCAGCTGCCGACCTACTACGACTACCGCGGTCTCCGTCACACGCCCGAAGAGCTGCGCCATGAGTTCTCCCGTCGCGGCTGGCGCCGGGTGGTGGCCTTCCAGACCCGCAACCCCATGCACCGCGCCCACGCCGAGCTCACCCTGCGCGCCGCCAAGGAAGCCGAGGCCAACCTGCTGGTGCACCCGGTGGTGGGCCAGACCAAGCCGGGCGACGTGGACCACTACACCCGAGTGCGCTGCTACCAGGCGGTGATGCCGAGCTACCCGGCCAACACCGCGATGCTCTCGCTGCTGCCGCTGGCCATGCGCATGGGCGGCCCGCGCGAAGCCCTGTGGCACGCCATCATCCGCAAGAACTTCGGCTGCACCCACTTCATCGTCGGCCGCGACCACGCCGGCCCGGGCAACGACTCCTCCGGCAAACCGTTCTACGGCCCCTACGACGCCCAGGAGCTGCTGCGCCAGCACGAGGCCGAGCTGGGCGTCGCCATGGTGCCGTTCCTCAACATGGTCTACGTCGAGAACCGCGACACCTACGTGCCGGAAAACGAGGTGGAAGAGGGGGATCGCGTGCTGTCGATCTCCGGCACCCAGTTGCGGGACCGCCTGCAGCAGGGCCGCGAGCTGCCCGAGTGGTTCACCTACCCGGCGGTGGCCACCGAGCTGCGCCGCACCCACCCGCCCCGCCACAAGCAGGGCTTCACGGTGTTCTTCACCGGCCTTTCGGGCTCCGGCAAGTCGACCATCGCCAACGTCCTCTTGGTGAAGCTGCTCGAGATGGGCGGTCGCCCGGTGACGCTCCTCGACGGCGACATCGTGCGCAAGCACCTCTCCTCCGAGCTCGGCTTCTCGCGCGAGCACCGCGACATCAACATCCGCCGCATCGGCTTCGTGGCCTCCGAGATCACCAAGAACGGCGGCATCGCGATCTGCGCGCCGATCGCTCCCTACGACAGCGTGCGCAAGGAAGTGCGGCGCATGGTGGCGCCGGTGGGCGGCTTCCAGCTGGTCTGGGCGGCGACGCCGATCGAGACCTGCGAGGAGCGGGACCGAAAGGGCCTCTACGCCAAGGCCCGCGCCGGGCTGATCAAGGAGTTCACCGGCATCTCGGATCCCTACGAGGAGCCGAAGGACGCGGACATCGTGCTCGACACCCGGGAGTACACGCCGGAAGAGGCCGCCCAGGCGATCATCCTGCACCTCGAGAAGGAAGGCTTCATCGGGCCTCAGGCGGGAGGCTAGCCGTGGCCGACCGCGAGCAGGATCTCACGCGCATCGCCGACGCCCTCGTGGCCGCCGGCAAAGCTCTCGAGGCCTTCACTCCGGGCGCGATCGAGGCCCGCAAGAAGGCCGGCGGCAGCCCGGTCACCGAGGCCGACCACGCCGTCAACGAGGTCCTGCTCGCCCTGCTCCCTCGAGGCGATGAAGGCTGGCTTTCCGAAGAGACCGCCGACAGCCCCGAGCGGCTTTCGAAGTGGCGGGTCTGGGTGGTGGACCCTCTGGACGGCACCAAGGAGTTCGTGGAAGGCCTGCCGGAGTGGTGCGTGTCGATCGGCCTGGTGGAGCACGGCCAGCCGGTGGCCGGCGGCATCCTGAACCCGGCCACGGGCGAAACCCTCCTCGGCTCGCTCGAAACCGGCGTCACCCTGAACGGCAAGCCGGTTTCGGTGAGCGATCGCCCGAGTCTCGCGGGGGCCCGGGTGATGGCCAGCCGGAGCGAAGTGAGGCGGGGCGAATGGCAGATCTTCGACGGCGCCGGCTTCGACATCGAGCCCCTCGGCTCGGTGGCCTTCAAACTGGCCCTGGTGGCCGCTGGCAAGATCGACGCCTCCTGGACGCTGGTGCCCAAGAACGAATGGGACGTCGCTGCCGGCACCGCCCTGGTGCGGGCCGCCGGTGGCGTGGTGCGCCTGCCCTCGGGCGAGGAGCCGCGCTTCAACCGAGCTGATACGCTCTATCCCGGCCTGATCACCTGCCCGCGCCAGCTCTGGGACCCGATCGCGGAGGTCATCCGCCTCCGTGCCTCCGGCGCCTGAGCCACGCCCGGGGCCTTCCGGCCGAGGTTGGATGCAGCGACTCGAGCGACTCTGGGTGACACCGCCCGGCTCCACCCCGAAGGCCCGCACAGGGTGGCTGCGGGAATGAGCTCCTCCCTCGCCTCCCTGGCCGCCCGCGGCCGCGCCTGGCTCTCGGGCGAGGGAGTGGTGTCCGTGCTCTCCCGTGGCTCGGTGGGCAGCCTGGTGGCCAACGGCCTCGCCGCCTTGATCGGCGTGGCCAGCCACATGGTGCTCGCCCGGCTTCTGGGCGTGGCCTCCTTCGGTCACTACAGCTATGTCTGGACGGTCGCGAGCCTGCTGGTGATCGTCGGCACGCTCGGCTTCGACACCGCCCAGGTCCGCTTCGTGGCCGCCTATCGGGTGGCCGAGCGCTGGCCGGCGCTCGCCGGGCTGCTGCGGTTCGGCAATCGGCTGGTGCTCGCCGCGGCTACCGCGGTGGCGGCGCTCGCCGCTCTCGGCGTCTGGGCCTTCGGCCAGGGGCTGGACCCGGAGCTGCGCCTCACGCTCTGGGCGGGTTTCCTCGCCCTGCCCGGCATGGCTCTCCTCGGCCTCCAGGGCGCCGTGCTCCAGGGGCTGCGACGGGTGGTGCTGTCGAAGATCCCGGATGTACTGCTGCGGCCCCTGCTGGCGGTGGGCTTCACCGGCCTGGCGCTCCTGGTACTGGGCTCGGTTCGAGCTCCCGGGGCGATGCTGGCCACCGGTCTCGCCCTGCTGGTTGCGCTCGCCCTGGGCCAGCTACTGGTGGCCCGCAACCTGCCACCCGCGGTGCGCGCGGCTGCACCCGAGCACGACGGCGGGGAGTGGCTGCGCGTCTCCCTGCCGCTGCTCCTGGTGGCCGGCATGCGCCTCTTGATGACCCAGACGGATGTGCTGCTCCTGGGCGCCCTGGTGGGCACCCGCGAGGCCGGCATCTACACCGCCGCAGCGCGCCTGGGCCAGCTGATCACCTTCGGCCAGAACGCCGCCAACGGCATCGCCGCACCGCTGATCTCCGAGCTCCACACCCAGGAGGATCGCGCTGGCCTGCAACGCATCGTCACGCTCACCAGCTGGGGGGCCACCGTCTGGGCCCTGGGCGCCACCCTGGCCCTGCTCGCGGCCGGGCCCTGGCTGCTCGAGCGCTGGGGCCCGGAGTTCCGCACCGCCTTGACGGCCCTGGTGATCCTCTCCGCAGGCCAGGTGGTCAACGCCCTGTCCGGACCGGTGGGCTACCTGCTCAACATGACCGGCCATCAGGGGGTGAATGCCCGCATCCTGGCCTGGACGGTGGGCTTGAACTTCCTCCTCGCTGCCCCGGCCATCCTCTGGCTGGGCATGAACGGAGCCGCCCTGGTGACCGCCCTGATGACGGCGGTGAAGAACATCTGGACCTGGGTCGAGGTGCGCCGGCGGCTGGAGTTGAACTCCTCGGTGTTCCGGCTGGGCAAAGCAGCGCCATGAGCGGCGCAGGTGTGTTGCCCAACGCCTTCGTGGGTGGCGCCCAGAAAAGTGGCACCACCACGCTCCACCGCCTGCTCGAAACGCATCCGCAGATCTTCTTCCCGAATCGGCCCCAGGAGATCCACTTCTTCGACCTCGAATCCGCCTACCGCCGCGGGCTCGGGTGGTACCAGGGCCTTTTCGCCGACTGGCGGGGTGAACGGGTGATCGCCCAGACCTCGCCGCTCTACCTCTACCACCCGTGCGTCGCCGAGCGCATCGCCGCCGTGGCCCCGGGGGCTCGGTTCCTCTTCCTGCTGCGCAACCCGATCGACCGCGCCTACTCGCACTACTGGCATGAGCTGCGCTACGGCTGGGAGAGCCTGCCCTTCGAGCAAGCCCTGGCCGCCGAGCCAGAGCGCCTGCGCGGCGGCGAAGAAGCTAGGCGGCACTACTCCTACCTGGACCGCGGCCGCTACGCCCTCCAGCTCGCCCGCTACCTCGACCACTTCCCCCGCGAGCAGATCCTGGTGCTGCTCTACGACCAGCTCACGGCCGACCTCGCCGGGCTGGGAGCCCGCGCGGCGGCCTTCCTCGGAGTGGATCCGGCGGGCCTCGTGCTGCCGCCCTCCGGCGAGGCGAAGCGCCACAACCCCGCCCACCTGCCCCGCTGGCCGGCTCTCCAGCGGGCCACCCGCGGGCTGCGCGAGCCCCTGCCCCGGCTCGCCTGGCTGGTAGACCGCCTGAATCTGGTGGAAGCGCGCTACCCGCCCATGAAGCCCGAGACCCGCGAGCGGCTTGCGGCCGACTTCGCCTCCGAAGCCGAAGCCTTGAAGCGGCTGGTGGGGCTCGAGCCGGGGCACTGGTTCGGACCGCGCCTCGAGCGCTGAGCCGAACAGAGGGAGTCCGCTCGAGCCCAACCGTGTACACTTCGGCCTCCCGGCGAGCTGAAGCACGAGCCGCTCCGGGGATGGACCCGGTTTGAACCCGAAGAACCCAGCCGAGATCCCTGCCGCGCCGCGCTCTGGCGGCTCGCTCGAGGGCCGCTTCCTGGTGGTGGGCGGGAGGCAGAGGCCGGACGCGCTGGCGCGGCCGGAGTGGCAGCGCCACGAGCGGGGGCTGATCCTCGAGGTGAGCCCCGCCGGTGTGGTTGGGCAGCGCTTCGAGTACCTCTCTCCGCCCGAGGCGATCCCCGAAAGCCCGGACTTCGCCGTGCTGTTCAAGGCCGCGACGCTGGCCGGGGACGCGCTCTGGGTACCCACCGCCACCGAGGTGCTGGGCCTGCGCCTGCCCACCTTCGAGCGCTTCGCCTACCTCTCCCTGCCGAGCTTCAATGACCTCCACCACGTGCGCCCCACCGCTCGGGGCACGCTGCTGGTGGTCTCGACTGGCCTCGACCTGGTGCAGGAGCTCGAGCTCTCCGGCCGCGTGCTGCGCGAGTGGAGCACGCTCGCCGAAGCGCCCTGGGCCCGCTTCGACCACGCCACCGACTACCGCAAGGTGGCCACCACCAAGCCCCATTCCTGCCACCCGAACTACGCCTTCGAGGCCGATGGCGAGATCTGGGTGACCCGCTTCGAGCAGCGGGACGCCTGGTGCTTGACTGCCCCCGAGCGGCGGATCGCCCTCGACGTCGAGCGCCCGCACGACGGCATCGTGGTGGGCCGGCGGGTGTACTTCACCACCGTGGATGGCCGGGTGGTGGTGGCCAGCCTGGATTCGGACCGGGTGGAACGGGTGGTGGACCTGAACCGGCTCAGCGGCTCCGAGCTCGCCCTCGGCTGGTGCCGGGGCCTGGCCGTACTCGCTTCCGGCCGGGTGGTGGTAGGGTTCTCGCGCCTGCGACCCACCCGTTTCCGCGAGAACGTACGCTGGGTGAAGCACCGGCTGGGCCTGGCGGCCAAGGCGGGCAACCTGCCCAGCCGCATCGCCTGTTTCGATCTCGAGGCCGAGCAGCTGCTCTGGGAGCAGGATCTGGAATCCGAGGGCCTTTCGGCGGTGTTCTCGATCCACCCCCAGCCCGAGCCATGATCGCCGCCCCCACCGCGCCTGCCACCGTGGAGCCAGCCCTGGCCCGCTTCGGGCTCCGCGCCGGCCGGACCCTCTTCGGCCTCGCCGCGGCGTTTCTCTTCGTGTACTTCTTCACCGAGGCGGACTTGATCTCCTACCGCCGAGGCTGGTCCCCCCTGCGGCCCACCTTCGCGTTGATCGCCGCCCTGGTGCCGCTCGCGGTGCTGCTGCTCGCCTGGCATCGTGCCCGCCTCGCCGAGGGCCTGCAGCTCGCCGCCCGGAGTGCGCTGGTGTGGGCGCCGCTCGCCGG
>CALMKX010000318.1 GCA_937867335.1 uncultured Acidobacteriota bacterium
CCTTTGCCGTCGGGTCGCGCGCGCGCTCGGCCGGCGCGGCGGGGCTCGCCCAGGACGCCTGCAGCTCGAAGCTTACGGTGAACCGTGGATCCTGCGCGCGCATCTCGTGGCGCACCAGATGGACTTCCGAGAGTGCGCCGGGCGCGGCGAGGGCGTTCACGTAGTTCAACATGGCGAGGTAGTCCTTCGCCTCACCCGACACGGTGAGCGCGCGGTTCCCCGGATCAGGAAGAATCGCAAGCAGGCGCACCCCGCGGGACGGAATCGCTTCGATCGCCTGGAAGAGGCTCTCCCAGGGGACGACCAGGCGCCTTGCGATCGCTTCGGCGCGCGCGAGGCGATCGGGGGTGACCGCGACACCCGGGGCTGTCCCGACGCGGGTCGGCTGTAACGATTCACGGGTGCCCGATGGCGTCGCACCGGCGAGCGGAGCGGACAACTCGACCCGGTGTAGTTGCCGCGTGCGCTCGAGCATCGCCAGTTTGTCCTGCGCCGAGACGAGGTGCCGGCTGACATCGAAAAGAAGCAGCGCCCCCGCAATCGCGAGCACCCACCCGAGCGCCGAGGGGCGGTGTGGGGCGGGGAGATAGTTGAGGTCGAATCGGGACACTGCGGGCCTCAATGCGCGCGACTCACGTCGGCGCGGCCGAGCCAGTTCGCGAGATCGTGCTGTAGACGTTGGCGATCGCCCTCTCGAGCGGGGTCAGACGCCTGCGCCTCGAAGAACTGCTCGCCCAGGGCGAACCCAATCCGCTCGTCCCGCCCCGCGGCCTCGCTTCCGGTCTGCTCGCGCTTCAGCCATTGCAGCAGGCTTTGCGCCGTGCTCGCGGGCTCAGGCGCATGCAGCAGTTTCTGCGCGAGATGCTGCGGGCGCGCCCCGGAGAATCGAATCGCGATCGCTTGAAGCATCTGCCCGCGCTCGCTTCGCGCCCCCGCAGCGTGGGCGAGGAGAACGAGCCAGACGGGCGATGGGGACAGTCGACCGAGAACCGCGCGATGTTGATCGAGTGCGCCGACGAGCGCAGGCCGGATGGCCGCGAGATGCAGACCCGCGAGCGCCGTGGCTTCCTCGAGCGCCGCCACGACCGCCGTGGGAAGCGCTGACACGAGGCGATGGCGGGGTGGCATGGCCATTTTCCCGTCCCGCCGCAGATGGCCCCGAAGTTCGACGAGCAGGCGCCCGAGCGCCCCTTCACGCGGCGAGAACGCGAGCGCCCAAGGCTCGCTCGAGGTGCCGTACTTCTGGAGGAGTCGATCCTCGGCGTAGGCACGCCAGTCGGCCTCGTGCCTGAGCGCGGGGCTCTCCTCGAGGAGCACGAATCGGTTGAGCGCGTTGGCCAGGGTTGCCTCGACTGTAGGCGGTCGGCGACGGGCGCGGCCGGAGAATCGTCCGAGGAGTCCGGCAATCACGCCGGATCGGGTGGATTGTGAGGATTGCGCTGATTGAGCGAATCGACTCGATTCGTCGAATTCGTTCTTCGCCGCTGCGCCGTCGGCAAGGGTCTTGAGGACGGTGGTGACGCCGGCCGCGAGCGCTTGGGCGCTCGGCTCGATCGCCTCGAGCCCGAGTCGGGGGTGAAGTGGAACGGTGAGCGTCTCGAGCGCCTTGGGCGCAAGGCGTTTGCGGGTGAGCACGCTAAACGGTCCGAGTGCGAGGGCGAGCTCACGTACGCCCGTGATCGCCTCAGGGCCGATCTCCAGTTGGATGCGCTCTTTTAAGATCATTCGCGTGGGCCTCGTCTATTCCACGAACGTCACGCGATTGGCTTCTTCGAGGCACGTCTCGCCGCGTGCGACGAGCGCAAGCGCGGCCTGGCGAAGACTCGTCGTTCCGGCCTCCTGCGCCATGGTTTTCAGTTCGTGCACGGGCGCGCGGGCGACGATGGCCGCCCGCAGGCGATCGGAGAGAAAGAGGAGCTCGCCAATCGCCCGGCGGCCCTTGAAGCCCGTGCCCCGGCAGTGCGCGCAGCCTGCGCCTTTCTTGAAATCGAATCCGGCGAGGGTCGCGCTCGGAATCTTCGAGCGGCGCAAGAGCTCCGGGCTGGGTGGGGTCGCCTTCGTGCAGGCCGGACAATTCGTACGCAGCAGCCGCTGGGCGAGCACGCCATTCAACGCGGCCACGAAATTGTACGGATCGACCTTCATGTGGAGGAAACGCCCGATGACATCAAGGACGTTGTTCGCATGCACCGTCGTGAAGACGGTATGCCCGGTGAGCGCCGCCTGGAGCGCGATTTCGGCGGTCTCCGGATCGCGAATCTCGCCCACCATGATCCGATCCGGATCGTGACGCAGGATCGAGCGCAAGCCCTTGGCGAAGGTGAGGCCCTTGCGTTCGTTCACCGGGATCTGGAGGATGCCCGGGAGCTGGTACTCGACCGGGTCTTCGATCGTGATGATCTTGTCCTCGCCGCGGTGCACCTCGGAGATGACGGCGTAGAGCGTGGTGGTCTTGCCGGAGCCGGTGGGCCCGGTGACCAGCACCATGCCGTAGGGCTCTCGGATGAACTTGCGCAGCTTCTTCAGGGTTTCCTGGTCGAAGCCCAGGATGTCCAGGCGCAGGTTCTTGAACTCCTTGTTCATCGACTCCTTGTCGAGGATTCGGATCACGCAGTCCTCACCGTGCACCGAGGGCATGATCGAGACCCGGAAGTCGATGGTGCGGCCCTTGAGACGCAGCTTGAAGCGGCCGTCCTGGGGGATGCGCTTCTCGGCGATATCCAGCTCGGACATCACCTTGATGCGGCTGATGATGGTCTGGTGGTGCCGCTTGTCGATCGGCTCCATCGCCTGGTAGAGCACGCCGTCGATGCGGTACTTGATCAGCACCTCGCTGTCGCGGGTCTCGATGTGGATGTCGCTCGCCCGGCGTTGGATGGCGTTGAAGATGGTCGAGTCGACCAGCTTGATGATCGGGCTGGTGTCGGCGCTGATGCGGTCGATCGAGAGGACTTCCTCGCCCTCGTCGTCCTCCTGCACCAGCTGGATCCGGAAGTCCTCGGTGGCTTCGTCGAGCACTCGTTGGGTGCTCTCGGACTTCTGCAGGATCTCGTCGATCGCGGAGCGGACTCCGACCTTCACTTCCACGCCCACGCCGAGCAGCAGCTCGAGCTCGTCGATCTTCATCACGTCGGAGGGCTCGGCCATCACCACGGCCAGCCTTCCTTCATGGCGCGACTCGGGCACGAAGCCGTAGCGCAGCATGAGATCGAAGGGGATGGAGCGGAACAGGTCGTTGTCGATGCGGAAGCTCGACATATCGACGTACTCGAGGCCGTAGCGCTTGGCGAAAGCCAGCGCCTCGAGCCGCTCGCGCTCTAGGCGCTCGCGGGCGTCCTCGACGGTTTCGATGCGGGGTGCTACCAGGTCGACAGCCATCTCTCGTCTTGTCCAGGCACCGGCGTGCCCGGTGGCAACTCCTTCAAACGTGGCTCCTCACGATCCCGTCTAGCCATCGCCGCCTCAGGACTTCGACTGCGACATGGCCGAGAACAGGGGCAGGTAGATCGAGATCAGGATCACCGAGATGATCACTCCCAGGAAAACCAGCATCAAGGGCTCGATCACCGAGAGGATACGCTGGGTACGGGTCTCCACCTCGTCGTCGAGGAAGTCGGAGACGCTGTTCAACATCTCGTCGAGAGCTCCTGTCGCTTCTCCCACCTTGACCATGTCCACCGCCAGCGGGCTCACGACTCCACTCTCCTCGAGCGCCCGATGGAAGGCGCCGCCCTCGCGGATCACCTTGATGGTCGGCGCCAGCTTCGAGCGCACATAGCGGTTGCCCACGGCGTCGCAGCTGATCTCGAAGGAGGATAGCAGCGGGATGCCGCCGGACAGCAGGGTGGCGAGGGAGCGGCAGAACTCGGACAGGGCGAAGCGGTGAAGCACATCGCCCAGGAGCGGCAGCGAGAGCTTCCAGCGGTCGAGGGTGATGCCGCCGTCGGCCGTCTGCTTCCATTGTTGGAAGAACAAGAGGCCCACCGCGATCGCCGCGACCAGGATCGGCAAATTGGTCACCAGAGCGGTAGAGATACCGAGGGTGATGCGGGTGATCAGCGGCAGGTCGACTTCGAGGGCGCGGAAGAACTCCTTGAACCGCGGCACCACCAGGATCGACAGCACCAGGATCATCGCGAGCGAGACGCCGATCAGGATGGCCGGGTACATCAGGGCCGAGACCATCCGCTTCTTGGCGTCGGTCACCAGCTTCAGATAGCGGATGAAGCGGCGGATCACCTTCTCGAGCTCGCCGCTCTTCTCACCGGCCTTGAGCGAGGCCGGGTACAGCCGCGGGAAGGACTCGGCATGGACCGCGAACGCCTCGGAAAGCTCCTGGCCGTTCTTCACGCGGTCGCGCACGTCGGTCAGGATGTCGCGGAAGGAGCCCTTCTCCATGCGCTCGAGCATCAGGTCCAGGGCCTGGAGCAAGGGCAGACCGGCTTTGAGCAAGGAGGCGAGCTCCTGGTTGAACACCAGGAAGCGCTGAACCGGGATGCCCTTCTTCTTGCCCGAGAGGGCCGGCACGGCCAGCCGCCGAGGCAGGCCGCGAGGCCGGGCCTCGAAGAGGTGGATTCCCTGCTTCTCGAGCTCGGCGCGCAGAGCCGACTCGTCGACCGCCCGGCGGACGTCCTCGACGACTCGACCATCCGGCATGCCTAGACGACAGATGTACTGCATGGGACCTCGGGACTTGGGTGTGGGAGGGTAGCCGGAAAGAGATCCTGCGTCCTCGCGCTCAGCGGAGCCGCGGCGTCACCACCACCACCAGAGCCTTCTCGCTGCCTTCGGCGGCTGCCAGCCCGAGGGCCAGAGGACGCTCCAGGCGCAGGTTCAACGTGCCTTGGAAAAGTGCCTTCGAAACGACCCCTTGGGACACCGGGGTGAGGCGGAAATCGTAGAGCTTCAGCTGTTCGCCATCCACCAGCACTCCGGGCCTGAAATTCACCACGTAGCCTTCGGCGATCTCATAGGTGATCCCCTCGCCCTCTCGACTGGGCAGCTCGGTGCGGGCGATCACGGCGTAGGAGGAGAACGGCAACAGCTCGCGCAGCCGGCGCTCGAGGGCCTCCGGCAGGTTGTCCTGGGTGATGATCGGCGAGAAGGCCGCCCGCTGGGCCCGCACGATCATCACCTCGATGGCGAGAGCCTTCGGCGGGTGGTCGAAGCGGCGCAGGATCGGAATCACGCGCGCGAGAGCGGTCGGCGCGTCGCGCACCACTACGGTGTTCTCCGCCGGCTTGAGCTCGAGACTGCCGCGCGGAGAAAGCATCGGCTGAACCACCGCCAAGGCTTCCGTGGCTCGCTGATGCTTGAGGGTGAAGGAATACACCTCGAGCGGTGCCTGGCGGAGGGCCTGCTCGTCCGCCTCGTCGACGATCGGTCGGGCAGGGCTCGCCGGGGGCGCCGCCCAGGCCGCGCCGCAAGCGAGCACCCAGGAGCCGAGCCAAGCGACCGCCGCCCGCCGGACTGGCGAAGAGCGGCGAGGCCCTTGCGGCCAGCGCCCACGCGACAAAGCGACGAGAGGGCTCACAGGTTCAGGCTCGGGTCGACGATCATCACCACCTGCAGCTCGTCCTGGGAGAGCTGGTAGACCCGGGCTTCCGGCAAGCTCAGATCCTCGAGTGCAGCCGCCGCGGGCGCCACGCTCGCAACCTCTCTGGGCATCCTGACGGCGGTCGATCGGCCGGCGGAGGGGGCGCTCGGGTTCCGGCTGCCCGGCAGACCACTCCAGTGGTCGTTCCCGCCGCCGGCGAGCAGGAGCGACAAGCCCGCCAGGAAGGCTGCCGCCGCCGGCCACCGCAACGCTCCCGGCGCAGACCCACGCCGCCAGGAAGCCGGGCTCTCGGCAAGCGGCTGGGCCACGTCGCTCGTGCGCCGCAGGGTGGCGACGGCCACCTTCATGGCCTCGATGTCGCCACCGCCCACGGCCGGGCGAGGTAGCCGGCGGAAAAGCAGCAGAGGGTCTTCCCGGTAGGCGTGCTCGCGGCAAGCTGCACAGCCTTCCAGGTGCGCCAGGGCGGCCTCGAAGGCCGGCGAATCCTCGCCGGTGCGCTCGCGCTCGGCAATCAGCTCCGGCCAGCTGGGGCAGCTCAAGAGGCCTCCTCCTGCCGGTAGCGACGGCTGTATTCGGGATAGCGCTTGACGAGCTCGGCGCGGAGAACCTTGCGGGCGTTGAAGAGGTGGTTGCGGACGGTGGACTCCTGGCAGCCGACGATTTCGGCCACCTCGTTCGAGGGCAGGCCCTCGACTTCGCGCAGCAAGAAGATCAGGCGTTGCTTCTCGGTGAGCTCCTCGGAAAGCTCGCGGAAGATTCCTGCTACTTCCACCTCGGCCAGGCGGCTCATCTCGCCCATCTCGCGCTCGCCGGCCACGGCCCGCAGGTGGTGGCGCACCGGCTCGGCCACCCGCTCCCGGCTCTTCCTCGAGCGCAGCACGTCGATGGCGAGGTTGCTAGCAATGCGGTAGATCCAGGTGTTGGGGCTCCAGCGCTGGTCGAATTTGTCGCGGTTCTCCCACAGCCGGAAGAAGGTGATCTGGACGACATCGCGCGCTTCCTCAGCGTCGCCGAGGATGCGCTGCACCAGCTGGATCAGGGGTTGGGTCTTGCGCTGGATGAGCTCGTCCAGGGCCTGCTCGTCCTGTCGCTTGAGCGCCAGGAGCAGATCGAAGTCCGTCGCCTGAGCCCAGGCGGCACGACTTCTCTCTCGGGAGTAGGCCAGTTCCGGCATCCGGTTCTTCTTTCCGCCACCTTCTACGCGCCTGGCGCCCGCCGCGTCCAAGCCCCGGCGGAAGGGCGTTCACCGCGGTACGCTCCGCGAGCGCGCAAAACCGAGATTATACTCGGCCGCGACGTGCGTCAGCTCGGCTGGATCCTCTATCAAGCGGGCGTTCTGCTGGCTCTCACCCTGGCCGGGCCCTACCTCCTGCTCCGTCGCCGGAGCCACTACTGGACGAGCTTCAAGGGGCGCCTGGGGGCGGCTCCGGCCCTCGCCGGGACCCGACCCCTGTGGCTGCACGCCGTCTCGGTCGGCGAGGTAGGCGTGGCCGCCACACTGGCAAGAGCTCTGCCGGCCACCGAGAGCCTGCTGGTCACGACCGTCACCCCCACCGGCCAGGCCCGGGCCCGCAGCTCCCTCGGCCAGCGCGCCGGGTTCGCCTACCTCCCCCTCGAGCTCAAGGCCGCCGTGCGCCGCTTCCTCGACCGCACCTCGCCGCGGGCCCTGGTGCTGGTCGAGGGCGACTACTGGCCACTGCTGCTGGCCGAGGTCAAGCGCCGGCGCCTGCCGGTCGCGGTGGTCAATGGCCGCATCTCGGATCGCACCTTTCGGCGCCTCTCCAGGCTGGCTCGGCGATGGCCACGTCTGCTGACCTGGTACTTCCGGCCGGTCGACCGCTTCGGTCTG
Source organism: uncultured Acidobacteriota bacterium (assembly GCA_937867335.1). GTDB lineage: Bacteria > Acidobacteriota > Thermoanaerobaculia > Multivoradales > SZUA-115 > JAXLQX01. Next base: position 7,407 of record CALMKX010000318.1, read on the forward strand.
CAGACCGCGGCGGATCGCGATCGCCTGGCGGCTCTCGGGGTGCCGGCCGAGAAGCTCATCGTGACCGGCAATTTGAAATTCGAGACTCCGGAGCCCAAGCTGGCGCCTGCGCTCGCGGAGCGGGTCGCCCTCGAGGCAGGTGGGCGGCCGTTGCTGGTGGCGGGCTCGACCATGGCCGGCGAGGAGGCCGCCGTGCTGGACGCCTTTCGCGAGCTCGGCGGCGGCCGGCGGGCCCTGCTGGCGCTCGCGCCTCGCCATCCCGAACGCTTCGAGGAAGCGGCCCGCCTGGCCGAGAGTCGAGGGTTTCTCGTCGCCCGTCGCAGCGCACCGGCCGCAACACCCGGGGCCGCCTCCGAGATCCTGCTGCTCGATACCCTGGGGGAGCTCGCGGCGCTCTACCAGCTGGCCTCGGTCGCCTTCATCGGCGGCACCCTGGTGCCCACCGGCGGCCACAACCCTCTCGAGGCCGCCCGCTATGGCGTGCCCGTGGCGGTGGGACCCTCCATGGAGAACTTCCGAGAGATCGCCGAGCAATTCGACCAGGCGAGCGCCTGGAGCCGCGTGCGCGATGCGGCGGGCCTGGCCGCCGTATGGCGCAGCTGGCTCGACCGGCCCGCGGACGCCCAGGCGCTCGGAGCGCGCGGCGCCGGCCTGATGGCAGCCAACCGCGGCGCCCTTGGCCGTACCCTCGAGCTTCTCGCGCCGCTGCTCGAGAAGAACGAAGAGGAGCCGCAGCGCGCTTGACCACCCTCGCCCCCACTCCTCCCCGGTCGCCCTGGCAACGGTTCTACGGCGCTGCCCATCGCCTGCGCGCGAGGTGGTATGCCGGTCGAGCTGCGCGCCTGCCGATCCCGGTCCTGTCGATCGGCAACCTGCACTGGGGTGGCACTGGCAAGACGCCCCTGGTGGCAGCCGTGGCCGGCTGGATGGCCGAGCGGGGAGTGCGCGTGTGCGTGCTTTCGCGGGGCTACAAGAGCCGGGGCCACGGGGTGCGGGTGGTGGCCGGCTTCTCCGGCGGCCCGAAGCTGGCGGCGCCGGGGCTCGCCGGCCTCGACGGCACGGTCAGCTGCCACTACCGGGCGCTGCCG
>CALMKX010000319.1 GCA_937867335.1 uncultured Acidobacteriota bacterium
GGGCTGGCCCTCACCGGCTCCCCGGCCGACGCCCAGCCGCCCGCCACCCCTGCCGCCGCAAGCGGCTGGGACGCCGCCAAGGGCGAGTACGTGCTGCCCGCCCTGCCCTACGGCTACAACGAGCTCGAACCGGCGATCGACGAGCAGACCCTGAAGCTGCACCACGACCTCCACCACGCCGGCTACGTGAAGGGCGCCAACGCCGCCCTCGCGAAGCTCGCCGAGGCGCGCAAGGCGAACGACTTCGCCCTGGTGAAGCACTGGAGCCGCGAGTTGGCCTTCCACGGCTCCGGCCATCTGCTGCACTGCCTGTTCTGGACCAACCTCGCCCCCAAGGCCAAGGGCGGGGGCGGCGAGCCTTCCGCCGAGCTCGGAGCGCGACTGGCCAAGGCCTTCGGCACGGTGGAGGCCTTCCGTGCCCAGTTCTCGGCTGCGGCCACCGCCGTGGAAGGCAGCGGCTGGGGCATCCTCGCCCATGAACCCATGGCAGACGCTCTCCTCGTGCTCCAGGCCGAGAAGCACCAGGACCTCACCGCCTGGGGCGTCAAGCCGCTGCTGGTGCTCGACGTCTGGGAGCACGCCTACTACCTGAAGTACCAGAACCGCCGGGCGGACTACGTGAAGGCCTTCTGGGACGTGGTGGACTGGAAGGCGGTGGCCTCCCGGCTGGGCTAGGTGCCCCGAGCAGAAGCCGACGGGCCCACGGCCGGGAGCGCGCTCCCGCCGCGGGCCCCCTTCCCTACTTCCGCGTCTGCCGCTCGAGGTACTTGCGGTAGAGCGCCTTCTGGCGGGTGTCGAGGTCCACCGGCCGGCCCTCGATGTACATCCGCGTCACCCTCTGCCCCAGCATGTCGAGCACGTCGCCGTCGGAGACGAAGAGGGTGGCGTCCTTGCCGACGTCGAGCGAGCCCTCGCGGTCAGCGATGCCGAGGATCTCGGCGGCCGAGAGGGTGATCGAGCGCAGGGCCTCCTCCTTCGACAGGCCGAAGGCGGCCGCCATGCCGGCCTGGAAGGCGAGGTTGCGCAGGTTCGACGGCGCCGTGTCCATGTGGGCGAGGGCGAAGCGCACGCCGGCCTTGGCCAGGCGGGCCGGCAGGGTGAAACGCTGGTCGTAGGCGTCGTCGCCCGTCCCGGGCATGGCCTGGGTGCTGCCGGCGATCACCGGCACGCCGTCGGCCACCAGCTGATCGGCCACCAGGTCCGACTCGAGGCCGCCGAGGATCACCAGCGACAGCCCCTGCTCCCGGCCGAAGGCCAGCGCCTCGCGGATCTGGCGCACATCGTCGGCCAGCACGTAGAGCGGCATCTTGCGCTCGAAAAGCGGCCGCATGGCTTCCCAGCGGGCCTCCACGGGCAAGCTCGGGTCGGCCTTCCGGGCCAGTGCGTAGGAGCGGGCGTCGGTGAACGCCACGCGCAGGGTCTCGCGTGCTTCCTCGCTCTCCTTGCGCAGATCCTCCGAGCCCGGGACCGAGGGCCGGGCCTCGATGAGCGGTGGCGGCCAGGCCATCACCAGGCCGTCGAGGGGCTTCAGGGCGGCGTCTTCGCGGGTCCAGCCGTCGAGGTGCACCACGAAGGAACGGCCGCGGATCAGCCCGCCGACGGGCATCACCTGGGCGGTGGTGACGCCGCCCGCCCGGGTGACCGGAATCAGCTCGGAATCCGGGTTGTAGGCGGTGGAGGCGAGCACCTCGGGAGCCACCGGCCAGCGCTCGTTCTGGTCCCGGGTGGCGCGCACGGCGTCGATCTCCACCAGGCCGAGAGAGTTGACCGCGGCGATCAGGCCGGGGTACACCCGCTTGCCGGAAACGTCGATCACTTCGGCACCGGCCGGCACCGGCAGCCCCTTGCCGATGGCCACGATCTTGCCGCCGTCGATCACCAGGTCGGTGGCCGGCAGCACGCCGTGGGAGACGGTGTAGAGATCCCCCCGCTGGAGCAGCACTGGATGCCCCGGCGCCTGGCCGGGCACCTGGGGATAGGCCGCGAGAGGCGCCCCGCTGCCGGCGGAGAGAAGGAGAGCGAAGCCGGCCGCCAGGGCCGCGGGCCCGGCTCCGAACAGGCTCTGGTTGGGGGCCTCAGCGCGCTTGCTCATCGCTCTCCTCCGTGCCGTCGGTCGCCACGTCCTCGCAATGCCACACCTGCTCGCCCTTCTTGTGGCGGTAGTCGCCGCCGCCGTGGTGGCTGTCTCCACCCGCGGCCAGGGCCTTGGCCACCAGGGCGCTCTTCTCCGCCGCCTGCTCCCGGCGCATCCGCTCGTCCTCCTCGCGGCTGAAGGCGCGGGCGCCATCCACCCAGGTCTCCTCGGCCCGGCTGTAGATCGACATCGGCGAGCCGTTCCAGAGCACGAAGTCGGCGTCCTTGCCCACCTTGAGGCTGCCCACGCGGTCGTCGATGCGCAGCTGGCGGGCCGGGTTGAGAGTGGCCAGCTTGATCGCCTCCTCGGGCTTCATGCCGCAGTAGGTGACGGACTTCGCGGCCTCCTGGTTCAGCCGCCGCACCAGCTCCTCGGAGTCCGAGTTGATCGAGGTGACGACACCGGCCTTGGCCAGCAGGCAGGTGTTCCAGGGAATCGCGTCGTAGACCTCGAACTTGTAGCCCCACCAATCCGAGAACGAGGAGGCCGAGGCACCGTGGGCCGCCATCTCGGGGGCCACCTTGTAGCCCTCGAGCACGTGGGTGAAGGTCTGCACCCGGAAACCCATCTCCTCGGCCAGGCGCATCAGCATCAGCATCTCGCTCTGCACATAGGAATGGCAGTGCACGAAGCGCTTGGCCTCGAGGATCTCGAGCAGGGCCTCGAGCTGCAGGTCCCGCCGGGGCGGCACCCGCCTCGCCTGCTCGGCGGGCGAGAGCTTCTGCCAGGCTTCGAGCGCCTCGCCGTACTGGCGGGCGGCGAGCAGGCGGTCCCGCATCAGGGTCTCGACCCCCATGCGGGTCTGCGGGTAGCGCACGGTGAACTCGCTGCCCCAGTTGGACTGCTTGACGTTCTCGCCCAGGGCGAACTTGATGGTGGGCGGGGCGCCGGCGAACTTCATCGCCTCGGCCCCGCGGCCCCAGCGCAGCTTGGAGATCTGGGCCTGGCCGCCGATCGGGTTGGCCGAGCCGTGGAGCTGCTGCACGGTGGTGGTGCCGCCGGCCAGGGCGCGGTAGATGCCGATGTCCTCCGGGTCCACCACATCGCCGATGCGCACCTCGGCCGAAACCGAGTTGCTGCCCTCGTTGACGTCCTGGGAGATGGCGAGATGCGAGTGCTCGTCGATCATCCCGGGGCTCAGGTGCTTGCCGGTGGCGTCGATCACCCGCACTCCGGGAGGCACAGCGAGGTGCTTGCCGATCGCGGCGATCTTGCCGCCCCGAACCAGCATGTCCGCGCCCTCGAGCACTCCCTCGGCCTCCACCGTCCAGATCGTGGCGTTCTGGATCAGCACGTCTTCCTGCCGGGGCGGCGAGGCGTAGCCGAACGCCTTGTTGGGGTAGGTGAAGCGGGCCACCAGGGGGCCTTCGTCCTGGCGCTTGTGGCGGTCCTTCCCGCCGTGGCGGCCGTGGGAGTCGTTGCCCTTGCCGTCGTCGTTCTTCTTCGCCTGAGCGACCTCGGGGGCCGCCTGGGCCGTCACCGCCTGGATCCGCCCGTCTCCCCGCGCCACCCTCCCGACCACCGCGGCGCCTCTCTTCTCGAGCTCGAAGCGCAGGATCTCCTTGGCGCCGAAGGGCTCGAGGTCGGCCTGGAAGGTGAGCACCTGGCCCTTCACCTCGAGGCTCGAGGCCTCGGTTTCCTTCTCACCCCGCCGCAGGCTGCCGAAAACCTCGCCGCCCTCGCGCTCGACCACCAGCTGGTACTCGCTGCCGTCGAAGCCCAGGCGCCAACCGCCGCGGAAATCCGCCTGGTCGAGCGGCTGGTTCTCCTTCGCCGGCCGGCCGTCGATCCACACCGCCACGAGGCGGGCGTCGTCGTTGGTGAAGAGGTCGCCGTCGGCGATCGCGAAGTCCGCCCGCCGCCCGGGCGAGAGCGTGCCCAGACGGTCCGCCACGCCGAGCAGCTCCGCCGGCACGGTGGTCAAGGCCGCCAGGGCCTTGTCCCGAGGCAGGCCACGGCGGACGACCGTGCGCAGGTTGTCGAAGAAATCCTCCTCCTCGGCCAGCCGGAAGCCGGTGAAGGCCAGGCGCACGCCCTTGCCGGCGAGCGCCGCGGCGTCCCCCGGCGCCTGCTCCCAGTGGCGCAGATCGGCGAGCGAGACGTCTCGCTCGCTCGCCAGGGTGCCCACCGTCGGCGTGGGCGGGAAGGCCAGGGGCAGGATGACGGGAGCCCCCAGGGCCGCGATCTCGTCGAGCTCCTGGTACTCGAAGCCGCTGCCCACGAAGTAGAAGCTCTGCCCGGCCTCGCGGGCGATGCGGGCCGCGCGCAGCAGGGAGAGGTCTTCCTCGGTCTCGAAGACGATCGGGCCGCGGTTGGCCGCCAGCGCCTCGAGCGCCCGATTCACCTCCGGAGCCGGCTGGTCGGGGTTCACCGCATAGGCCTTGCGCGCCGCCTGGTACCACTGGGCGTCGAGGAAGCTCTGGCGCAGGAGGGCGATCGAGCCCATCAAGGACGACGGGTAGACCTGCTTCGAGCTGCCCTTGTTGAACGAGGCGAAGGGGTGGCTCTCGGGCACCAGCACCAGCTCGGCGGCACTGCCCTTGCCGAGGGAGGCGACGAAGCTCCGGCCGCGCAGGATGCCGTCCATCCGCGCGGACGCCACGGTGGTCACGCCGCGGCTCAGCCACTTCTCGGCGGCTTTCGGGTCCGGCGCGAAGCGGTCCACCCAGCGGATCTCCGCGTGCAGCGCTTCGTTGGCCGCGGCGGCGCCGTTGCGTTCCGCCTCGTAGCGGGGCGGGCCGCCCTCGAACCGGCGGCCACCGCGGCGGCCCCGCCGCCCTTCGGCCGAGCCCTCGGCGTCCTTCTCGGCTACGCCATAGTCGGTGTAGGGGTCCACGAAGCCGGGGAACACCCACTTGCCGGCGAGGTCGTAGCGCAGGGCTCCGGCCGGCACCGGAACGTCCCGGCCGACGGCGCTCACCCGGCCGTCGCGCACCAGGAGCGTGGCATCCTCGAGCGCCTCGGTGGGCGAGACTTGCACATGGGCATGGGTGAAGGCCACCCACGAGGCCGGGCTCTGGCGCAGGCCCTGTTCCTGGCTGGGGGGTGGCGAGGCGGGTGCGGCCCCTGCCAGCCCGGAAGCGGCCAGCAGGGCGACGAGCAGGCGATGAGCTTTCATCGAGATCTCGGGCTCCGCGCGGAGGAAGTGGACAGTCCAGCGGCATTCTACGCAGCTTGCGCAAAGAAGTTCAGACCCGGCCCACGGTAACGCCGGCCGCTCCGCCGGCACCTATCGCAGTGGTTGGGAACTGCCCGAAGACGACCCCTGGAGAGAGAGCTCGGGATGAGCAGCCTGTCGTCGGTCCTGATCGTGTCGCCTCACAAGCTGCTGCGGGATTGCCTGGTCGCCAGCCTGGCGAGCGAAGAGGTCTTCGGCCGGCCCCTGGCGGTGGCCACGGCCGAAGAGGCAGTAACGCATTGCCTGAGCGCGAGCCCCGACCTGCTGGTGGTGGACGCCGCCCTGCCCGGCCGCGTCGCCGGGGAGCTGCTGGCCAACATCCGCCGGCTCGGCCTGCCGATCCGCACCGCGGTGCTCGGCCTGCCGGACGACGCCGAAGCCATCCTGGCCGCGATCGAAGTCGGGGCGGATGCCTACGTCAGCCGCGAAGCCGGCCTGGTGGAGCTCAAGCGCACCCTGGCCGGCCTGGCCGCGGGCGAGAGCTTCTGCCCGCCGCGGGTGGCCCTGCGTCTGTTCCAGCGCCTGGCGGAGCTCGCCGCCCAGGCCGGCGGCACTCCACCGCCCAAGCCCCAGGCGCCGCCGCCCCTCACCCCCCGTGAGGCCGAGATCCTGAAGCTGGTGGCCGAAGGCCTGCCGAACAAGGAGATCGCCCGCCGGCTCTACCTCTCCCTCGCCACGGTCAAGAACCACGTCCACAGCATCCTCGACAAGCTGGGAGTCCCCGGCCGATGGGCCGCCGCCGCCTACCTGCGCAACGACCGCAGCCTGGCCCTGGGAGCCCTGCCGCGCGGGGGGGTGGCGGTGTGAGGGGACGTGGCAAGACGTTGACACCTTCAGGAAATAGACTACACTTCGCCACATGCGAGAGTCGCTGGCACAACGCCATGCGATCCAGATAGCGCAGCAGACCGGGCTCCTGACGGCTCGCCAGGTCGAGCAGGCCCGGCTCCACCGCCAAGCTCTCACCCGCCTCGTCCGTCTGGGTAGGCTCGAGAGGGTGGAGCGAGGTTGCTACCGGCTTGTCGGGCATCCACTTTCCGAGCACCATGGGCTCGTGCTCGCTGCCACCACCGTCCCGAAAGGGGTCGTTTGTCTCCTTTCGGCCCTCAGCTTCCACCAGATCGGCACTCAGGTCCCCAGCGCGATCTGGGTGGCGGTTGATCGCCGCTCGCGCCTGCCGAGCGTGAGCAGTCTGCCCATGAGGTTCGCTCGATTCAGCGGCGCCGCCCTCAGCGAGGGTATCGAGACTCATGAGCTCGAGGGCCGCGAAGTGAAGATCTACAGCGTGGCCAAGACCCTCGCCGACATCTTCAAATACCGCCACAAGGTAGGCCTCGAGGTGGCGCTCGAGGCTCTGAGGGACGCCTGGCAGAGTCGCCGCTTCACCCTGGAAGAGCTCGACCACTACGCCAGACTCTGCCGAGTCGAGAAGGTGATGGGCCCTTATCTCGAGAGCCTTCTGGTGTGAGCGAACCTTCGAGGCGCCTCGCCCAGTCGGTCCACGCGCGTCTCTTGAGGCTCGCTCAGAGCCGCCGAATCGATCCGAACCTGGCCCTCTCCCGCTTTGCGGCCGAGAGATTTCTCTTTCGGCTTGCGGCCTCCCCGCACGCTCAGCAGTTCGTGCTGAAAGGGGCCTCCCTGCTTCAAGTGTGGCTCGGCGAGCTGGGGCGGCCGACTCGCGATGTGGACCTCCTTGGTTTCGGCGACCTCGGGCCACAAGACCTCAAGGGCGTTTTCTGCGAGCTCTGCCAGCTCGAGGTCGAACAGGACGGTGTCGAATTCCACCCGTCGTCGATCCAGGTGGAACGGATCCGCCCGACCGACCGGTACGGCGGTCAGCGAGTGAGCTTGCTTGGGCACCTCGGGGGCGCTCGCCTGTTCGTTCAAGTCGACGTTGGCGTGGGCGACGCGGTAAGGCCGCAGCCGGGATGGCTCGACTACCCGACCCTGCTTCCTTTTCCAGCGCCGCGCCTGCTCGCCTACCGTCCGGAGACTCTAATCGCCGAAAAGTTCCACGCCATGGTCGAGCACGGTGCCAGGAATAGCCGGATGCGGGACTTCTACGACGTGGTCGCTCTGGCTACCAACCTCTCGTTCGGGGCCGCCGACCTGCTCGACGCGATCCACGCGACGTTCGAGCGGCGTCGAACTCCGTGGCCGACGACTCTGCCTCTCGCCCTTACGCCGGCCTTTGCAGGGATAGCTGGCAAGGAGGCTCAGTGGCGGGCCTTCCTTTCGAGGCTCAGGGCTCTTGACCCGCCACCACGCCTCGTGGAGACCGTGGAGCGCCTCGCGGGCTTCCTCGGGCCCGTGTTGCTGTCAGCCAGCGAGGCGAGGCTCTCCCAGGCTTGGTGGCCTCCCGGCGGGCCCTGGGCGGAAGGTAGCTAGCATCCCGAGCTCGCGCCCTCACCCTCACTCCCCATACCCGAACACCCCCACCAGATCCCCGGCGAGGCGGTTGTTGAGCCAGGTTTCGGCGCTGGTGGGGGGGATGCCTTTGCGGGCGAGTTCGGCCTGGACGCCGGGCTGGGCGAGGGCGGTGCGGAAGGCCTGGCGCACGTCGCCGAGGCTGCCCTGCTGGCCGGGCTCGTAGAGGTAGAGCAGGTTGTCGAAGCGGTCGTCCAGGTGGCGGACGAGGTCTTTCTGGATCTGCTCGGGGGAGATCGGCGGGCTCGCCGTGAGGCCGGTCTTCACCTCGACGGCGATGGTGCGGCCCTGGTGGCGCATCACGATGTCGATCTCCCGGCGGCCGGCCTGGACCTCGAGGCGGAAGGTGGCCCCGGGGAAACGGCGCTGGAGCGTCCGTACCGCCCAGAGGTGGCCGAAGGTGCCCTGCACGTTGGTGCCCGGGCCGGAAAGCACCCGGCCCACGGTGGCCGCCAGGCCCTCGGTGTCTTCGAGCGAAGGCCGCACCCGGGCGATCAACCCCAGCAGCTCGCCGCGGTCGTTGGGCGGCAGGTCGAAGACATCCCCCCAGACGCGGGAGGAGGGCAGGTGGTCCGAGATCTCCTGGAGGATCGCGAGGCCCCGGGCCTGCTCGTCCGTCAGGCCGCCGATCTGGGCCAGGCGCCGGCCGGCGAGAGCCGGGTCGTGGGGCAGGATGTCCTCCAGGATCTCGTCGAGCAGGCGATCGTGGCGGCCACGCAGCAGGCGCTGGAAGCCGGACTCGGCGGCCGGGTTGCCGGCGATCGCCTGCGCCAACCCATCGAGGGTGGTTTCGCCGGCCCGCAGCCGGCGGCTGTTCTCCAGGCGGATCCACGCCTCCGACTCGCCCATCGCCAGGCGGTCGAGCAGCTGCCGGTACTCGCTCGCCCGGCGCTCGAGCGGCAGGCCGTCGCGGATCGAGCGCAGGGATTCGAGATAGCCGTCGAACACCGTCGCCTGGCCTCCCGAGCGCTGAAACATCGCCGCCACGGCCCCCGGCCCTTCCTCGAGCACCGCCTCCATGCGGCTCGCCTTGCCGGCCACCCGCTCCAGGAGCTCGGCGGCCCGGGCCCGGCCGCTGCCGGTCAAGGCCGGGCCCAGCCGCTCCACCACCTGGAGGAAGCGCAGGCCCTCGCCTTCCGGAATCGCCGCCGCCACCCGCGCGAGCTCCCCGGCGCTCAGGCCGTGGCCGGAGAGGCGCTCGAAGGCGAGAGCCACCTGGTCCGAAAGGCCGCCCGCCTTCTTCGCCAGAGTCGCCAGGGCCTCGGCGCGGGAGAGCACGTCTCGCGCCGCCTCGCCGAGCCGGGGATGCTCGGCGGCCAGGCGCAGGAGGTCCACGCCCTCGGCGAGCTCCACTCCCGAGAGCGCCCGCCCGAGGCGGCCGACGTCTTCCGCCGGCAGGTGGGACATCAGCGTGAGCAGCTTCTCGCTGTCCCCCAGATGCGGGGCGGCCCGGCTCATCGCCTCGGCCAGGCGCACCAGGTTGCGCTCGAGGGCCGAGCTCTCGCCGCCGATCTCGAGCGCCGCCACCACCAGGCGCAGCAGCCGCACCAGGGCCAGGGCCTTCTCGCCCACCCCCGCCGCGGCGATGGCAGCCTTGATCTCTCCTACCCCCACCACCCACGAGGCGATCTCCCAGATGAGCGCCCAGCGCACCCGGCGGGCTACCCGCTCCCCCACGCCCAGCACCTCGATGCCGGCGAGGGCGGCGAGAATCTGCTTGCCGATCTGCGAGAGCAAGCCGTGGATCAGCTGGATCGAGGGTTTGTGCCCGGCGAGCGCCAGGTGGTAGGCCACCAGCAGACGGACCAGCTGACCCACGCCTTCGATCAGCTTCTCCGGGTGGGAGACCAGCATCCACAGACTCTCGACGCTGCTGTCCACGAAGCGGGCGAAGCCGTAGGCGGCCTCCTCGATCTCGGCTAAGGAATCCAGGCCCACCGAGAAGCCGGCGGGGCCCTGGCTCACCCGGGCGATGGCCTCCGCCAGGTCCTTGGGCAGCAGCCCGGCGTCCTGGAGCAGGGCCACCGAGCGGCCGAAGCTCCAGGGCTCGGCCTTGCCGAAACGCTCGCCCATCACCACCAGGAGAGACCACAGCTGGTCGTCGAGGTCGTCCACCAGGTCGCCGAAGCGGTGCGCCTCCTTGAGCTTCTCGAGCATCGCCGCGAGCTCGCTGCGGCTGGTGAGCGACTTGAGCAGCTCCACCACCGCCACCTCTTCCTTGCTGCCGGTCCACACCGCCAGCAGGGCCTCGAGGTAGAGCTCCTTCACTTCCCAGGGCACCAGGGCGAAGGCGTTGGCGTCCAGCTCCACCAGGCGATCGGCTGCGCCCCGTGGGTCCTCCGCCGCCAGCAGGCGGTCGATCTCGCCGAAGACGAAGCTCCGCGCCGCCGTGGCCGAGACCGCTCGCTCGGCCGCGGGCGTGGCGTCGAGCTCGCGGAAGAAGGCCGCGAACTGCTCGGGTCGGGGCGGGAAGAGGCGGTCCCCCTCCACGGTCACCAGGGTACGCAGGGTGTAGAGCTCGCCCTGGTCGTCGCGGATGTCGTCCGGCCAGGCGAAATTGCCGCTCGAGCCGTAGGCCGCCCGGCCGCCGATCTCGCCGGCCGGCCGCAGGCGCACGTCCGCGCTGTGCACGGTCTCGTCGGTGGCGAGGGCGAAGTAGCCGGCCGAGCCCTGGAGCACCACGAAGGAGCGGGCGCCGAACAGCAGCTGGCCCCAGGTGAGAGCCCGGGCCAGGTTCGGCTCGAGGGCGTAACGGGACGACGACACCGAGATCGAGCGCCAGCCCGGGAAGATCGCCACCAGCCGGCCCTCGAGGCGGCTCTCCTGGGTGAAGAGCTGGTCCTCTCGGCTCGCCAGCAGGGGCAGCTCGGTGGGCTCGCCGTCGTTGTCGTAGCTGGGCACGCGGTAGCTGCCCCGCTCGGCGAGGTGGCTCGAAGGGTCGAAAAGCTCCCGCAGCGAGGTGCCAGCCGATTCGCCGCCGGGGCCCGAGCCCGAATCGACCTCGCCCGCATCGAGCCCGGCCGCTGCCAGGCCCCGGGCGATG
>CALMKX010000320.1 GCA_937867335.1 uncultured Acidobacteriota bacterium
CGGTTTCGCGTCCCTCACCAGCGCGTTCGGGAACCACGTGGCGGACATGGAGCGCGCGCCGCGCGGCGGCGACCTCGTGATCCGCTACCCCGACGGCAGCCTGCGGTTCCTGACCCGCGAGGCCGGCTTCGGCAACGACGGCCAGCAGGGCGCGAACGCGATCGCCGTACGCGAGCCGGCCGTCCACTGGAGCGGCGACAAGGCGCTGTTCTCGATGGTCGTCGGGGCGCCGACGCAGCAGTACCAGGTCCGGACGTTCACGTGGCAGATCTACGAGGTGACGGGCCTGGGCGTGGGCCAGACGGCGACGGTGCGCAAGATCGCCGGCCAGCCGGCGGGCTACAACAACGTCTCGCCGGCGTACGCCACGGACGGGCGGATCCTGTTCACGTCCGATCGGCCCCCGAGCGGCGCCGCCCACCACTACCCGCAGCTCGACGAGTACGAGTCGGCGCCGACGGTGGCCGGGATCTACGCGCTGGACGAGGCGAGCGGCGCGCTGACGCTGCTGGAGCACGCTCCCAGCGGCGCGTTCTCGCTGTCCGTCGACAGCTTCGGGCGTGTCATCTTCACGAAGTGGGACCACCTCCAGCGCGACCAGCAGGGCGACGCGGCGGCGACGGCCGCCACCTACGGCGCCTTCACGTACGCCAGCGAGGCGGCCGACGCCGCGAAGACGACGGACATCGTCGGCGCCGAGGTCTACCCCGAGCCGCGCACGCCGGGCGATCCGGCCTACACGACGGCGCTGGCCCGCCACACGTTCAACGAGTTCTTTCCGTGGGAGATCAACGAGGACGGCACAGCCGAGGAGACGCTGAACCACGTCGGCCGCCACGAGCTGGGCGGGACGTACACGGACGGCAGCTTCACGGCCGATCCGAACCTCAGCTACTACGTCCCCGACAGCCTGCACGCGAACCGCCTGCGGATCGGCGGCGACGGCGGCCTCCTGCAACTGCGCGAGGACCCCTTGCACCCGGGCGAGTTCCTGGCGACGCACGCACCGGAGTTCGGCACGGCCGCCGGCGGCGCGCTGCTGCGGCTCACCGCAGCGCCGTCCATCAACCCCGAGAGCATGGTGCTGACGGCCGTCACCCCCGACGGCCCCGGCGCCCCGCGCCGGGGCCGGCCACGTGGTGCAGGCGATGGAAGTGGGTCGAGGGCGCCCGAAGCGCAAGGCCAAGGTCCCTCAGCGATTGGGGGGCGGCCTCTCCGACCGGGAGGTCGAGAGCCGCATCGAGAAGCTCGAGAAGGCGGACGCCAGGGACTTCGAGGAGAAAGAAAAGAAGCGGGTCAAGGCCTACGAAGAGCTGATCGCCACCCGCAAGAAGCGTCGGTTGGACGAAGCGGGCAACTCGCAGACGATCCACTACGTCACCGGCCAGGGCAGGCAGCAGGAGGTGCGCAAGGTCGAAGCCTTTCCGGTGAGCAAGACTCGCGTGCGCGACGCCTACGAAGACTCCCAGCTCAAGCGGCTCGAGCAGCAGTTCTACTTCACGCCCACCCATGAAGGCGACCAGTTCTACTCCTTCCAGCAGGGGCACGATTTCGTTTTCTACGCTTTGACGCCCGAGAAGATCGAGGTTGAGAAGGAGCTTCCGCGCAGGGGAAAGAAGCCGCAGAAGGTCACCAAGAAGAAGCTCGCCTTCCGCCGCGGCGGCAATGCCGGGCCGGACTACGCCGGGGCCGCCCTGACCGCCGACGAAGCCGCCCAATGGGTGCTCGACGAGATCGAGGGCTACAACACCCTGCGGGCGGCCCGGGCGCGGGTGGGTGCCGACATCAACCGCCTCGCCGGCCGGCTCCAGACCCGCATCGAGTATCCCAGCCGGTTCCTCTGGGGCAACGCGGGCCTGGCCACTCTTTCCTTCATCATCCGAGCCGACAAGGCCCGGGTGCCCGAGGCCACGCCCTACATCGAAGGCGTGCTGAAGGACGGCAAGACTTCTTTCGCGGCGCGCTTCGCCGGCCCCGACCCGATCTACCTGGGCACCGGCGACGGTCCGGGCCGAGGTCCGACGGGGCTGAGGGCCCAGGCGTCGAAGCGGAACTACGACTCGGACTACTCGAGCGACGAGGAGACCAGCTCGTCGGGGAGCGACCGCGAGTCGAGCTCCGGCGAGGACTGAGCTGCGGAAGGAGAGAGGGTAGCTCCGAGCTCCTTCGAGTGCTAGCTTGGCGGCCCGATGAGCCTCCTTCCCCCCGAGACGAGCGAGCCGTCCTCGGCCCACCCCCTGCCGTTCCGGGAGGCTCTCGCCACCTGGCTCAAGGTGGGGCTGCTGTCCTTCGGCGGGCCGGCCGGGCAGATCGCCGTGATGCACCGCCTGCTGGTTGAGGAGAAGCGCTGGGTGCGGGAGGAACGCTTCCTGGCCGCCCTCAACTACTGCATGCTGCTACCCGGGCCAGAAGCGCAGCAGCTCGCCACCTACCTCGGCTGGCTGCTGCACGGGCTCGCCGGCGGGCTCGCAGCCGGGGTGCTCTTCGTGCTGCCGGGGGCGCTGGTGATGCTCGCTCTGGCGGCGCTCTACGCCTCCTTCTCGGGTGTGGGCGTGGTGGCGGCGATCTTCTGGGGCATCAAGCCGGCGGTGCTCGCCATCGTGGTCGAAGCCCTGCTGCGCATCGGTCGCCGGGCCCTCGGCACGCCCGTCAAATGGGGCCTGGCCGCACTGGCGTTCGTGGCGCTGTTCTTCTTCGGCGTGCGCTTTCCCTGGGTGATCGCCGCTGCCGGTCTCGCCGGGGCGCTCGCTGCGGTTCTCGGCCTGCCCGGCTTCGCTCCGGGCGGCGGTCGGGCGGCCCCGGGCGCCGCCGAAGAGGCGGCGCCGGTCGCTTCGTGGGTGGAAGAGCGCGCGGCGAAGCTGCAGGTGGGCTGGCGCTCCACCCTGGCCACGGTGTTCGTCTGGGCGGCGCTGTGGTGGCTGCCGGTGCTCGCCTTGCTGGCTCTGCTGGGGCGCGGCAACGTGTTCGTGGAAAGCGCGCTTTTCTTCGCTTTGGCGGCGATGGTCACCTTCGGTGGCGCCTACGCCGTGCTCGCCTACGTGGCCCAGCGGGTGGTCTCCGGCTACGGCTGGCTTTCGGCGGGCGAGATGCTCGACGGCCTGGGCCTGGCCGAAACGACGCCGGGGCCGCTGATCCTGGTGCTGCAGTTCGTGGGCTTCCTCGCCGCCTACCACCGGCCCGGAGGGCTGCCGCCTCTTCTCGCCGGCACCCTCGGCGCCCTGCTCACGCTCTGGGTCACCTTCCTGCCGAGCTTCCTGTGGATCTTCGCCGGGGCTCCTCACCTCGACCGGGTGCAGCGCCGGCCGGCGCTGGCGGGTGCGCTGGCAGCGATCACCGCGGCGGTGGTGGGGGTGGTGATGAACCTCACCCTGTGGCTGGCCCTTCAGGTGCTCTTTCCCCGCGGCGGGCACCCCGGCCCGGCGTCGCTCCCGCCCCTGCCGATGCTGCCGGGCCTCGATGGTGCCGCAGCCCTCCTGGCCGGGGCGGCGCTGGTGGCCACGTTGCGCTTCCGCGTCGGCATGGGCTGGCTCCTGGCCGGGGCCGGCCTTGCCGGCATCCTCTGGCAGCGCCTGAGCAGCTGAGCCACAGGCCCGGCCGCCGGATCGGCCGGCCCGGCGCTCGGATCCCAGGCCTGGAGTTCGACAGAAGGGAATTGGATTGTTCTTCGCTACTGCGCCTGATCTTCGCAAAGCCCGAAGGATCGTGATATCCTGAGAACCAGTTCTCGGTAACCACTACTCCTAAGCCTGCCTCTGAACACCCGCCGCTCGGCCTGTGGGCCGCTGTGGGCGAGCCCTGGTCGCCTCGGCCCCCGGCGAGCGAAACCCTTTTCCCCGTGAGCCCCGGAGCTCGCGGGCAACCTTCCGAGGAGGAGATGTGCCGATGTTGGGACGATCGAGTCATGCCGTGGTTTTCGGGGCCGCTGCCCTGATGCTGGCAGCCCTGGGAGCCTCGGCCGCCGAGCTGAGCAGCACGGTGGCCCTGCACCAGAAGCTTCTGCCGACCTACCAGGCGGTGCGCGCCAACTCGCAGCTGCTGGCGATGGATCCCGGCCTCCACGGCCAGATGTCGGATGCCGCGGCGATGGATCGCTTCTTGAAGGCGATGCCGCTGTCGCCGCTTGAGTACTTGCAGATCGACATGGAAGCCCGCCGCTACGAGATCGCGGTGCCCAAGTACCTGCAAGAGGCCCACGTACGCTGGATCGAGCTCAACGAGAAGGTCGCCCGGGATCAGTACGGCGACGGCTACGTCGATGCGATCCTGACCCGTTGGCCGGTGGATACCGGCAACGATGTGGTGAATGAATCCCTGCTGGCCACGGTGGGCACCAACCGCAATGTGGCGGCCACGGCCGTGCCGCCGGCCACGGCGTTCGACGGCGAGATCCAGATCGCCGTCAACCATCGCAACCCGAACCAGATGGTCGCTGCTGCCAACACCTGGAACACCTCGGTGGCGGCCTGCAACAACAACCAGACGCAGTCGATTTTCTATTCGAGCGATGGCGGCGCGACCTGGGGGCATACCTGCGCGCCGTCGAACAACGTCTTCGCTCTGGGCTCTTGCACCGGCACCGTGTTCGGCTCGGATCCGGCCCTCTTCTGGAACGACAACAACGAGGTCTTCCTCAACTACATGCTGCTCTGCGGCACCACCGCCAGCACCAAGTACTCGATGGTGGTGGCGCGCTCGGCCGACGGTGGCGCCACCTGGGTGAAGCAAGGCATCATCAAGAACGCCTGGTCGACCGGCACCCTCGAGGACAAGAACTTCTACGTCATCGACAACACGGCCACCAGCTCCTTCTACGGCCGTCACTACACCTGCTGGGACCGCTCCAACAACGAGAAGTTCGCGTATTCGAGCGACAACGGCCTCACCTGGACCGAGGTGGATCTCCCCACGGCGCCGGTGGGCGGTGTCGACCTCGCCTGCGAGATCGCCGTGGGCAAGAACGGCACGGTGCATGTGGTGTTCGATTCCCTCACCTGCGGCGTTTCCACCTGCTCGGATGAGCGGATGTTCTACACCCGCTCCACCAACGGCGGCGTGAGCTGGTCCGCGCCGGTTCAGGTGCAGGACTTCAACCTGGTGGGCTTCTCCGGCGCCAACAAGCCGCCGGTGGCCGACAACCGCGGCATCTCTCCCTTCGGCGCGGTCGATATCGACAACTCGGGCGGAGCCTGCGACGGCACCCTCTACGCCACGTTCAGCGATTGGACCTCGGGCGGGGCCACCGAGAACGACATCTGGGTCCGTCGCTCAACCGACAACGGCGCCACCTGGAGCGCCGCCGTGAAGGTGAACGACGACGGCCTGGCCGGCCGCACCCAGTTCCATCCCTTCCTGCAGGTGGATCAGGCGAACGGCAACGTGGTGGTGGCCTGGCACGACACCCGCAACGATTCCACCAACAAGAAGGTGGACTACTACGCCGCCCGCTCCACCAACTGCGGCGTTTCCTTCGAGGCCAACGTGAAGGCGAGCCAGCCTTCGGCCGAGTTCAACAACAGTGGCATCTCCTACAGCGACGAGAACACCACTGACAACCCGAACCGCAACCCCAACCAGTACGGCGAGTACATGGGGTTGGCGGTGGTGGGTGGCAAGGCGCATCTCGCCTGGCTCGACTCGCGGCACTTCTACCCCGGCTCCTCGACCGATCCGCAGAAGGAGAACGTGGGCTTCGCCGCGGTGGACTTCGGCGCGGTGGTGACCCCGGTGTGCGGCAACAACCTGCGCGAGGCGCCGGAAGTCTGCGACGGCACGGACCTCGCCGGCCAGACCTGTGTGAGCCAGGGCTTCTCGGGCGGCACGCTTTCCTGCAATGGCGGCTGCACGGCGTTCGTGACCACGGCTTGCACCACCGCGGCGACCACGGTGACCTTCACCTCGAACGCTGCCCAGGACGGGCGGGTGGTGGAATCCTCGGAGACCTCCAACGTCGGCGGCACGGTGACGGCCACCAGCTCGAACACCTCCGCCCTGCGAGTGGGGGATACGAACGCGGACGCTCAGTACAAGAGTTTCGTCTCGTTCGACACCTCGTCGATCCCCGACGGCGCCTCCATCCAGAGCGTCACCCTGCGGCTACGGCGCGGCACCTCCTCGGGCACCAACCCCTTCACCACCCACGGCTCCCTGGTGGCGGACGTCTCGAGCGCTTTCTCGGGCAATGTGGCTCTCGAGGCGGCGGACTTCCAGGCGGCAGCCACGGCCACGGCGGTTTGCACTCTGAGCAACGCCGCCTCGAACGGCACCTGGTCCGAGTGCACCTTCAACGCTGCCGGCCTGGCCGCGATCAACAAGACCGGCACCACCCAGGTACGCGTGGCCTTCACCCTGGACGACAACGACGACCTGGGCAACGACTACATCGGCTACTACTCGGGGGACAACGCCACGGCTGGCAACCGGCCGCAACTGGTGGTCACCTACCAGTAGGGTCCAGGTTCAGGAAGGTTGGCGTTGCAAGCCGGCCCGGGGCGTGCGCTCCGGGCCGGTTTCTTTTCCGGCCGGGCTCAGTCGCGCTCGAACTCGATGTGGATCTTGACCTTGCGCGCCTTCTCCAGGCCGTACTTGAGGGTGGAGAGAGTGACGGTCTGCTTGTCGAACTTCGAATCGCCGTCCAGGTTCTCGTTGTTGTTGTAGCCGTCGATCACCTTGCCGGCCTCGTCCAGCCACTCGAACTTGATGTGGGCTTCCCAGTCCTTCTCGGACTCGTTCGAGAACTCGAGCTGGATCTGCACGTCCTCGAGGTAATCGGCGTTGCCCGGGCGCATGAACTTGGACTTGGTGAAGCCGCCCTGACGGGCCAGGCGGATGCGGTGCAGGGTCACCGGGCCGTCGGTGGCCTTGAGCTCGATCCACTCGTCGAGGGCGAAGGCGGCGGTTTTGTCGGCCTCGCCGGCGTGGGCAGGAAGGGCCCAGCTCGCCAGGGCGAGGACGACCAGCAGGGGGCGCAGACTCGAGGTCATGACGAAGTTCCTCCTGAGGGAAAAGTGGGCTGATTCTAGCCCGGGCCTTCGCCGGGAGCGCGAGTCCTAGCCTCCGGGAGCCGATTCAGGCTGGGGCGGTAGGGGTTCCGCCGCCGAATGCAGCCTCAAGAGGGGGCGCTTGCCCTCGAGACCCGCATAGCGCGGCGCGAGGAACTCCTCCACCTGCTGGCGGAGGCGATCGGCCTGGTCGGGGTGGCAAGCGTAGATCCGGATCGCCCGGTTGTGGTACACGACATCCTCTGGCAGGCGGATGGTGGCCACGGCCACCCAGGAATCCGGAGTGATCGCTTCGATCTCCTTCCACGGCACCTGGAGCACCGCGAGCTCGGCGTTCTGCTCGCGGGTCCAGCGCTCGACGTCGACCTTGGTGAAGCCCTGAGGCAGGCGCCGCAGCCGCAGCGGCTCCTCGCTGCCCAACCCCACCAGGTCCAGGATCCGCGCCTGCGAGTAGAAGCCCACGGCACCGATGTCGTTGAACACCACGCTCGCGTGCGGGTAGAACGCGGCCACGAACTGGGCGGGCAGCACGTGCTCGATCCAGCGGTCCCGGCCGCCGTAGAGGGCTTCGTACGTGCCGCGCTCGGCCCGCTCGCCGAAAGGCACCAGCAGGAAGACGCAAACCAGCAGGGCCGCCCAGGGAGCCGCCGGATGAAGCCCGGCGAGCCAGGGCTTGCGGCCCTCGGTGTTGCAGGCGACGGCCGCGCCCACCGCCACCACGCCGGCGGTGATGACGTAGACCTCGTAGCGGAAGAGCCAGCCGAGCGCGCCGTAACGCACCTGGGCCAGGATGGCGAGGGTGGACCACAGCGGGAGCAGGGTCTCGGTGCGCCAGGGCGTGCCGTCCCGGCGTAGCCGCCAGAGGAAGGCCAACGCGCCGCCGAGGGCCAGGAGCAAGAGGTCCGGATGCTTCCAGAGCTTGTCGTAGTCCGCCGGCCGGAAGGGCATCAGCATCGCGGCGGGGGAGGCATCCATCAACCCGGCTTTGAGCAGCACCGAGTTGGGCAGGAAATAGCCGCCGTGGGCGAGCGAGTAGGCGCCGAAGGCGACGACCGGCGCGAGGCCGAGGCCGGCGACGAGGGCGGCGCGGCCGAAGCGACGGCGCAGGGCGAGGAAGGCGGCGCCGAGCAAGAGGACGAAAAGGCCCTCGTAGCGGGTGATCGGCAGCAGGGCGGCAAGCGCCGGCAGCCACCATGCCGGCGCCCAGGCCGCTTCGCCGAGGGTCACTTCCTCGGCCGCGAGAAAGAGGAAAGCCAGGCTCAAGAGCGAGTGGAGCGAATGCTCGAGGCCCACGAAGACGATGCCGTGGAGGGGGGCCCCGGCCACCATCAGGAGCAGCAGAGGCAGACTTGCCCAGGCAGCTACCTTCAGGCGCTGGAGGATGCCGTAAGCGAGCGCGATCACGCCGCTCGCGCAGAGCAGGTTGAGCAGCAGGGAGATGCCGCTCCACACGCCGGCCACTTTGAAGATTGCCGCGATCAGCAAGCACCACAGGGGCGAGGAGGAGGCCGAGGCGAAGGTATCCGGGCTCACCCCCCAAACGCCGTGCTGGGCGAAGTTGCGGGCGATCGCCAGCTGGATCCAGGCGTCGTCGTAGGTGTAGAGCAGGCGGCCGCCGGCCTGCCGGTAGCTGAACGACGCGATCAGGGCCACGACGCCGGCGAAGGCGGCGAGGACGAGCCACAGCGGCCAGTGGCGACGCAGCCCTTGGAAAGCGGAAGCGGTGCTGCGCGGGCGGGTTTGCGGCCACAGGGCCTCCGGCAAGCGGGGCGCCGGGTGGATCGACTCGGCGGTCCGAGGCAAGGAGGGAGCTTCGGCTATACTGCCGTCACTTTGGAAGGCTCGAGTCGAAAGCCGCGCACGGTTGCCGCGGTCGTCGGCGGAAGGGGTGACCAAGCTCGGCGATGCGACCTCCGAGTGCCCTCCGCTGCGCGCTCGAGACGAGCTCCCAGGGGTTCTCATGACGTCTGGCCCTGCAAGCGACTCCGCTGCAACCCATCCTCCTGGGCTAACTCCGAGCCGGCTCGGGCAGAGTAGCAGGTAGGTAGACCGTTTACAACCAAGAAGGTGGAGATGGCAGACTCGTTACAACCAGCTCGACCAGTCCGGATGAGCCCTTACAACCAGAGTGTCTGACAGCGATGACCCTTCCCCAGCCCAGCACGAACGGAGGAAAGTCCCGGTCTTCCAGGCCGAGCCGGCGTCTTCTCGAGCGGGCCTACACCTCTCGCGAGGCGGCCGAGGTGACCGGCGTGCCCTTCTTCACCATCGACTACTGGGGGCGCACCAAATTTCTCGAGCCCACCGTCGCCAAGGGGGCGGGCCGGGGCAAGGGCCGGCAGCGTATGTACTCCTACGGCGACCTGATCCGCCTGCGCATCGCCCGTGAGCTGCGCGAGCAGAACGTCTCGCTCGAGACCCTGCGGGCGTTGATCCACAAGCTCGGCCCGGTGAGCCAGGAGCTCTCCCGCGCCCGCTACGTGGTGGTGGGCGAGGAGGTGGAGATCGCCGAGAGCTTCGCCGAGCTCACCTCGCTGCTGCGGCGTCCCGGCCGCCGTACCTTCGGCATGCTGCTCGACCTCGGAGCCCTGCTGGCGAACGTCCGTTCCGAGGCGCGCCGCCTGCTGGACGCGACCACCTACATGCGGATCATCCTGCCCGAGACGGTGGTCGCGCTCGGCCTCTTCCTGCTCCTGCGCCGCCAGGACGTGCAGCTCGGCCTCGCCACCATCGTCATCGGCCACGTCGTCTTCAACTCGGCGTACGCCACGATCGTCATCCAGGCCCGCATGGCGACGCTGACGGAGGAGCTCGAGGAGGCCGCCGCCGACCTCGGGGCGACGCCCTGGCGGACGTTCCGCCGCGTCACCATGCCGCTCATCCTGCCGGCCGTGATCGTCGCCGGCCTGCTCGTCTTCTCGTTCTCCTTCGACGACGTCGTCACCTCGCTCTTCCTCGGCGGCTCCTCGGCGGAGACGCTGCCCGTGCTCCTGCTCGGCCTCATCCGCCTGCACGTGACCCCGGAGGTGAACGCCATCGGCGTGCTCGTGATGCTCACCACCACGGCGCTGCTCGCGCTCGCCGGGCCGCGCCGCGCCTATCCGCTCGGGCTGCATGTCGCGCGGGGGCACGAGCCAACCCTGCACGCGCTGGGCAACTTCGGGGTCGTGATAGGCCAGCGGCTGGCCGGGAATGGTGGTGTCAATCGTCGTGTTCATTTCATCTCCTTGAATGCTGGTAACCCAGCGCATTGCCGGGTGGTAACCGGTAACCTCGGGTGGTAACCCGGTTTCGGGTTCTGTCGCTAAAGGGGCAGCGCGCTCGCGCCCCCCGTATTGCTTTATGGCGAGGAAGGACCCAATTCGCCTGTGGGCCGGTTGCGTGACGATCAGGGCGCTGGCATTTCTGCCGCCAGTGCATCGCTGGCTGCTTCGATCAGATCGCGCGGAATCTCAACCGGGAAGCGACTTTCGTCGTGGTGGTAGTTGATCTGGCGCCGGGCCGCCGAGGCGCGAGCCAGTGCGTTCATGACCGGCATCAACTGTTCGTGCAGCTCGATTTCGGCCATTGCCGCACGGCAGTGGATGAAGTGGTCCCTCGCCTTGCGCACGGCATCGGGCAGTCCGCCAAGCTGGGCCTGGACGGCTTCACGCTGGCGCTCAAGTTCAACCTGCGATGCCCGGGTGATGCGCAACTCCACCTCCAGCTTGGTCAAGGTTTCTGGCATAACGAATTCCGCTTCGGTGTCCAGCAGTGCCCGGGATGCTGACTTCGTCTCGACAGCAATGC
>CALMKX010000321.1 GCA_937867335.1 uncultured Acidobacteriota bacterium
CCAGCCGGTGAGCATGCGCGCCAGTTCGGTCACGTCGCGCTGCGTGTAGCCGCCGTCCACGCCCAGCGTGTGCAGTTCCATCAGCTCGCGCGCGTAGTTCTCGTTGAGTCCGCGCG
Source organism: uncultured Acidobacteriota bacterium (assembly GCA_937867335.1). Lineage (GTDB taxonomy): Bacteria > Acidobacteriota > Thermoanaerobaculia > Multivoradales > SZUA-115 > JAXLQX01. Next base: position 117 of record CALMKX010000321.1, read on the forward strand.
GGCCGTTGGCCCCCGGCGGCTGGAAGCCCGGCGCGACGCTCTGGGCGTTGTCGAGGTAGAGCAGCATCGCCGGGTGGCGGGCGGTCGCCTCGAGCAGGTCGCGGAACTTACCCAGAATGTGAGGGCGGATCGCGTCCCGCTCGTAGGCGAGCACGTGGGACCGCGTGGTGTTGTCGGTCAGCGAGACGTAGAAGTGGTTGAACCAGAAGTCCGTCAGCACTTCTTGCAGCTGGTTTTCGGCATAGACGGCACGGAGCAGCTTCTGGGCCAGGAGCTCGCCCAACATCTCTCGCTGAGGGCGATAGCCCTGCTCCCGGGCGAACCGCAGCACCGGGCCTAAGCGCCGGCGTTCGACCTCGGCGGACTCGCCCTCCTCGCCCCCCGCGGGCAAAGCGATCCCGGCTTGCGCGGCCTGACGCAGCACCAGCCCTGGATTGGGGTAGAGGCGGGCGATCTCGCTCGCCGGAAGCGCGAGGGTGCGCAGAGGTGCCAGCCGCTTCTCGAGCTCCGCCTCCGCGAACGTGCCCGCGAGCTGGCGGTCGAGCCACCGTTCGAGGCCCATGGCCACCACGCGGTCCACTTCTCCGGGTCGAGCGCCGAAGCCGAAGCGGTCCAGCAGATGGGCGGCCGCGGCCCGCTCGCTGAGGCCGAACTCACGAAAGGGAAGCCTGGAAGGGGGAGGGGAGGGAGCGGGGTCCGCCAGCCCGAGGCCGGCCGCGAAGCAGGGCAGAAGGAGAGAGAAAAGAAGAAGGGTCCGGCTCTTCGGTCGCATGGTCGGCACCTCTCTGCGGTTCGGCGACGAGCATCCGAGAAACACCCGGCCCGCTACGTTCTTGCGCTCGATTCGGCAGCCGCCCGGGCTGCCCAGCCTAGTTGGCTCAGGTGAAGCCGCTGCCGCAGCCGGGGGCTCCGCAGCTCCCTCCCGTCGAGGCGGCCGAGCTGCCTCCAGCGGAATGAGCGGCGAAGGTGGAGAGCAGGCGCTCCACCGAGCCTTCGCCACAGCGCGGGCAGGCGAGGCCTTCGGCCCCCTGGCCCATGCGCTGGAGAACTTCGAACCGGTGGTGACAGGCCTCGCAGCGGTACTCATAGAGCGGCATGGTCTTCTCCTCGGAGCTGCTCACCCCGAGCTCCCAGCTCGAGGCGCAGGGTCGAGAGCTCACCGCGGGCGAGGTCCGCCAGCCGGATCGCATGGTTGTTGGTGTCGGCAATCCACAGCAGCCCCTGGGAGTAGGCCAACCCCTCCGGTTCGTAGAGCCGGGCCGTGGCGAAGGGCCCGTCCTCCAGGCCGGCCTCGCCGTTGCCGATCAGGGTGCGAACTTCTCCGGTGACCGGATCGAGCGTCTTCACCTTGTGGTTGTAGCTGTCGGCCAAGTACAGGAGCCCGTCGCCGAGGGCGAGGCCGGTCGGGTGCTGGAGCCGCACTTCCTCCCCTCGTCCGTCCTGGTCGCCGAACTCGAAGAGCCCCTGGCCCACCAGCGTCACCACCCGCGCTCCTCCAGCGAGATCCACCGCCCGCACCGCCGAAGCCTCCGAGTCCGCCACGAAGAGATGAGCTCCAGCCAAGGCGAGATCGCTCGGCTGGTTGAAGCTGGCACTCTCCCGAGGTCCGTCCACCAGCGCTTCCCGGCCGCTGCCAGTCAAGGGCCCGGCACCGCCGTCGGCCAGCAGCACCCAGATCTGGTGGCTCCCGGCCATGGCCACCAGCAAGGCCTGGTCTTCGAGGGGAGCAAGCGCCCACGGGGAGCGCAGGGCGATTGCCCGCGCATCGCTCGCGGCCCGCGGCATCCTGCGGCTCTTCTCCCCGGTGCCGGCCACCGTGCTGACCTCTCCGCTCGCGAGGTCGATCCGCCGCACGGCGTGATTGTCGGTATCGGCCACGTAGAGACTCCCCCGCCAGAGCGCAAGCCCGTGGGGGTTGTCGAACGCCGCCACTGCTGCCGGCCCGTCGACGAAGCCCCGCTCCCCGCCCCCGAAGGAGCGCAGCAGCCGAGCAGCACCGTGTTCGCGGTCGGGCTCGAGCTCGAGGACACGGTGATGGGCGGTGTCGGCCACGAAGAGGCGGTCACCCGCCACCAGGAGCTTGCTCGGGAAACGCAGCGGGCCGGAGGTCTCGAGGCTGCGAAGCGGCAGCTCCAGGGGCTGGGAGGCGAGGCGGCCGGCCGCGCGTGCTGCCTCGAGGCGCTCTTCGAGGTCCCGCTCGAGCTCGGCGGCGTCGATCTCGCCGGCCAGCTGGGCCACCACGTAGCCTTCCGGGTCGATCAGCACCACGGTGGGCCAGGCCCGCACTGCGTAGGCGTTCCAGACGCGGAACCCGTCGTCGTTCGCCACCAGGTGCTCGATGCCGTGACGCCGGGCGGCGGCCTCGATGTTGCCCGAGACCCTCTCGGCCGGGAACTTCGCCGAGTGGATGCCGAGGATCACCAGCTCATCGGGAAACCGCTTGTGGAGTCGACGCAACTCGTCGACGTTGTGGTGGCAGTTGATTCAGCAGAAAGTCCAGAATTCCAACAGCACGAACCGTCCGCGAAGCTCCTGAAGCTTCAGCGGACGGCTCGCGTTGACCCAGCTGAGGTCGTCTGGGAATTCTGGGGCTCGCGTCCTTGCCAGCTCGCCGCGCATCGTCTCTTCTCGCGCCGATTGTAGCCCCGGGCGCCTGGCAGAGCCCAGGTCCTAGCGCATGAACTTCGCGAACTCGCTGGCGCTCTGCTGGGCGGCGTCGTCGATGCCGCTGCCGTGCTCCTGGTTGCGCAGCAGCACCAGGCTCTCGCCGGTGGAACGGTCCTTCAGCCGGATCTCGAGCTCGATGAACGGCTGGACGTAGGCGAAGTAGATGTAGGTGGAGTCCTTCTTGGCGTCGACGATGGCGATGTCGAGCTCGAGGTTACCCTTCTCGCTGACGTTCAGACCAACCGTCTCCGCGGCCTCCTTGAAGTAGTCGCGGACCGCCTCCGGGAACTCCTTGCCCAGGATGCCGGCGAAGTTCTGCACCTTGGGGATGGTGATGGTCTTGTAGGAGGAGAGGTCGAAGTCGAAGTTCTTGGGCTTCTTCACCTTGCCCTTGGTTTTCACCCAGCCCCAATCGAACTCGGCGCCGTTGCGCTCGATGTCCTTGATCATCAAGCGGTAATCCTCGTCCTTGAGGAACTTGCCCACTACTTCGTCGTCGTCTTTGTAGTCGTCGCTCTGGATGAAGGTCTCGGCCTTCGCAGCCGGCAGGACGAACAGGCCGCAGACCACCGCCAGCATGAGCCACATCTTCGATCGCTTCATGTTCTTCTCCCTGTTGGGAATCCGGAGCACCATATGCGCTCCTCGCTCGCTCAAAGGCGCGCCGTTCCGGGCCTCCGTTACGCTTGAAGTGAGATCTTAACTCGGAATGCGCGCCCGAGGGTCGCCGGCTGGCCCGTATCCCACTTCGAGCTCGAGCCAGCCGTCCAGAGCGTGGCTGCGCAGCTCCAGGCGATCGCTCTCGGGGCCCTCCTCGCCGTCGCCCTGCTCGCGCTCGAGCTCGAGCTCCGGGCCGCTCGAGCTCGCCTCGAGGGAGCGGCCCCTCACCCGAACCTGCTTGCCTTCCACCCGCACTTCCCAGCGAAGCCGCTCTCCGCCGGAAACCCCGAGGCGCCCCCGAGCTTTGGGCATCAGGATCTCGAGCACCTCGCGGGCTCGGCGGCCGAGCTCGGGCACTTCCGCTTCGTAGCTCCCCGCGGCGAGGCCTCCCCCTCGGCCGGGCGCCAAGGGCAGATCGAGCAACTGCGCGGCCGCGGCCAGGGCATGGTAGGCGTGCGGCTCCCAGGCGAAGGGCCGGCTCTCGCCGTGATTCCAGAACCAGTAACCCTGAGGAGGCTTGGCTCCGCCCTCGGCCTTGGCCTGCCAGGCCTTGAGCAGAGGATCGAGCTCGCCGGAGAGCCAGTGGTCCGTCATCCGGTTCTTGGCCCGGACCTGGGGAGCGATCGCAAGCTCGAAGCGGCCTTCCGGCGGCCCGACCACCACGAAGCAGAACGCTCCGTCGAGCGTGCCGGCACTCTCGGGCCTCCGTTTCCAGCCGGCCAGCCGTTCCAGGGCCAGCCGGTCGGCTCGACTTCGCACCTCGGCCAGCGCTTCCCAGGTGGGCTGCGGCAACGTCACTTCGGCGGCCATCTTGGTCTCTTTGCCGAACCAGCCCGAGCGCACCGAGTAGAGCTTCCAGGGATCTTCGAGGGGCCGTTCGAGCACCAGCTTCCGCCCCGCGGCGGTGGCTTCCATCCCCATCCCCAAGCGCCCGCCAGCCAGCACAGAGGCCTCGAGTGCCGCCTGCGAAAGATGGGCTTCGAGCCGGAACCACAGCTCGAAAGCGGGAGTTGGCGCCGGGCCGGCGGCGCTCGCTCCCGTGGGGCCGGCGAGCGCCCCAGCGAGCAGCCAGGCTGCCGCTCTCCCGGCCAGGAGCGTCATCCGTTCGCCACGAAATAGCCGCGAACGAAGGCCGCCACCTCGCTCATGCTGCCCGCGACATAGAGGTGCGGGTGCTCGGGCAGGGCGTTCGAACCATGCTCCCTGCCACCCACCAGAAGCGCTGCCCCGACGGAATCCGCGAACTCCAAGAGGGCGAGCGTTTCGTCGTAGACCTCCACGGGATCCTCGACGTGGCTGATGCTCAGCCACAGCAGCCTGGGTTTGAGCTGCCCGCTCGCCGCGATGATCGCCTGAGCCGGCGTGTTCGAGCCCAGGTTGGTGGCCCTGAAGCCGCAGGAGCGGAGCACCAGCGCCACGCACAAGGTGGGGATGACATACGGATCCGAGGCGATCGCGCCGCCCAAGGCCGGGGGCGCACCGGCCGGGGGCTCGGGGACCAGCGTGTTCAGCTGATAGAGGGCCGAGATCAGGATTTCGGAAGCTCGATGCTCCTGGAAGATCCCGAGCGGGGAGCGGTGCCACTCTGCCCCCAGCTCCTCGAGAGCCAGACGGATCGGCCCGTCGATGATGTGCGCCGGCGATCGGCCTCGCAGGTACTGGGCGAGCACCAAGCCCCGGCTCCGCTCGGCGTCGCCTTCTCTCAGGGCCTTGATCAGGCTCTCGGACTCCGCGCTGGCGCCTTCCTCGCCGCCGGCAGCTCTCGCCACCTCGGGCAGCCCCAGGACCTCCGGTCTTACCACCGTGAGTCCGGCCGCGCGCACGAAGCGAATCGCCTCCTCCACGGCGATCCGCCGATGGCCGCCCACCGTGCGAACCACCTGTACGGCGCCATCGTTCGCCCAACGCTTGACAGACGATTCACTGACGCCGACCGCTTCGGCCAGCTCTCGTGGGGAGAGGGTGGTTCTCGGTGCTTCCATGGCTCCTCCCGAAATCACCTTCGCCTTTCTCTCGCTTCAGCCTCCGGCCGTAGGCTCGTGGGCCAGGCCTTTGGCGTACATCCTTTCACCCGCTTCGACGGCGAAGGGCAGGCGGTTGCCCCGGGGCGGCAGGGGGCAGGTGGCGTAGGGTGTGAACACGCAGGGCGGATTGTAGGCCCGGTTGAAGTCCACCACCACGGTGCCGTCCGCTGCCGGTGGATCCACCTCCAGGAAGCGCCCGCCACCGTAGGTGCCATGGCCGTTGCTGGCGTCGCCGAAGACGATGGACATCGGCTTCGACGCCTCGCCCGTGGGTTCCAGACGGAACTCCTTGCCCTCGTGCACGAAGACGATCGCCCCCGGGCAATCCTCCTCGTTCGACTGCCCGAGAATGTTCGGCACCGCGAGTTTCCTGGGCGGCGTATAGGGCTCGAAGCGGGCCACCAGGCGCCAGGCCGGCGAATCCGGGTAGTTCTCCATGCCCGTGAACTGTGCAAGCACCGGGCTCTTCTTGTCCTTGAGCCGGATGCCTACCCTGTCGCCCCGCCGAATCACCAGGAAGGAGAGGTCCTGCAGCGTGACCACCGTGGGAGTGCCGTCGGCATCGGCCACCAGCTCGAGCGGCGCCTCGATCGGCTTGCCGTCCACGGCAAGGCCGGCTCCCGGCTCGGGCTCGAGCCTCACCTTACCTCCTTCGAGCCGGAACACGCCGGCCTGGCCCGGCGCCTTGCCGGCCGGGAAGGCCACCTCGTTCGCCGGATCGCTGCCGAAGCGGCTGGGCCCTTCCTTCAACCAGTACAGACCGGCGAGCGAAAGCCAGCCACTCTCCTTGCGCAGATTGCCGTCGCGCTCCGTTCGCCAGGCAGCGAGATCCTTGGCCCAGGCGGCATGGTCGAAGGTGGGCGCCGGCGGCGGCTGGCAGGCCAGGAGGCCGCAGGTGCTCATCAGGAGGGCGTTCGCAAGCGTATTCCGCAGCTTTCGGCTCATGGCCATCTCTCCCCGGAAGGAGCTCAGATTCTAGCCTCCCCCAGTGCCACTCCCGCGCGCTTTGCGTACAATTCGCGCTACGGCTCCAGCCGAACCTTTCTCGAGTGAGGGTCGCTTCATGCGTCGACGTCACGAGCTCATCCCCAGCCGATCCATGGGCCGCAGGGTCAATGTCTGGTGCTACGGCCATTGGGGTTATCCCGTGGTGGTGCTGCCCACGGCTGCTGGCTTCGCCCACGAATGGGAAGCGCAGGGGATGGTGGAGGTTCTCGCCCCGCTCCTCTACGGCGGCAGGATCAAGCTCTACTGCCCGGAATCGAATGTCAGCGAGACCTGGACGGCCAAGGACGGGGACCCCGCCGACCGGCTGGTCAAGCACCGGGCCTACGAGCAGTTCATCGTTCAGGAATTGGTGCCCTGGGTGCGCCAGGACTGCGGCTCCCCCGAAGCCCGCCTGGCCGCCACCGGCTCCAGCCTGGGCGGCCTCTACGCCGCCAACTTCGCCCTCAAGTTCCCGGAGACCTTCTCCTACGCCCTGTGCATGAGCGGCCGCTACGAGCTCACCCAGTTCACCGGCGGCTTCTCGAACGGCGACGTCTACTTCAACAACCCGCTGGCCTACGTGCCCAACCTCGGTGGCGAGCCCCTCGAACGCATCAAGCGCCTCACCCACGTGACCCTGGTCTGCGGCCAGGGCCCCTGGGAAGAAGGCTGCATCGAAGAGACCCTCGCCCTCGGCCAGGTCTTCGCCGCCAAAGGCATCAGCCACGAATGCGACATCTGGGGCCACGACGTCTCCCACAACTGGGTCTGGTGGCAAAGGCAGGCCGTTTACCACCTGGGGAAGACGTTCCGGTAGGAGGGAGCGGGGCTTCTGGGCGCCACCTCTCTGGCGGTCCTGTACCAAGCGTGCCTCGTAGGCTGCCCCAGCCTACGAGGATCCTTGGTTTCTAGGCATGCTCATCTTGCTGCCGAATTCCTTGGCGATAGTCTCGGCCGGGTGTTCGGCTCGTTCAGCCCACTTGCCTTCTCTGCTCGTGTGTATCGCCATCTGGCCTAACTCGAGACCTACGTTGGGAAACATGAGTTCAGCAGAGCACTCCGACGAAGTCACCCTCACAGTACGCTGTTACCGAGAGCACAACAGCGGGGCAATTGCAATTGATGGCTCCCTCCGTGCGCCCCTCGGGTTCCCCCTGACGGCTTTGATGGGAGAGCGGATCGACCTCAGCACCCTCGATCGCCGCCTTCAGGGCCAGATCCTCCTGTCTCGCGTGTCCACAACATCGCCTGTCTCAATCATGCTCGGAAGCGGGCCAATCTCGGTTGAAGGCCGCGTCCTCTCTGAAGGTGACTCTGTTGCCATTACGACCGGCGGTGCTATTAGCCGGCTCTGGGAATAGCCATCCTCTGTTCCTCCTCGACTCGACTGCGAGGCACCTAGTAGGTCCTTAGACCTCTCGATGCCGCGTTCAGGCTTTTCTGGTTCGCTCCGCCGCGTTCTGAGAAGGCGTGCGAACCACTTCGTCGATTGCAGGGCGCCGAGCCCAAACACGATGGCCGTACCGAAGAGCCCCAGGGAGGCCACCAGCCCGACCTCCTGCAGCCAAGAGGGCGCACCAACCGGCATTGCCAACTTCTCGATTCCAGCACCCGCAGCAAGAGCTCCGATCCCTGCTTGCGCCCACTTGACCCAAGGTGGCACTTCCCTGGGCCCCTCGCGGCCTCGCCGAGTCCCAGACCCGCCCCTTTGCCCAATTCCTCCGGGCCACCACCAACGGTTTTTCTTGTTCACGCTTCACCTCTCGTTTGGCTAAGGACTCCTCTTGCCTACCGTTAGTACACTCCTTTCTCTAGCGGCAGTCATCGTTCCCAGCGACACATTCATCGCCACCAAAGTCGCACGTCGTGGGCCCAGGCACTCCTTGAGCCCACCCCACCGCGCTTCCTCGGGAGGTCAAACCTCCCTCCGTCTACTCCTTCTCGCTAGCTGGCACCAGCTGTACACTGCACGCGCACGCAAGAGCCATGTACACTTGTCGCAAGAACCCGCCACGTAGGCTCAACCAATCTACTTCCACTCCTCCACTTACGTCTGTTCAAGTGGTGCAGGCCAAGGAGGACCTCCTCCGCTATCAGCTCACTCCTTGCTAGAAAAATGTCTGCACGCCCTTTTGCTGTGACGACAAAGTTTCTCTGCTCGTTCCTTATAGTGGACTCGCTCGATGGCAGCAGAGGCTGAGGTGCCCGAAACCAGCTCGCGAGCCGCACTTTTTCTGAGACTCGGAGCGCGGCAAGCAGGCGAAATTCCTAGCGCTCTATGAGTGGAGCCGGTCGCTGGCTGGCACTATCTCCGCCGAGCGGAGGCGATACAAGCAGACCCTTGAAGCCGCACCGGGATCTGGGTCTACCAGGCGCTCTTCTGCCCTCCGGCAGACGGTGATGGGAAAGAGATGCCCCCGCTGCACGGGCCAGGGGCAATGCTCCCTCGCCTGGCGGTAGCGCTGACGGGCGAAGAAGACCCCCGCCGTGCGCCTGTACTCCTTGCCGCCATCAGCCAGTCTCTATTATCAGATTTGCAGTGAAAAAAGATATCATGAGAGCGCCTCCGGGGCCCGCCAGCGCCTGACCCGGCCTCACGGGTGGGTGCGCTGTTATTCGCTCGTTGCTGATTCTGATTCGCGGCTCAAGATGTCGTCCTGGATGTTCGGAAAAATGTTGGTCGTATCTCCCTCTTGGGGCTGCACTTAGTCTATCTGGCCGGCAAGAAATGTCAGGCACTTTGTCTACCTGGGTGTTCGCAGCCGCCGAGGAGTGAACGAGATCCGCGTGTTGGAGGGCCGGCCCCCGAGCAGCCAGGGGAAAGAGGGCTCCGCCGTTGTTTGACTTCCCCACAACCCTTCCCCTAGAATCTCGCGTCCGGACTGCGAGGTCCCTGCTGTTCCTGGGTAGCTCAGTGGTAGAGCGATCGGCTGTTAACCGATTGGTCGGGGGTTCAAATCCCTCCCCAGGAGCCATCCTCCTCTCGCCTCTCGGCCTCATCTCCTCTACCATCCCGGCATGAGCTGGAATTCGCGCGCCTTCTGGCGGTGGGGCTCTGCCGTGGCCTTGGGGCTCTTGGCTTGCCTCGCGAGCGCTCCGGCGGGCGCAGCAGAGGCGGCGGCGCCTTCCGAAGAGCGCTGGTTCAAGGTGGAGATCGGCGGCAAGCAGGCCGGCTACTACCACGAGATGGAGCGTTTCGAGGGCGGCAGGCATTCGGTGACCCAGAACCTGGAGATCGAGCTCGAGCGGGGGAACACCCGGCTCGGCTTCCACTTGCTGGTGGAAGTGAGCGAGAGCGCCGACGGCCGGCTGCTTACGATGGGCCTCGAGCAGGCGCTGGGCGGCGAGCCGGACCAGGTGCTCTGGACCTTCGGCCCCGAGCGGGTGGAGGTGGAGGCGAACCAGAGCGGCCAGAAGACCCACGAAACGGCGCCCTTGCCGAGCGGGGAGTGGCTGAGCGTGCCGGCCTCCGATCGCAAGGTGCGCGAGGCGGTGCGCAAGGGGAGCGAGGCGCTGCGCTTCCGGCAGCTGAACCCCTCCACGGGCTTGAACCCGGTGGAGATGGAATTCCGGCGAGTCGGGCCTGGCCCGGAGCTCGCCACCCCGAACGGCCCGCGGCCCACCACCCTCTGGCGCGAACGGACGGGCGGCATCGAGTCCACGGTCTACTTCGACGCCGACGGCCAAGCGCTCAAGACGGAGACTTCCCTGTCCGGCCTGGCGATGGTGATTTCGATCGCCGACGAGGCAGCAGCCCGCGCCAAGCGAGAGGCCCCGGAGCTGCTGGTGAGCTCCTTCGTGCGCCCCAGCCGGCCGCTGGCCGACCCGCGCTCCCTGCATCGGGCGGTGTACCGGCTGCGCGACAAGACCGACTCCATCACCAGCCTGCCCACAAGTGGTGGCCAGTACGCCGAGCGCGACGGGGACGGCTGGCGGGTGCGAGTGACCACCGAGCGCTCCGAGCCCGCCCCGGCCGAGGAGGACCCCGCGCCCTACCTCAGGGCTTCGGTGTACCTGGACTTCCAGAACCCCAAAGTGACCGCGCTCCTCGCCAAAGCGCTGCCGGCCGCCAAGGCGAGCGAGGCGGAGCGTGCCGAGGCCTTGCGCGCCTTCGTGCATCGCTACATCGAGGGCTACAGCCTGGACACCGGCTTCGCCACCGCCTCGGAAGTGGCCGAGAAGCGCCACGGGGATTGCACCGAGAACGCTGTGCTGCTCGCGGCCCTGCTGCGGGCGGCGGGAATCCCCTCGCGGGTGGTGACGGGGCTCCTCTACGTGGAGGAGTTCGCCGGCCAGAAGGACGTCTTCGGCCACCACATGTGGACTCAAGGCCTCCTCGGCGGTCGCTGGGTGGACCTCGACTCGATCACCGAGAACCGCTTCGACGCCGCCCACATCGCCCTGACCACCTCGCCCTTGAACGAGCCACAAGGGCTTTCGAGCCCGGAGGCAATGGCCTCGATCGCCGGCGCGGAGTTCGAGATCGAAGTGATCTCCGCGGAGAAATGACCGGCCCCGCTGGCCGGAGGAGGAAGCCCATGGCCGCTCTGGCAGACCAACCCTGTGTTCCCTGCCGTGGGGGCGTGCCACCGCTCGCCGGCCAGGCCCTTCTGGACTTGGCCGCGCAGCTGGAGGGTGGCTGGGAGGTGGTGGATGGGCACCATCTCGAGAAGGAGTTCCGCTTCCCGAACTTCCGCGAGGCGATGGCCTTCGCCAACCGGGTGGGAGAGCTCGCGGAGTCGGTGAACCACCACCCGGACCTCCATGTGGCTTGGGGCAAAGTGAAAGTCGTGATCTGGACGCACAAGATCGGCGGCCTGTCCGAGACGGACTTCGTGTTCGCCGCCAAGGTGGATCGGCTATGAACCTGCCTGCCGCAAAGCGCGCCCGCCCTAGCCTCGCTGCCCTCGGCCTCGCCCTGCTCCTCTCCGGCCACCCGGCCACGGCCGCCGGCAGCGAGCCCTACCCCGGGGCGGCGAAGGAGGTCGCCGAGGCGAAAGCCCTCTTCCAGGCGAACCTCGACGCCATCCGCCACCGGGACCGCGAGGCCTACCTCGCCTGCTATCTGGAGTCGGATCTCCTGGCCAGGAACGGCGCCGGCGGCCTGGCCCTCGGCTATGCCGACCTCGCGCAGTCGGCGGGCTCCGGCTGGCCGGATGTCTTCGACGCCCAGAACCTCGAGCTGGTGCCGCTGCGGCCAGGGGTGGTGTACGGCTCCTATCGCTACCGCGTGCGCTTCGGGGCCGTGGAGCAGGCCGGCACCTCCGAGCGGGTGTTCGTGAAGACCGCGAAGGGCTGGAAGATCGCCGTCTCCACGGCCTTCCAGGCGCCGCCCGGCACGCCGCCGCCGGATCGTGCCCTGGTGGGCGCCACGCTGGTGGACGGTACCGGCAAGCCACCGATTCAAGACGCCGTGGTGCTGGTCGCCGAGGGCAAGGTGGCCTGCGCCGGCTCGCGGGCGGACTGCCCGGTGCCGCCGAGCGTGGGCGTTCTCGACCTCAAGGGCAAGTGGATCACCCCCGGATTGATCGACACCCACGTGCACTTTTCCCAGACCGGCTGGGTGGACGGCCGCCCGGACGCCGTGGACGTACGTGAGAGCCATCCCTACGAGCAGGTGGCGGCGGGTCTCGCCCAGCACCCGGAGCCCTTCGAGCAGGCCTATCTGTGCTCCGGCGTGACCTCGGTGCTCGACACCGGCGGCTACCCCTGGACTCTCGCGTTGGCCCGGCAGAGCGAGGACAACAGCCGCTCGCCGCGCATTCGCGCCTCGGGGCCGCTGCTCTCGACGCTCGACTTCTGGCTCAACCAACCGGCCGAGCGGCAGTTCCTCTTCCTTTCGGACGCCGCCGCTGGCAAGGCGGGGGTGCGCTATCTGGCGGCGATCGGCTCCTCCGCGGTGAAGGTGTGGTTCATCCGCCAGCCGGGGGACGACCTGCCTCGCCTCTCCGCCGCCGTGGCCGCGGCCGGGGAGGAGGCTCGGGGCCAGGGCCTGCCGCTGATCGTCCACGCCACGGGCTTGGCGGAAGCGAAGGAGGCCGTGAAGGCCGGGGCGCACCTCCTGGTGCACAGCGTGTGGGACCAGCCGATCGACGACGAGATGATCTCCCTGATGCGCGAGCGTGGCACTTTCCTGTCCCCCACTCTCACAGTACCGATGGGCTACTACCGGGTGCGCCAGGCTGCCTTGGCCAAGAAGGCCCCGGAGATCGACGACCCGCACCACTGCGTGGACGCGGCCACACGGGCCAAGGTGGCGGAAACGGCCACGCTGGACCTGCCGGGGGCGACCGAAGCGTCGCTCGCGGCCATGAAGCAGCGCATCGACGCCCAGGCCGGAATCGCCGCCGCCAACCTGAAGAAGCTGGTGGAGGCGGGCATCCCGGTGGCACTCGGCACGGATGCCGGCAACCCGCTCACCCTCCACGGCCCGGCGGTGTACGCCGAGCTCGAGGCCATGCAGCAGGCGGGTCTCGCACCGATGCAGGTGCTGCTGGCGGCCACGCGGGACGCGGCTCGCGCGCTCGGGCGAGAGAAGGAGCTCGGCACCCTGGAGAAAGGCAAGCTCGCCGACCTCCTGGTGCTCGAAGCGGACCCGACCACCAGCGCCAGTGCTTTCCGCAAGCTGCACTCGGTGATGCGGGGCGGGGTGCTGCGAGACGTCGAGGAGCTCGAGGCGAAGTAAGGAAGCCCCCCTCAAGCCGTGCGTGCTCGCACCACAAGCTCCACTTCGCATTCGAGGACCTGCAACAGGCGCAGGAGCGAGTCGACGGTCTTGCGCTCGTGGGTGGGGTCCAGCAGCCGGTAGAGCTGGGCCGGCGAGGTGCCGAGCCGGCGGATAATCTCGCGTTTCGAGAGCGTGCTCGAGGCCACGCGGCGTTGTGCTTCGAGGGTGAGATTGTAGAGGAGCAGATCGCGCAGATAGCCGGGGTCTCGATTGTGCTCCAGAACTTGCTCGAAGTGCACGGCTCCGGTCTGGCCACTTCGCAGGCCGTAGCTGAAGCCTTCGAGGCCGAGCTCCGGGTCGGCGTAGACCTCGACTACGGGATCTTCCCTTGTCGGAGAGGGACTCGCTTTCTCGAACGGAAAACTGTACTGGTGGCCTCCCGCGGTCACCTCGAAGGCTTTCTTGCGCGGCCGAGCCCGAACTGCTTGGATTTTCACAGCACCCCCTCGTCGTCGAGTTCGCGGATCAGCTCCGCAAGACGGCCCGTGGCGCGGCCTCGCATCGGTTGCCAGTTGTCGAGGTCCCACTTCACCACCAGCTTGCCGTCTCGATAGACATGAACGTGACGCGGCGGGTGGTCACCGATCCAGGAGACGAAGACGAACCCACCCCGGCGGATCTTGCCCACCGGAAGACGCTACCCCCCAAGGTAACAGCTGTCAAGCCAGAGATTCGCTTCCCGTACTACAGCAGCTCCGCGAGCTCCCCGTGGCCGCGGTCGAGGGCTAGGTCGCGGGCGGTCTTGCCGTTGTCGGCCACGGCGGCCTTGTCGGCGCCGTGGGCCAGAAGCAGCTCCAGGATCTCCCGGTGGCCGCCGGCGGCAGCGCCCATCAGCGGCGTGAAGCCCACCTGCTGGCGGCCGTTCGGGTCCGCCCCGGCGGCGAGCAGGCGGCGCACCACCGGCAGGTTGCCCGCGGCCACCGCGCTGTGGAGGGGCTGTACTCGCATCGGGTTCTCGGCCACCGAGTTCACCGCGGCACCGCGCTCGAGCAGGAACGCGGCGAGCTCCTCGTGAGCGAAGAAGGCCGCGTAGTGGAGGGGGGTGAAGCCGTCCGGCGAGCGCTCCTCGAGGCCTTCCGGGCGCTCCGCCAGGAGCTCCTTCACCCGCTCCGTTCGGCCCAGGCAGGCGGCTTCGAAGACGTCCAGCTCCTGGCGCCGGGCGAGGAGGCCTAGGGCCATCTCCGACTGCCGGTAGTAGAGAGAGAGAATCAGCAGGCTCACTCCCTGGTCGTCCCGCTCCCCGGCGAGGGCCGGGTTCTCGGCCAGGGCCTTTTCGAACAGCGGCAGCTCTCCCTTCTGAATCGCATCGATCAGATCCCGTCGACTGGCCATCGCATTCCCTTCTTCCCGCTGAGCGGCTGAGTTGATTAGTTAGCCTAGCTAAACTATACTCGAGCCATGACAGCCGATGCAAGAGGCCCAGCCATCGCTCGCGAAGTGGCGGATCGACTCCACTCCGCGGCCATCGCCCTGCTGCGCACCGCTCGTAAGGAGGACGAGGCGAGCGGCCTCTCGGCGGCGCGGTTGTCGGCTCTGTCGGTGGTGGTCTTCGGCGGGCCGCTGCCTCTCGGGGAGCTCGCCCGGGCCGAGCAGGTGAGCGCCCCCACCATGACCCGCATCGTCTCGGCCCTCGAAGAGCTGGGCCTGGTGGTGCGCCAGGCCGACACCCAGGATCGCCGGATCCAGCGGGTGGTCGCCACGGAGGCCGGTCGAAAGAAGCTGGAGGAAGGCCGCGCCCGGCGGGTGGAGTTCTTGCGCACGCGCCTGGCGGAACTCCCGGCCGAAGAGCTCGCCCAGCTCGAGAAGGCGGCCGAGGTGCTCGGGCGGCTGTTCCGAAAAGGGCGCTAGCTCAGCTCTTCGCTGTCTTCTTGCCCCGCTGGCGCACCGCGCGGTTGCGCTCGGCTTCGGCTTCCTTCTGCTTCTTCGAGGCGGCCCAGGAACAGATGGGGCAGCCTTCGAGGTCGTGGTAGAGCGCCGGGCAATGCTCGCGGCCGAAGTAGATGATCTGCAGGTGGAGCCGCGCCCAGGCCTCTTCGGGGAAGGCGGCCTTGAGATCCCGTTCGGTCGCCTCGACGTTCTT
Organism: uncultured Acidobacteriota bacterium; assembly: GCA_937867335.1. Lineage (GTDB taxonomy): Bacteria > Acidobacteriota > Thermoanaerobaculia > Multivoradales > SZUA-115 > JAXLQX01. The sequence continues at coordinate 15,262 of CALMKX010000321.1, forward strand.
GCCGGAAGACAACCCCCAGCGCTCGGCGAGCCGGTGAATGTGCGTGTCGACCGGAAAGGCCGGCAACCCGAAGGCCTGCACCCGCACCACCGAGGCGGTCTTGTGGCCCACGCCGGGCAGCGCTTCGAGCTCTTCGAAACTCTGCGGCACTTCACCGCCACGGGCCGCCAGGATCTCCGAAAGCCGGCGCAGCGCCTTGGCCTTCTGCGGCGCGAGGCCCACTTCGCGAATCAGCCCGAGGATCTCCTCCACCGTCAGCCGCGCCATCTCGGCCGGCGTTCGGGCCCGGGCGAAGAGCGCCGGAGTGACCTGATTCACCTTCTTGTCGGTGGTCTGGGCCGACAGCACAACGGCCACCAGAAGCGTGAACGGGTCCACATGATCGAGCGGGATGGGCGCCGCCGGGTAGAGCTCGTCGAGGATCTGCTGGATGCGCGCGGCCTTCTCGGCTCGGGTCATGACAGGGCCTCCTCGCAGGCAAGATCGAGATCCAGGGCTTCCGGGCCGAGCTCCCAGAGCGGCGCGCTGGCTGCCGCCGGAACGCCGAAACGCGCTCGGCAGAGCTTGCGCACCTCGCCCACCAGGTAGAGAGAGCCGGTCGCCACCACCAGCTCGACGGGGCCGGCGAGGGCACGATCCAGGGCCTCGGGCAGCGACTCGATCTCCACCACCGACGGCCTGCCCGGGGCGAGCAGCGCGGCGAGGCGGTCCGTCGCCTCGCTTCTGGGCGAGGGGGCACGGGTCAAGGTGACGGCGTGGGCGCCGGCCGCGAGGGGCGGCAGCATGGCCGTGGCCTCCTTGTCGGCGAAACAGCCGAAGAGCAGGTGGTACGGCTCGCCCCGGGAAGCGAGATGCGCCGCCAGGGTGGCGGCTCCGCCCGGGTTGTGGGCCGCGTCGAGCAGCAGGCTCCGCCCTCCGGGCAGGTCGACGCGCTCGAGGCGCCCCGGCCAGTGGCAAACGGCGGCTCCTCGGGTGATCGCTCGCCGGTCGAGGCGGCCGTAGCCGAGCGCGGCGAGCTCCTCGGCCGCGAGCACGGCGAGAGCCAGGTTCTCGCGCTGGTGGGCTCCGGGGAGCTGGGCCGGCAAGAGGTAGCCGCCGCGCCCGGTTTCGAGCCGCACGGTATCCCCCGGGCCCCACGTAACGGCGGCGGCTTCGCGTGCCAGGCACAGCCGGCAGCCGAGGTCCCGGGCCCGCGCCAGCACCGCCGCTTCGGCTTCGCCCGCTCCGGTGCCGATCACCGCTGGCCGGCCAGCGCGGAGGATCCCGGCTTTCTCGCCAGCGATCGCCGCCAGGGTGGTACCGAGGTGCTGGACGTGATCCAGGCTGATCGAGGTGATCACCGAGACCAGCGGCTCACAGGCATTGGTGGCGTCGAGCCGCCCGCCCATGCCCACTTCGAGCACGGCGAGCTCCACCCCTTGGCGGGCGAAGTGCAGGAAGGCCGCAGCGGTGAGCGCTTCGAAGTAGGTGGGCGGCGCTCCGAGCACTCGTTCGCCCGCCGCCACCACCTCTTCGAGCAGGGCAGCGAGCACCTCCGGGGCGATCGCTCGGCCGTCGATCCTTACCCGCTCGCCGACCTCCTCGAGGTGGGGCGAGCTGTAGAGGCCGCTCCGATAGCCGGCGGCCGAGATCATGGCGGCCAGGAGAGCCGAGGTGGAGCCCTTGCCGTTGGTGCCGGCCACCAGCACCGCGGCCATCTGCCGATGGGGATTGCCCAGCGCCTCGAGCAGGTGGTGAGTGGTTTCGAGTCCCAGCCGAACGCCGAATAGCTCCAGCCGATCGAGCAGGGCCTGGCCCGAGGCGGGGAGCGACATGGGCCTTCCCGGCTAGCGCAGGTGGCGCAGGCAGCGGGCGATGGTGCCCTTGAGCTCGCGGCGGGGCACCACCAGATCGAGGAAGCCGTGTTCGAGCAGGAACTCGCTCCTCTGGAAGCCCTCGGGCAGGCTCTGGCGGATGGTCTGCTCGATCACGCGGGGTCCGGCGAAGCCGATCAGAGCCCCGGGCTCGGCGATGTTCAAGTCCCCCAGCATGGCGAAGGAGGCCGTCACTCCGCCGGTGGTGGGATCGGTCAAGACCGAGATGTAGGGCAGCCGGGCTTCGGAGAGCAGGGCGAGCGCCGAGGAGATCTTGGCCATCTGCATCAGCGAGAGGATGCCTTCTTGCATCCGCGCGCCGCCCGAGGCCGAGACCACGATCAGCGGCAGGCGAGCGTCGAGGCAGTACTCGGCGGCGCGGGTGATCATTTCTCCCACCACCGAGCCCATCGAGCCGCCCATGAAGCGGTACTCCATCACCGCGAGCACCACCGGAATCTGCTCCAGCCGCCCCTCCACCACCACGATCGCGTCACGCTCGCCCACGGATGCCTGGTAGGCCCGCAGCCGCTCGGCGTAGGGCCGGGTGTCGCGGAATCTCAGGGGATCGGTGGGAGAGACGGTGGGGAACCGCCGGGCCGCGCTCGGATCATCCAGCAGGGCCTCGATGCGCTCGTGGGCGTCGATGCGGAAATGGTGGCCGCACTTCGGGCAGATGCGCTGATTGTTCTCGAGCTCTTTGGAGTAGATGACCTCGCGGCAACCGTCGCATTTCACCCACAACCCTTCCGGCACCGTGCTCCGGGGGCGTACCACCACCGGTTTGGGCTTCTTGGGTTTGCGGAACCAGGCCATGGAACGAAGGTTCAGGGCGAGAGGGCTCCGTCATGCGAAGGCGACCCTTCGCATCCGGCCCGGCTCGCTCTCGGTGGGTCAGACCCCGGCGGAGTCGTCGTCGGAGCCCTCGAGATCATTGGCGATCCCGAGGCGCATGCACGCGGCGTCGTACATCTGGCGTGCGGCCTTCTTGGCGTTCTGGAGCTCCGCGAGCCGGTCCTTCACCTTGGCCAACTCTTCCTCGATCTGGCGGTCGAGGTCTTCGATCTCCTGTCGGGTGACGGAGAGTGTGCTCTCGTAGAACTTGCGCTGCTGGTCGTTCAGGGTCATGCCGATCTCCTGGTCGGGGTCGACGGGCGCCTTCGGCTCGTGCCCCTCCTCCCGTGATGCCGTTCGTTCACAGCTTGAACGGGAACCTGATTGCTGTCCAGACTTTCACTCGAACGCCGTCCTTGGTCGCCGGCCGGAAGCGAGCGGTTTTCGCGGCAGCCAGCGCGGCTTCGTTGAGCCCGACGTTCTGCGAGATCGGCTTGGTCACGCGGGCCTGGCTGACGGCACCGTTTTCGTCCACCAGGACTGCGACTTCGACGATCCCTTCTACCCGAAGGCGACGAGCCTGCGGAGGATACTCCGGTTTGTTATAGCTGACAAGGGACGGCGCCACCACGCCGGGGCCGGGTTCCACCAGCTGCCCGACCTTGATGCGAGGCGCCTCCGGGGCCTCGGCTGCGGGCTCCTGGCTCGCCGCTTTCTGCTGCTCCTCGGCCCGCCGCTGCTCCTCGACGCGCCGCGCTTCGGCCTCCGCGGCCGCCAAAGACGCGCGCTCTTGTCGGACGTCGAATTGCACGAGCAGCTGGTTCTTCTCGACCGTTGCGCCCGAAACGAAGCCCAGTTCTGAAACGCTGCCGGCCAGTTCGTTCTTGACCTCCAGCTGCTTCATGGCGCTGACGGTGCCGATGGCACGCGTCGAGGCAGCCCAGCTGGACTTGCGTGCCGGGGCGGAGGCCCGACAGCAGGCCAAGCTCGTGCATGTCGCGGCGGAGCGGGTTGGTGATGGCCTGCACCTTCTTCCACCACCCCTCAAGGTCATCGGGCATCAGCACCTTGCCGCTGGCCC
>CALMKX010000322.1 GCA_937867335.1 uncultured Acidobacteriota bacterium
GAGACCACTAGGGCGCAGCTCCCGCAGGCCGTCCGAGCGCCCTAGCACACGGCAGCGCAGGGGCTCGCGGCCACCGCCGGCGCGGGCGTCGAGAGCGGCCCGGGCGAGGCCGAAGATGCCGCGGTTGGAGATCTGCCACAGCTCGTGCTGCCCGTCCTCGAGCAGCAACCAGCCGACGTCGTCGTACAGGCCGTCCGCCGAAGAGAAGCGGGCGAGCTTCTCACCCTCCAGGCGGTAGAGCCCGCCACCCTCGGTGGCGAACCACAGCACTCCGCGCTCATCCTCGTGGAAGGCGGTGACATTGCCGGTGGTGAGCCCTTCCTTCTCGGCCCAAGCCCGCACCCGGCCGTTGGCGAAGTGCATCAGGCCGCCACCGCTCGAGCCGAGCCAGAGTCCGCCGTCCCGGGCGTCGGCGATGGCCGACACATACGGGCAGGTGAGGCCGTCCTGGACGCTCCAGGTGGTGAAGCCGCCCCCGTCGAAGCGGCTCAGGCCGCCGTCCGTTCCGATCCACAATCGGCCCTGGCGATCGACGTGGAGGCTGTTGACGATGTCCTTGGGCAGCCCATCCTTCACCCGGTAGGAGCGGAAGCGGCCGTCCCGGAAGGCGCTCAGGCCACCGGTGGTGCCCACCCAGAGGGTCCCGTCCGGCGTCTCGGCCAGGGAATTGATCCAGTCGAAAGCCAGGCCGTCACGCTGGGTCCACACCGAGACCCGATCGGCGTCGAGGCGGGCGAGGCCCAGTGCAGTGCCGAGCCAGATCCGGCCGAGGTGGTCCTCGAGCAGGGCCGTCACGGTGTCGTCCGGCAGCCCTTCCGGCTTGCCGTACACCACCAGCCGAGGGTCCAACAGCTGCTCGAGGCCGCCGTTGTCGGTGCCGATCCAGAGGCTGCCCTCGCGGTCCACCAGCAGAGAGCGGGGCATCCGCCCGGCGAGGCCGTTGGTCTCGTTCACGCTCTCCCAGCGGCCGTCGTGGTGGCGGGCGAGGCCGGCGTCCCCACCCACCCAGAGGTTGCCGTCGCGGTCGAGGGCGAGAGCGAAGACTCTCGGCATCGTGGCCTGGCGGCCCGCTCCGAAAGGCTCGAAACGGCCATCGCGGTAGCGGCAGAGCCCCCACCGCCCTCCCAGCACCAGCCCTTCTCCGGCGCTCTCCGCGAAGGCGAGGACCGAGCCCGCCAAGAGGCCGGCCGAGCCACTCAGGTTCTCGAGGCGCTCGCCCGTGAGCCGGGCGAGGCCCTCCCGGCAGCCGATCCACAGGGCGCCGGAGCGGTCCCGGTGGAGGGCCCAGACGACATCGGTGGGCAGCCCCTGCTCTCGCGTCCAGCTCTGCCCGCCGTGCGGGCCGAGGCGGATCAATCCGGCGCCCTGGGTGCCCACCCACAGCGTGCCATCAGGCTCGGCGAGGAGCGCGGAGATCACGCCCAGGGAGCGGCCTCCAGGCCCCGGCACGGCCTCGACACGATCGCCGCGCAAGCGGTAGAGGCCATCGACCGTGCCCAGCCACAGGCTGCCGTCCGTTCCGGGGGCGAGAACCCGGATGTCGTGGCTCCCGAGCTGTGGGGTGTTGCGGTGGTCCCAGAGCCGGAAGCGCAGGCCGTCGAAGCGGGCGAAGCCCTCGGCGGTGCCGGCCCAGAGGTAGCCCTCGGAACTCTGGGCGAGAGCCACCACCTGATTGATCGGCAGGCCGTCGTCCGTGGACCAGGAGCGATGGCCGTACTGGGAGAGAGCTTTCTGGGGGTCGAGAGCCGAAGCCGGGAGGGCGAGGAGAAGCAGAGCTCCTATCCCGAGCAACGCCCGCAGCCGGCTGCGGATCTCGAGCGGAGAGCTGAAGGGCAGAGGTCGAGCCATGGCATCCCTCGGAACCGTTGGGCCCCCGCCCTCGACGCCGTCGCTCCGGAGATCACCGAGAACCCGGAGAAACATGTCTTGCGCATTATCACATGAAATGCGAGCTGGCCGGCATGGGTCTTTTGTTCATCCTTTGGACCCCTGGGCCAGCTGGAAGGTACCCGAGACGCCGAGAGGGCTGGCACGGTGGCCTGCCCCCACGACCCTGGGACCGAGAACGGTGTAGGGGCGGCGCCCCGTGGCCGCCCGGGACGGCGCGCCCGGCCGACGCCGCCCGAAGGCGGGCAGGCACGGGGGCCTGCCTCTACTTGCCCGCGACTCGCCGGAGATCCTTGGCCAGCTCGCGGATCTCGGTCAAATCCCGCTGCATCTCGCTCCAGCCGTACCACAGGGCGTAATCCGGGCTGGCGTGGAAGGTGCCCTGGAACGTGCGCATGCGATGCTCGAGGAACATCACCCACAGCTTCTGCTCGATGGTCGAGCCGGCATCGTGGAAAGTGAGCAGATCGGGGAAGGCCGAGCTGTAGCCCTCGGGCTTGGCCAGCACGCCATCCTTGTAGAGAGCGGCCACCGTGCGGATCGCTTCGGCCATCAGGTGGTCCGCCTGGCGGATCATCTCGTCGCCCTGCTTGAGCTGCTGGGTGGCGAAGGCCGAGGCATGGCACTGCGAGCAGGTGGCGAGCATCTGATCGCGCTCTTTCTGCCATGCCTCCTGGGTGAGCCGGGCCACGTCCGCCGCCTTCACCACCTCCAGCCGGCCGGTCGGCTTGCCGTCGGGGTCGAGCACGCCCAGGCCCTGCAGGATCGTCGCCCGGTCCGCGGTCCATTGGGCGTCTTCGGGCATCGGCAAGCGCACGGCGAGGAAGCCCCAGGCGGTGCGCACCTCGTGGTTGCCGTCTCGCATGTGGCAGGTCTGGCAGGTGGGAGCCGCCGCCGTCTCCGGCAGCACGCCGGCGCGCTTCAGGCCGTGGCGCACGCCGTGCTTCGATGAGGAGTACATCTCCCACTGCGGGTGGTCGAAGCCCATGTGGCAGGTCTGGCAGGCCTCCGGCTGTCGCGCTTCGGCCACCGAGAAGGTGTGGCGGGTGTGGCAGGCGTCGCAGGAGGCCACGCCGAATCCACCCGAGGCAGAGGCCAGGTCCCGGATCTCCTCCGGGCTCTTCAAGCCGATCTTGTGGCAGGCGCCGCACCCCTTCTGGCCTTCGGTCATCGCCATCGGCTGCCAGTGGGCGGTGGGCATCGCCTTCATCGCCGCCCAGGCGGCGGCGTGCTTGCCCTTCTTGAACTGGTCCACGCGATCGGGGTGGCAGGTGCCGCAGGTCTCCGGCGTGGGGATCGCGGCTTTGGCGAAGTCGGTCGCCGTCTGGTGGGCCGTGCCGTGGCAGTCGGCGCAGTCGACCTCCGCGGCCGCGTGCTTGGAGGCCTTCCAGTCCCCGACAATGCCGGGGCTGGTCTGGGTATGGCACTCGACGCAGCTCATCGACGGCTCTGCGGCGCGCGCGGCACTGGCTCCCAGCCCGAGGGCAAGGCAAAGAGTGGCAAGAACCAGTCTTGCTTCGAATCGCATGGAACTCCTCCTTTTTTGCTCAGCCGAATCGGAGCTTGCTTTTCGCCGGAGTGTACCGCAGGCCGAAGCGCCGATCCGAGGCCTCAGGGCGCTCGGGCTGGAAAGATGCAAGGGCGGCCCCCTGTGGCCGCCCGGGAGGGGGTGCTAATTCCAGCAGTTGGCCGGTTGGTCGTTGATGAACACCCAGAACCGGCCCGCGCCGCTCACGTTGCCGTAGGCCTGCCAGCCCCAGCCGCCTTGGCCATCGTGGAACTCGGCCATCCGGTAGCCGGGGCCGAAATTGGCGGCGCAGAGGGCGTTGGCATTGGCCAGGCTACCCAGCGTGCTGCCCACCACCGGAGGCGTGAGGTACACGAAGCCGCGGGCCCAGCCGTTGTAGAAGTTCACCGGCACGCCCGGGTTGGGGGCGCCGTCCGCGTACAGGCAGAGCACGGGCAGAGCCTGGGCGCAGCTGGTTTCTCCGGCGTAGGCGTCGCAGCCGTTGCAGCCCACGGTGTCGGTGCTGAACTGGGCGTTGTGGCTGCTCTTCGACCAGGTCATGCCGTTGCGCACCTGGGCACTTACGGCATCGGGCAGGCAGAGCGAAGCGATCACGAGCCCTGCTAGGGCGATCCACTTTCTCATGGCGGAAATTCCTCGGCCCGCGGGCCCTAGTTCCAGCAATTGGCGGGTTGATCGTTGATGAACACCCAGAAGCGACTGGTGGCGGTGGAGAAGACGTTGCCGTGCGAGGACCAGCCCCAGCCGCCCAGCGGATGATGGAACTCCGCCATCTGCCAGCCCGGGCCGAAAAACCCGGCGCAGAGGGCGTTGGCGTTGGCGAGGCTGCCGATCGCGTCGCCCCGAATGGGCAGCGAGAGCCCCACGTTGCCGCCCACCCAGCCGTCGTAGAAGTTCACCGGCAGGCCCGGGTTGGGAGAGCCGTCCGGGCGGATGCAGAGGATGGAGTGAGCTTCGCTGCACAGGGTCTCGCCTTGGTAGGCGTCGCAGCCGGCGCAGTTGAAGCGGTCGGTGCCGAAAGCGAGGTTGTGATCGAGCTTCGCCCAGGTCATGCCGCGGCGGCCGGCGGGTCGGGGTTCCTGGAACCAGGCCCAGCCCATCCATTTGGGGTTGGCGCTGCAGCGCGCCTTGCGCACCCGCAGCGTGTAGTTGCCCGTGGTGGCCGGAGTGAATTGCACCACCTCGTAAGTGTTGTCCCAGCTCGAGGAGGCGGCCACCGTGCGGCCGCTGGAGTCGAGAATGCGCAGATCGAGATCGGCGCTCGGCTGGCGGCGGTAGCGGATGTAGCTCGGGTTGGTGTCCCAGGCGATCACCACGCGGGCCGGCTGGCCGGCGACGAGGGCCAGCGAGGCGACGTCCTCGTTGCGGGAAGCCCGGCAGGTGTAGCTCCGCCCGCCGAAGCCTCCCGCCTCCCCGCGCAGCACGCGATCGGCCTGCGACACCACGATGCCGCCGGCGCCATCGGCCTCGCCCACCACGCCGTCGTTGTCCACCACGTCGTTCAAAGCGGTCGCCATCAGCAGGGACTTGACAATCTCCGGCCACACGCCGAGGACGTTGTTGCGCTGGATCAGGAGGGCCGTCGAGGCGGTCACCACCGGAGCGGCGGCGCTGGTGCCCGAGAAGAAGCCGAGCCAGGGAGCGGCCCCGCTGGGCGCCAGGATGTTGGAGCCGGGAGCCGAGACCTCGGGCTTCTCGCGGTCGCTATGCCCCGAGCGTGGGTCCCGCCAGCTGGAGCAGTGGGCGATCTGGTCGTCGGCCCAGTCCACCGTGAAGCGGGTGTCGTAGTTGCCCACGGCCACCACGTTGTAGGCCACTGCCGGGCTGCCCACATTGCCGGTGCCGGTGGCCGAGGAGCCGCAGACGGCCGGCCCGTCGGCGTTGTTGCCAGCCGAGACCACGACCGTGCGCCAGCGGTTCTGCACCAGGTCGTCGTAGAAGCGATCGAAGCTGCCCAGGCGGCGATTCGAATCCGAGCCGAAACTGAGGTTCAAGGCTCTGGCTCCCCAGCCGACCGCGGCGTTCGAGCGCCGTCGCAGCTGCCGCGTGCGGCCCCGGCAGGAGCCGTAGGCCCGCAGCTCCACGCCGGGAGCGATGCCCACCTCGAAGAAGTGCCGGCTGGTGATGATGCCGGCCACGGCGGTCGAATGGTTGCTGGTCTCGGCGCAGATGTTCACCGTGTCCTGGGCGACGTTGCCGAGGAAGGGATTGGCGAGGTTCACCCGCCCGCCGACCTCCACCTGGGCCACCCGCACGCCCGTGCCGTCGATGCCGAGGCCGTGCACCACGTCCGCCCCGATGGCCGGGCCGGTGATGTCGAGATCGGCCTGGGCGTCGGGATCGAAAGAGACGCGCTCCACCTCCGCGCTGCGTGCCCAGAAAGCCACGTCCCCGGCCGCCACGGTGGCATAGACCACCGGCGAGTAGGAGTCCGCTTCGGCGTCGAGCCCGCTCGCCAGCAGGGTCTCCAGGAAAGGGGTGACAGCCGGCAAGACGGCGGCGCTGCGGGCGGTGTCCGCCGCCAGGTAGAGGGCGTCGAGGTCTACCGGTTGGCGTAGAGCGGGCGGCGTGCCGGAGTCCACGGCGGGTTTGCTCAGGGTGTCGTCGAGCGGCGCCTGGAGCCAGAAGGCCACGGCGAGGGGCTCGCCGGGTACGGCGGCAGCCACTCGTTCGGCGAGATCCTCATCGAGCTTGCCGTAAACGGCCTGGTAAGCCTGCTCCTCCGCGAGCTCGAGACTCTCTTGATCCACTTCCAGGCCGCGGGAGTCGATCGCCACCTCGTAGCTCTCGCCGGTAGGGTCGTCGATCTTGAACACCTGCGCCTGGGCGCCGCTCACGGGATAGTCGCCGGTGGTCGCGGCGGCCACCGTGAGCTCGGTGGTCGCATAGCCGGTGCGTGCCGAGACGATCGCCAGCGCCGAGTCGGCGGCGGAGATCGGTTTGGCAGCGTGGGCCTGGGCTGCCGCAAGGGCCCCCACCAGGGCGAGCGGCAGGGCCAACTTCGAAAAACATCGCATGGTCGTCTCTCCTCCTTGACTGCGTTGGTCGCCGGCCAGGCAGGGCCTGGCCCGGGCGGACTTCGACAACGCGGAAAAGCGGGGAGAATCGGCTCAGGCGAGAGTGGGCGGCCCGGCTCGAGGCGCGTGGCTCAGGAGGATTTCTTCTTGCCTCGGGCGCGCGGTTGTGAGGCCTTGGCCAGAAGCTGGCCGGCGCGCAAACGGGCGATCTCGGCGATCAGGTCGTAGCGCATGGGCTCATCGAGCGGAAAGCGCAGATTGCCTTTCTCACCGGCGTAGGGCGCCAGGCGCGCCACCAGGTCCGGATCGCCGGAGACCGGCGGGAAGACGCCGATATGGTGCTTGAAGGCGCCGAAGTAGATCACCACGCCGCCCAGCTTGAACACCGGCATGCGGTAGCTGATGCCCTCCGTGGCCTCGGGAACGGCGGCCTGCACGGTCTTGCGGATGGTTTCGAGAATCTCCTGTACCGCCGGCGGATAAGTAGCGATGTACTCGTCGATCGAGGTAGGGGCTGCGGCGCTGGGCTTCATGGTACCTCCGTGGCCGGATTCTCCCATTCGGCGCCCCCTCGCCGCCACGCCGTGCGGGCCGGCGAAGGTGGTCGCGGCCGTGGCGCTCTGGCTTGCGGTTAGACTGCGCTGGCCCGGGAGACTCGATCGTCCGGGCCGGGAGGAGGGGCCTGTGCGCATCATCACCTGGAACGTCAATTCGATCCGCACCCGGCTGGACCGGGTGACCGCCTTGCTCGCCCGGCATCAGCCGGATCTGCTCTGCCTGCAGGAAACCAAGGTGGTGGACGAGGAGTTCCCCCGCGAGGCGATCGAAGCCCTCGGCTACCAGGCCGAGCTCTACGGCCAGAAGACTTACAACGGCGTGGCCCTGATCTCCCGCCGGGGGCTTGCCGGGGTGGAGCGCGGCTTCGCCGGGGACCCCCTGCCCGAGCAGGCGCGGGTGATCTCCGGCGAGCTCGAGGGGTTGCGGGTGGTGAACCTCTACGTGGTGAACGGCGAATCTCTGGGCAGCGAGAAGTTCCCGCTCAAGCTGGCCTGGCTGGATGGCGTCGCGGAGTGGCTCGCGGGCCGCCACCGGCCGGAGCAGCCGCTGCTCCTGGTGGGGGATTTCAACATCGCTCCCGACGATCGCGACGTCCACGACCCCCGGCTCTGGCAGGGCAAGGTGCTCTGCTCCGAGCCCGAGCGCGAGCGCCTGGGCAGGCTCCTGGGCTGGGGCACCCGGGACCTGCTGCGCTGCCGCACCGAAGAAGGCGGCCTCTTCACCTGGTGGGATTACCGCATGGGCGCCTTCCACCGCGGCTGGGGCCTGCGAATCGACCTCGCCCTGGGGACCGCGGTGGTGGCCGAGAGACTGCGCGAGGTCACCATCGACCGTGACGAGCGCAAGCCCACCGGCGGCGAGTCCAAGCCCAGCGACCACGCCCCGGTGATCGTCGACCTGGACTGAGAGAAAAACCCTGAAGCCGAAGGCCGCTTCTTCCTCGCCGCCCCGGGAGCCCGGCCTCGAGCCCGCGGCCCTGGCTGAAGCGCACGCCCTGGCTCTCGATTTCGTGGCCCGGGGGGCGTTTCCCGGCGGGGTGCTGGCTGTGGGCCGGCGGGGCGAGGTCGCGCATTTCCTGCCCTTCGGCCGCCTGCGCTACGAGCCGGAGGCTCCGGCGGTCGAGGCCGACACGATCTACGACCTCGCCAGCCTCACCAAGGTGGTCGCCACTACCACCGTGGCGATGATCCTCGGCGAAGAAGGGCGGTTGGAGTTGGACCTGCCCGTGGCCACGTACCTGCCCGGCTTCGTCGGCCCGGGTAAGCGGCAGGTGACGGTGCGCCAGCTGCTCTCCCACTCCGCGGGCCTCGCGGCCTGGGCGCCGCTCTATCTCGAGGCTCGCGGGCCCTCGGCCTTCCTCGAGCGCATTCTGGCGATGGCGCTCGCGTACCCGCCGGGCAGCCAGTCGGTCTACAGCGACCTGGGCATCCTGCTGCTGGGCGAGATCCTCGAGCGCGCTTCGGGTACGCCGTTCCGTCGGCTGGTCGAGAGCCGGGTGCTCGAGCCGCTGGGCCTCACCGAAACCGGCTTCCTTCCCGGGCCGAGCCTGCTGCCGAGAATCGCCCCCACCGAGCTCGACTCGAGCTTCCGCCACCGCCTGCTGTGGGGTGAGGTGCACGACGACAACGCCTTCGCCCTGGGCGGCGTGGCTCCCCACGCGGGCCTCTTCGGCACCGCTCCAGACCTCGCCCGCTTCGCCACGATGATGCTCGAGGGCGGAGCCGATCCGGGTGGCCGACTGGTCTCGGCCGAGACCGTGGCGGCGTTCACCCGGAACGCCGGTGTGCCGGGCTCGAGCCGCGCGCTCGGCTGGGATACCCGGTCGCCGGAGGGTTCCTCCGCCGGCAGCCTCCTCTCCCTCCGCGCCTACGGCCATACCGGGTTCACCGGCACTTCGCTGTGGATCGACCCGGAGCGAGAGATCTTCGTGCTCCTGCTCACCAACCGTGTGCACCCCAGCCGCGACCGCGAGCTGATCCGCGAGGCTCGGCCGGCGCTGGCGGATGCTGCCGTCCGCACCCTCGAAATCTGAAGCCTGGAGAGCATTCGGCGTTTTCCGGTCGAGCTCGGCTGCCTCGAAACACCGCCCGGCTGCACCTTTGGAGTAACGACCTGGAGAATTCGCTCTGGGCCCAATCGGGAGACAGCCATCATGTCGATCCATCCTCTGCCGAAGCTCGCCCGCCTTGGCCTCCTCAGCGTCGCGGTGCTCTTGATCGCGTCGACCGTCGCCGCTTCCGCCTGCGCTCTGCCGCTGTGCAACGCAAGGTTCTGCTCCGGTTTGTGCTCTCAGAAGTGCCAGCTGCTGGATGGCACCAAAACCAGCTGTGGAGCGCAGTATCCGGACATTTGCATTCCGGCGGCCGCCTCGAGCGAGCTGGTCTGCAACGACGCAAGCACCGGGGCCGAGCTGCAAGCGAGCGTTTCGACCGCCTCGGCGCCGGAATCGCTCTCTACCGTGTCTTTCGATCACCCTTGACAGCCCATCGTGAGTGATCTATTCTCCGCCCACCATGTCGAGCGCCGCCATGCTTCTCGCTGATTCGCTCACGCCGCCCGCGCTCGGCGTTCGCTCGCTCGCCAACATCGCTGCCATTCTGCCGCTCCTGCTGATTCTGCTGGGCCTGCTGCTGGCCCTGGCCAATCCGGGGGCGACGTAAACCACCTGAACGAACACAAGGTTGTTTCCAAAGCCCCCGGTCGAAAGGCCGGGGGCTTTTGTTTTGGCTCGAGGAGCCCAGCTGGAGCAAGAACGATCGCAAACTGAATCAGCGCCAAAGGCCACGGCGCACCGACAATCCGAGGATCTGTCATGACGACCGCAAGGAACGTCCCGGAATGGGTGTGGCTCGATGGCGAATGGTGCGGTAGAAAACACGCAACCTTGCCGATCACCGCGTTGATCGATACGGCGCGCTGCTTGCGCCAGAGAATTCCTTTCTTTTTCCATCCCGAAGGCGCCCGGATCTTCCGCCTGGCCGAGGCGCTCGCCGACCTCCTGCGCGCCGGGCGCCTCCTGGGAGTGCGCGCGAGCCCGGTGGCCGCGGCGCTGCTGCCGCAGGCGGCGATCGAAGCCGCGGCCCTGCACGGCGGCTCCTCGGGCTGGCTCGAGATACTGCTTCTCGCCCTGCCCGGCCTCGAGGGCGAGGAGCTTCCCCAGCTGGTGGTCTTCGCCCATTCCGCACTGCCCGGCAACGCGCCGGGAGGCCGCGGCGAGCCCCTCGACCTGGTGGTGGAGCCGCTCCCCGGCCGGAGCTTTCCGACCCAGCCCGGGGCGGAGGCCGCCTCGCCACGCCGGCGCCCCCTGGGGCCGGTCGAGCGCTGGGAGAACGACGAGGTGAGCTTCTGGCTGGAGGGGGACCGGCTCTGCACCGGGGCGGTCACCGTGCCGTTCCGGGCCCGGGTGCTGCGACAGACGCTGCTCGAGCTCGCCGCCGAGGCCGGGCTCGGCGTCGTGGAGGCGCCGCCGGAGCGCCATCGCCTGCTGCTCGCCGATGAGATCTTCGTGGCCGGCGGAGCGGCCGAGCTGCGACCGGTGGCGCGGGTGGACGGGCTGCCGCTCTCCGGGCCCTTTCCCGGCCCCTGGACCGAACGGCTCGGGCGAGCCCTCGAGCGGAGCCTGCTCGAGCCGGGGACCCACCGTGCCGAGTGGTGGACGCCCATTCCGCAGTGCGAAGGGGTGTGGGTGTAGGCCATGGAAAGCGAGACGATGGACCTCGTCCCGAGCACCGTTCGCATCTTCGACACCACACTGCGCGACGGCGAGCAATCCCCCGGTGCCAGCCTCACGGCGGCCGAGAAGCTCACCGTCGCCCATCAGCTCGCCCGCCTGGGGGTGGATGTCCTCGAGGCCGGCTTCCCGGCCGCCAGCCCGGACGACCTCGCCGCCGTGGCCGAGATCGCCCGCGAAGTGGGGGAGGAGGGCGGGCCGGTTATCGCCGCCCTCGCCCGTTGCGAAGAGCGGGACCTCGACCGCGCCTTCCAGGGCGTGCGCGAGGCGGCCCGGCCGCGCATCCACACCTTCCTCTCCACCTCGGACCTGCACATCGAGAAGAAGCTCCAGAGCAGCCGCGCGGAAGTGCTGCGACGGGTGGCCGCCGGCGTGGCCCAGGCCCGCTCTCTCTGCAGGGACGTCGAGTTCTCGCCGGAGGACGCCTCCCGCTCGGACCCCGGCTTCCTGGTGGAGGTGCTGGCGGTGGCGATCGAGCGCGGCGCCACCACCCTCAACATCCCCGACACCGTGGGCTACGCGGTGCCCTTCGAATACGCCGCGCTGATCGCCGAGCTGCGACGGCGCACCCCGGGAGCCGAGCGGGTGATCTGGTCCGTCCACTGCCACGACGACCTCGGCCTGGCCACCGCCAACACCCTGGCCGGCCTCGCCGCCGGCGCCCGCCAGGCCGAGGTGACCGTGAACGGCATCGGCGAGCGGGCCGGCAACGCCAGCCTGGAGGAAGTGGTGATGGCGCTCGCCACCCGGCCCCGGTTCTACGGCTTGAGGACCGGCATCGCCACCCCCGAGCTCGCCGCCACCAGCCGGCTGGTGGCCGAGCTCACCGGCATCGAAGTGCCCCCCAACAAGGCGATTGTGGGCGACAATGCCTTTGCCCACGAGGCCGGCATCCATCAGGACGGCATGCTCAAGGACCACCGCACCTACGAGATCCTCCGCCCGGAGAGCGTGGGGCAGAGCGGCAGCCGCCTGGTGCTCGGCAAGCACAGCGGCCGCCATGCCTTCCGGCGCCGGCTGGCCGAGCTCGGCCATGCCCTGGAAGGGGAGCGGCTCGAGCACGCCTTCGCCCGCTTCAAGGCCCTGGCGGATCGCCAGAAGCGGGTGGCGGAACCGGATCTGCTCGCCCTGGTGGAGGAGGTCGCCCATGCTGGCCGCTGAGCCGAGAACGCTGTTCGCGAAGATCTGGGACGCCCACCTCGTGGCCCGCGGGCAGGACGGCCTGCCGGATACCCTCTACATCGACCTCCACCTGCTCCACGAGGTCACCTCGCCCCAGGCCTTCGCCGAGCTCGCCCGGCGCGGGCTCGCCGTGCGCCGCCCGGAGCGCTGCCTGGCCACCATGGACCACGCGACTCCCACCGAACCGGGGCTCGATCTCGTGCGCCTGGCGGCGCGAGACAGCCAGGCCGCGGCCCAGCTCGAGACCTTGGCCGCCAACTGCCGCCGCCACGGCATTCCGCTCTTCGGCCTGGGCAGCGAGAGGCAGGGCATCGTGCACGTGATCGGCCCGGAGCTGGGCGCCACCCAGCCGGGCATGACGGTGGTCTGCGGCGACAGCCATACCTCCACCCACGGCGCGTTCGGCGCCCTCGCCTTCGGCATCGGCACCAGCGAAGTGGCCCACGTGCTGGCCAGCCAATGCCTGCTGCTCTCCCGGCCCCGCACGCTCCGCTTCTGGCTGGAGGGCCGGCTGGCCGCGGGTGTCACCGCCAAGGACTTCATCCTCGCCGCCATCGCCCGCTTCGGTGTGGACGTCGGCACCGGCAGCGTGCTCGAGTTCGCCGGGCCGGGCGCTGCCGCGCTGGACCTCGAGGAGCGCATGACGGTGTGCAACATGGCGATCGAAGCGGGCGCCCGGGCTGGCCTCTTCGCGCCGGACGAGCGGACCTTCGCCTATCTCGAGGGTCGTTCTCTGGCGCCCAAGGGCGAGGCCTGGGAGCGCGCCCTCGAGGCGTGGAAGGCCCTGCCGAGCGACCCCGATGCGCGCTTCGACCGCGAGGAGAGGCTGGCCTTGGGCGAGATCGAGCCGATGGTCTCCTACGGCACCCACCCGGGCATGGCCGTGCCGATCTCCGGCCGGGTGCCGGAGCCGGGCTCTTTGCCCGAGGCCCGCCGCAAGGCCCTCGAACGGGCGCTCGCCTACATGGCTCTCGAGCCCGGGGAGCCCCTCGCCGGCCGGAGGGTGGACGTGGTGTTCCTCGGCAGCTGCACCAACTCGCGGCTGTCGGATCTGCGCCTGGCCGCGCGCCTCCTGGCCGGCCGCAAGGTCTCGCCGCGGCTGCGCATGCTCGTGGTGCCGGGCTCTCGCCAGGTGAAGCGCCAGGCCGAGGCCGAGGGGCTGGCCCGGACTTTCCTCGAGGCCGGCGCCGAATGGCGCGAACCCGGCTGCTCGATGTGCCTGGCCATGAACGGCGACCGCCTGGAGCCCGGCCAGTACGCGCTTTCCACCAGCAACCGCAACTTCGAGGGCCGCCAGGGGCCCGGCGGCCGTACCTTCCTCGCCAGCCCCGCCACCGCCGCCGCCACCGCCGTGGCCGGCCACATCGCCGATCCCCGGGAGCTGCTATGACTCGTCGCCCCTTGACCTTCGTGGAGAGCCCCGTGGCGACTTTGCGGGTGCCCGACATCGACACCGACCAGATCATCCCCGCCGCCTACCTCAAGGGCACCTCTCGCGAGGGCCTCGGAGTGGGCCTCTTCGCCCAGTGGCGCTTCGACCCAGCCGGCCGGCCGCAGCCGGACTTCGCCCTCAACCGGCCGGAGGCCGAGGCGGCCGAGATCCTCCTCGCCGGCCCCAACTTCGGCTGCGGCAGTTCGCGCGAGCACGCCGTGTGGGCCCTGGCGGACTTCGGCTTCCGGGTGGTGATCTCCAGCCGTTTCGCGGACATCTTCCAGAGCAACGCCCAGAAGAACGGCCTCCTGCCCCTCGAGCTGCCCGAAACCGAAGTGGCGGCCCTCGCCGCCGAACTCGAGCCGGAGCCCGCCGCCCTCGTGACGGTGGACATCCAGGCCTGCCGGCTGCGCACGCCCGCGGGGCGCGAGCTCGCTTTCAACCTCGATCCCTTCGTGCGGCGATGTCTGCTCGAGGGGCGGGATCCGCTCGATTTCCTGCTCGCCCAGGAAGAGGCGATTCAGGCTTTCGAGGTGGCTCATCCGGCCCGCTTCGACAGTCGCGAGCTCGGCGAGGAGGCCCGGCCGTGAGCGCACCCGCCAAGAAGCCGCGCATCGCCCTGCTGCCGGGTGACGGCATCGGCCCCGAGGTGCTCGCCCCCGCCGCCCGCCTGCTCAGCGCGGCGGCCGCAAGGGAAGGCGTGGAGCTCGAGCTGGTGGAGGAGAGGGTGGGCGGGGCCGCCATCGATGCCACAGGGCAGCCGCTGCCCCCCGCCACCCTCGCGCTCTGCCGGGAGAGCGACGCCATCCTGCTGGGGGCGGTGGGCGGCCCTCGCTGGGCGGACCCGGCTGCGCCCGTGCGCCCGGAGCAGGGCCTCCTCGCCCTGCGCCAGGAGCTCGGGCTGTTCGCCAATCTACGGCCGGTGCGCGCGGTGCCGGCCTTGGCGGAGCTCTCCGCGCTGCGCCCGGAGCGGCTGGCCGGGGTGGATCTGCTGATCGTCCGCGAGCTCGCCGGTGGGCTCTACTTCGGCGCCCGCGGCGAGCAGGGCGAGGGCCACGAGGCTTTCGACACCCTGCCCTACAGCGTGGCCGAGGTGGAGCGGGTGGCCCGGGTGGCCTTCGCGGCGGCCCGGGGCCGCAGGGGCCGGCTTACCTCGGTGGACAAGGCCAACGTGCTCGCCACCAGCCGGCTCTGGCGCCGCACCGTGTCGCGGCTGGGCGGGGAGGAATTCCCGGACGTGGCCCTCGATCACCAGCTGGTGGACTCCTTCGCCCTGGCGTTGGTCTCGCGGCCGGCGAGCCTCGATGTGGTGCTCACCGACAACCTCTTCGGCGACATCCTGAGCGACGAGGCCGCCGTCGCCGCCGGCTCGCTCGGCCTGCTCCCCTCGGCCTCCCTCGGCCACGGCCGCCGCGGCCTCTACGAGCCCATCCACGGCTCCGCCCCGGACATCGCCGGCCGCGGCCTCGCCAACCCCCTGGGAGCCATCCTCTCCGCCGCCCTCCTCCTGCGCCAAAGCCTCGGCCTCGAGAGAGCCGCCGCAAGCCTCGAGCAAGCAGTAGAAACTGCCCTCGACCAAGGCCACCGAACCGCCGACCTCACCCGGCCCGGCGAAGCGGCGGTCTCGACCGAAGAGATGGCCGCGGCAGTGCTGGCGGCGCTGGGCTGAGGGGTGGTGAGAGGCGCGAGCGAGCCCGCTGTAACGACTTCCGGCTCCGGGCGCCCAAGGCACCGAGGTACCGCGAGGAGTGCCCTGCCATGGAACCCTACCTCTCTACACCGGTCCACGCTGCCGAAGCGGGCGCAGTCCAGGCTTCGGAGGCTCTTTTCGCAACGCTGTATCGGGACCTGCGCGGCCTTGCCCGCCGTGAGCTGGCGCGGGTGGGGCCGGGGGCGGCGCTGGGGGCGACGAGCCTCCTCCACGAGGCCTACCTGAACCTCGCCGAGCGCGAGAGCATGGCCTTTCCGGATCGCGCCCGCTTCTTCGGCTACGCAGCGCGGGTGATGCGGGGCCTGGTGATCGACGGGCTGCGGCGCCGGCACGCCCAGAAGCGCGGTGGCGGCCTCGAGATCACTTCGCTCGACGGCAAGGAGGTGGGGGCGGAAGCCCTCGCCTCTCAGGCCGAGGAGATGGAGCGGCTCGGCCGGGCCCTGGACGAGCTCGCCGCCCTGGAGCCGGAGCTCGCCCAGGTGGTGGATCTCAAGTTCTTCTGCGGCTTCACCTTCGCCGAGATCGCCAGCCACCGCGGCGTGACCGAGCGTACGGTGCAGCGCCACTGGGACAAGGCGCGGATCTACCTGCGGCGCAATCTCGGGGCGGAGCTTCCCGCGTGACCCCCGAGAGCTGGCAGCGGGCGAGCCCCCATCTCGACCGGCTCCTCGAGTTCTCGTCGATCGAACGCCGCCGCTACCTCCAGCATCTCCTCACGGAAGACTCGGCCCTCGTCGCCGACCTCGAAGGGCTGCTCGACGAAGGGCGGCAGCTGCAGGGCGAGCGCTTTCTCGAGCAGGACGCCCAGGAGCTGCTCGGCGCGCCCGCCACCGAGCGGCGGGTCTTCGGCGCCTACGAGCTCGAGCAGCTCCTCGGCGAGGGCGGCATGGGCAGCGTGTGGCTAGGCCAGCGGCGCGATGGCCACTTCGAGGGCAGAGCTGCCGTGAAGCTGCTCTCCGCCGCCCTGCTGGGCCCCTCGGGGATCACTCGCTTCCGCCGTGAGGCCACGATTCTCGCGCGGCTCCAGCATCCTCACATCGCCCAGCTTCTGGATGCTGGCGTCTCGCCGGCCGGCCAGCCCTTCCTGGTGCTCGAGTTCGTGGAAGGCGAGCCGATCGACCAATGGTGCGACCGCCGCTCACTCGACCTCCGCGCTCGCCTTTCGCTCTTCCTCGAAGTCGCCTCCGCGGTCGCCCACGCCCACTCCAACCTGGTGGTGCACGCGGACTTGAAGCCCTCGAACGTGATGGTGTCCCGGGAAGGGCGGGTCAAGCTCCTCGATTTCGGCATCGCCAAGCTGCTCGAAGGCGATGCCCGCGACGGCGGGCCGTCGGCGCTGACGCTCGAGGCCGGGCGCGCGTTCACTCCTTCCTTCGCCGCCCCCGAACAGATCACCGGCGGCAACGTCTCCACGGCGACCGACGTCTACGGCCTGGGCTCGTTGCTCTACCTGCTGCTGGTGGGGCGCTACCCCACCGAGGGGCTCGCTGGCACGCCGCGCGAGCTGCTGCAGGCGGTGCTCGAAACCGAGCCCGACCGCCCCTCGGAGGCGGTCCACAGCCCACGGGCCGAGGAGCGCGAGCAAAGCGCCGAGATCGCCCGGCGCCGGGGCACCACTCCCGAGCGCCTGCGGCGCGCCCTGCGGGGCGACCTCGACACGATCGTCGCCAAGGCCCTCAAGAAGAAGCCCGAGGAGCGCTACGGCTCGGTCGCCGCTCTGGCTGAAGACGTGAGCCGCTATCTGGAGCAGAAGCCGATCCTCGCCCGGCCAGACTCTTTCCCATACAAGGCGAGGAAGTTCGCCCGCCGCCACCTGCGGAGCCTGGCTGCCCTGGCTACCCTCGCCCTTGCCCTGGTGGCGGTGGCCGGGTTCTACGGCGCCCGCCTCCGCCGCGAGCGAGCCCGCGCCGACCGCGTCAGTAGCTTCTTGACCGAGCTCCTGAGCCAGGCGGACCCGTTCGTCGCCGGCCAGGGCGAGCCGACGGTCAAGAGCCTGCTCGCCGCCGGCGCCGCCCGAGTCCGCAAGGACCTCGCCGGCGAGCCCGAGTTCCGGCGCGACATGCTCACCCTCTTGGGGCGGATCTACGAGCGCCGAGGCGACTCCGGCGCCGCCGTGCCCCTGCTCGAGGACGCGGTGGGGCTGGCCCGTAAAACGCTCGGGCCGAGCCCCGAGCTCGCCCAGGGGCTGAACGACCTGGGCGTCGCCCTCGGCCAGCGCGCCGAGCTCGAGGCGGCCCGCACCGCGCTCGAGGAGGCGCTCACCCTGCGGCAGCGCTTCCTCGGCCTGGAAGACCCTCTGGTGGGGGTGACCGAGAGCGAGCTCGGCCGCACCTTTCTCGATCAGGGGCGGCTCGAGGAGGCCGAGGCGCACTTCCGCGCCGCGCTGGCGATCCGCCGCAAGGCCCTCGGCTCCGCTCACCACGAAACCGCCACCAGCATGAGCGACCTCGGCTTGCTGCTGCGGCAGAAGGGGGACCGGGCGGCTGCCGAGGCGTTGCTGCGGGAGGCTCTGCAGGTGAACCGAGCCGTGGCCGGCCCGCGCCATCCGGACACCGGCACTGCGCTGGCCAACCTCGCGCTGACGGTGAGCGAGCGGGGCGACCTGAAAGCGGCCGAGTCGATGTTCCGCGAGGCGTTGGCGATCAGCCAGGCGAGCCTGGGGCGCGACCATCCGGACAACGCCGTGAGGATGTCCAACCTGGCCTTCGTGCTGCGGCAACGAGGCAAGCTCGCCGAGGCCGAGGCCCTCTGCCGGCAGGGCCTGGCTCTCGCCCGGCCGGCGCTCGGCCCGGACCACCCGGCGGTCTCCCGCCAGGAGGTGGGCCTGGCGCGGGTGTACCTGGATCAAGGCCGAGCCGAGGCGGCGGAGCCCCTGCTAAGACACGCTCTGGAGATCCAGGCAGCGAGCTACGTGCGCACCGACTGGCGGCGGGGCGCCGCCTTCAGCCTGCTCGGAGACGCCTTGACCCGCGAGCGCCGCTTCGCCGAGGCCGAGGCCCTCCTCGAGCAGGCCTCCGAGCTGCTGCACGTCCTGCCTGACCCGGACGCCTTCCAAACCCGCGAGGCCCTGGCCAACCGCGCTCGCCTGGCGGCCCTCTACCGGGCCTGGGGCCGGCCCGAGAAGGCGGCGCCCTACCTGCCGCTCCGCTAGCCCGCTCCGCCGCGCCGGGTTCCCGATGCGGCGGGAAAGAAGTCTTTCGATTCGCCTGTCGTCTTTTCCTCCGCCGATCCGATTGTCCAGGTGTCCGGATGATCCGGGCGCCCACAACCCGATTCGAAGCGAGGAAAAGAACCATGAAGTTCCAACGGCATCCGTACTTCTCCGCGAGCGCTACCCGGGCCCTGGCCGTGGCCCTGATCCTGGCCCTCGGCCAGGTGGGAGCGGCCGCAGCCCTCGACCTGCCGGCCAGCGGCCAGACCACGGCCTACCCCGCCGACAAGAACGACGCCATCCCCGGCGCCGTGGCCGTGCCGGACGACGGCACTCTGCAGGCGGGGGCGAACCTCTCCTACGTCGACAACGGCGACGGCACCGTCACCGACCTCACCACCGGCCTGATGTGGGAGAAGAAGGGCGACAACGGCGGCCTCCACGACAAGGACAACGCCTACGCCTGGAGCGGCAGCGGCACCCAGGAAACCGTCTGGGACTGGCTCGACGACGTCAACGTCGAGGGCGGCACCGGCTTCGCCGGCTACAACG
This sequence comes from uncultured Acidobacteriota bacterium, assembly GCA_937867335.1. Lineage (GTDB taxonomy): Bacteria > Acidobacteriota > Thermoanaerobaculia > Multivoradales > SZUA-115 > JAXLQX01. The sequence goes on from CALMKX010000322.1 coordinate 18,749, forward strand.
ACTGGCGGATTCCCAACGCCAAAGAGCTCGAGAGCCTGGTGGACTTCCAGCAGAGTCCGCCGATGATCTCGGTTCCGTTCCACGCCGGCTGCGTGGCCGGGGTGAGCGCGCTCCAGGGCAGCTGCACCGCAGTCGCGGTCTACGCTTCCTCCACCACCTGGGCGCGCAGCACCGGCATGGCCTGGGGCGTGTCCTTCTACGAGGGCCTGCTCTTTCCCTACGACAAGACCTCCGGCCTGCGGGTGCGAGCCGTGCGCGGCGGAGCCTCCGGCCCCGGCGGCTTCCCCGCAACCGGCCAGACCACGGCCTACACCGCCAACAAGAACGACGGCATCCCCGGCGCCGTCGCCGTGCCGGACGACGGCACCCTGCGAGCGGGCTCGCCGCTCTCTTTCACCGACAACGGCAACGGCACGCTGACCGACAACAACACCGGCCTGGTCTGGGAGAAGAAGGGCGACGGCGGCGGCCTGCACGACAAGGACAACTCGTACTGGTGGACCGGCAACGGTATTGAGGAGACCGTCTGGGACTGGTTGGACGACATCAACCAGGAAGGCTTCGGCGGCTTCGCCGACTGGCGCCTCCCCAACGCCCGCGAGCTCTTGAGCATTGCCAACTTCCAGAACCAGTGGGCCCTCCCCGCGGCTTTCAACAGCGGCTGCTCCCCCGGCGTCTCGCCGCTCTCCGGCAGCTGCGCCTTCCTCGGCTCCTACTGGACCTCGACCACCCGAGCTTCCTCCGGTTTCTCGGCCTGGTACGCGGACCTCTACGGCGGCCTGGCCCCCTACTTCAAGGCCACCAATTTCCGAACTCGAGCGGTGCGCGGCGGCACGCCGTAGCCCACCCAGTCGATCCCCAACTCAACTTGCGAACCACGAGGACAAGACCATGAACACCCACAAGACCTTTGCCGCGATCGCGGCGTCGATCCTTACGCTGATGGCCTTTTCTGCCGAGGCCCAGGCCAACCCCCGAGTCGTCGCGCCGGGCGAGAAATGGGCCGGCCATTCCTATCCCGAACTCGCCAGCGCCTGGACCAACTGGCTGGTGCTCGAGCCGATCGCGACCAACCCGGCTTTCGATCCCGACGGCAGCTTCTGCGGCCTCAACCAGGAGGGCGACGTCTGGTTCCTGGCCAGCACCTTCGGCGGCGTGGCCGACCGCACCTGCGAGATTCCCGCCGGCAAAGGCATCTTCCTTTCGCTGGGCGGCGTCTTCGTGAGCTTCGCGCCCGAATTCCCCTCCCAGGGAGACCCTTGCCTCGCCCTGGGATCGACCGTCGAGCAGGTGCGCTGCGACGTGAACAACGACGTACCCGTGGCCCCGAACGTCGCCTTCTCGGTGACGATCGACGGCCGGCCCCTCGAGGACCTCACCGCCTTCCGCGCCCAGAGCGAGCCCGGCGGCTTCACGCTGCGAGTCCCGGATCCCTCCTTCCTCACCGACCTCGGCCTGCCCGCCGGCAACCGCCACCCGGCGGTAGCGGACGGCTACTTCCTCTTCCTGAAGCCCCTCCGCCCCGGCACCCACTCGCTCCAGCTGCGGATGACCAACCCTGATCAATCGGTTCTCGGGGTGAACTACACCTTGATCATCCCCTGACCGAGCCTCGAGCCTCGAGCCTCGAGCCCGGCCCGCCAGGGCCGGGCTTCCGCCTTTCCCGGCTGCCTTTTCGAACTCTCGAGTGGGGGCGTCGGTTGCCGGTTGGGGGTGCTGGGTTTACCGGGTGCACCGATTCGGGGGAGGTCCACCCACCGGCGCTCCGGCAACAGCGAGTCAGGTCGGAGGGCCGTGCTACGAGCCGCCGCCGAGTCCGAAGCTCGGGCTGTCGGAGCCCGCAACCCTCTAGCCCGGGCCACGTAGAAGAAGTCCATGGAATTCTCTCACCGATCGGGCCCGAGGCTTCCCCGCGCCTCGAGGAGGTTGCCGTGATGCGAACCTTTTCTTCTCTCGCCTTGGGTTTCGTCCTGCTCGTAGGTGGCTTCGCCGCTTTGGCCGCATCGCCGCCCAGCAAGCCTGGCCCGGGCCCAGAGACGACGGGCGCGGCGGGGGCTCCACCACTGTCGGAGCTGGTTCAGCAGATCATGACCGCCGACTACGCCGGAGATCGCGCGGCCCTCGATCGTCTCTTCGTGAAGGCCGAGGGCTATCTCGGGCACAAGGCTGTGGAGTCCCGCGTGCGCTACTGGAGAGGTTTCGCCAAGTGGCGCCGATCGATCAACGGGGCCAACGAGACTCCCACGCCCACCGACCTCGTGTCCGACCTCGACCTCGCCGTCGTTGAGCTGCGGCGTTCGGGCGAACTCGATCCGAGCTTCGTCGATGCTCGCATCGGCGAGATGCAATGCCTGGGGCTGATCCTCTTCTTCGATCACGAGCGCGCGGCCGACGCGACGCTGGTCGCCCGGCTGCGTGCCCTGCTCGCGGAGCTCAAGGGCTCCGCGGCGGACAACCCTCGCTACGTGTGGGCCTGGGGGATGGCCTACTTCAGCGCACCGCCGGAGCGGGGTGGAGGCCCGGCCAACGTCATCGCCGCCTACTTGAAGGCGCTCGAAGGCGTCCGCCACGGCGCCGGCAAGCCCACCACGGCGCTGGACCCGGCTTGGGGCGAGGCGGAGCTGAACGTCAACCTGGCCTATTCCTACCTGAACCAGCCTTCGCCGGACCTGGCCTTGGCCAAGAAGTACGTCGACCAGGCCCTGGCCATCGTCCCTGACTGGCACTACGCCCGAGACATCCTGCGGCCCCAGATCGAGGCAGCCGAGAAGAAGGCGCAGACAGGCACCCCGGGATCGGGACGCAATTGAAAATCTTGTAAATTGGAGGGAAGACTTCCAATCAGCATGGATCACTCCCCCGAGACCTCGTCACCCAGGTCGAGACATCCGTAGCGGAGTGTCCTGCAACTGCGATCCTTGGACCACGGCGGTGCGGCAGGAGCACCGGTTTAGCACCCAAAACTATCAGCGCCACTAGGCCCAAGCCCTCTTCAGTACGGCCAGGCCTGCAGCCACTGATCTCCTGCCAAGACGGCATCCTGGTCCACCGAAAAAACCGCCCCAAGAGCGGGCTGTAGAACCTCGCGTGCATGTAGTCGAGGTCATCGGCCGCGCCTGCCGCGCTGGCGAGGTCTCTTTCGTGGCCGGTGAACTCCATGGGTTCGGTGTCTTGGTTGAAGAGGGTTCTGGGGCAGAGCAGCGGCTGGCCCCCAGGCACCGCGGCCCTCACCCTTTCCGCCAGAACCGCCACGAGCGCTTCTCGGGCTCCGCTTCGGCTGGCGGAAGGCTTGCGATCAGATGCACCACGTCGGCCACCGTCTTGGCTTCGAAGGCCGCCTCGGGCGTGGGCCGGGCGCGGCCACAAGTGTCGGCCAGGCCCTCGACGAGGTCGACATGATCTTCGTCGACGTAACCATAGACCTCTGCCAGGCTGTCGCCAGGCAGCACGGGAAGCGGGCGAGCCAGCGAGCTGTTCGAGATATCGTCGTAGACCACTTCGGCCACCTCAGTAAGCCCCGGTTCCGAGAAAGCAGAGAAGAAGTCCTCGCGTGTGACCCCCAAGCGTTTCCTCTTGAACCACCAATCGTGAACAAAGCCGTTGGCCAGACCCCACAGCAGGACCACCACTGTGCAGGCCAGTACGAGAAGAAACGTCTTCACCGGCGCCCTCCAGTTAAGGGGTCCCGCTGCCGGGCGCAGCGCCCTATCAAGGCTGCATCAATGGCTAGAACTGCGTCTCCAATGTAGGGAATGGCTCTCCCTAGCGCGCCGCCGAGCGTTTTGGTCTTCGCTATGCTGCCAAGGAAGGTGAAGTTTCTGACTTGCCGCGGCAGCCTGAAGGGCAGGAGGTCTCGGAACACCACCGAGGCGATGGAAGTACCTCTGGTGGCACCGCCGAGTTTGGCTCGAGTTGGGACGAGTCTGGCGCCAGCAGCTTCAAGTGAGACGCCTGCTCCAGCAAGCCCATAGTAACTCTCCGTACGCTTCTTCACACACTCGGCAAACGAGTCAAACGCTGAGCAGTACTCTGCTTCGTCCTCCGCCGCCACGGGTTCAGCCGTGAGATCGCCCAGAAACTCGCGCTGCAGTTGAGCGCCGGTTCGTGGGTTTCGGATGTAGATCGGATTCAGAGTGATCTCGATGGTTTCGATCTCCGGGGCCTTGGCGCTCGCTCCGGGTTCGTCCTGGCAGTGGAGGTTACCGCTGTCGTCCAGGGTGCACTGGAGCTGGAGGCCCTGTGGGTCGGTGTAGCGAAGCGGGCTCGCCTCCACGTAGGAGTACAGGTTCCAGGATCGGGGAAAATCCGGCTCTCTGTGGCCACCATACCCACCGCCGCCCGCCGAACTCCATACTTGGAGTTCCTCAATGGATGCTGGCATGGGCGGCCAACTGGCTCTTCACAGCAGATTCTGATGCCTTATCGGCTATTCGAGGCCCACAGCTGTAGCCACGACTGCCCTGAGTAAACAGCGTCGTAGTCCAGGCAGGTTACCCAACGCTGGCAGCAGTCTCCCCGCTTGCCGTCTTGCCCAAGAGAGATGACGACGAGCTGCCCGGTCTTCGACTCTCGCTTGAAGAGCAGAGCGTGGCTCCATCTGTCGTTGGCCGACTCCTGTGGGCGGCGGTACTTCTTGAGAGTGCTGGCGACTGCGAGCGAGTTGACCTCTGGCGGGCTCTCGGCTTGTGTCAACTGATAGAGGTCAATCATCCGGGTAGCGGTTACATTGATTTGTAGGCTCCTCCTGATGGCGAGCCCACGAGAGGCAGCCCACGCTGCAGCGAGCACAATAGCGAGGGTAGCAGTGCCAAGGAGCCATCGTCGTTGGCGGCGAGGTGCCTCACTTGCAAGAGAGACAGTGGCTCTAAAGAAGCGGAGCTTGAGGGAAGCACCTCCAGGGGAGAAGAGCTTCAACGCTGCGCAGACCGGCGTATTGTTCTACTGTTCATAGCCAGGGCAAAGAGCATTGAGAGTGAAGTGTTGTCAAGGCTCCTTAGCGCTATCGTGGGAGTCAGGAAGCAAGAGGCTTGTCGCCTGCTCGCGAATCGCGACTTCCAAGGCTGGCCGGAAATCGGGCCGGTCCTCCCACTCGCTGGCCGCATAGATGAAAGGGTCGAGCTCGGGGAAGATCTCGGCCCTCGAGGCGCCGCAGAGCTGCCAGATCGCCCTCGCGCCCTGATAGGGAGTGAGAGCTCCCGACAGGATCTCACTCGCAGCTTGCCGGGCCAACAATAGAACAGCCTGCCGGTCACTGGGTGGAAGGACCTTCAGCTCGGCGAGCACCCGCCCGAAGAGCGCTCTTGCCTCTCCGACTTCAATCGGAGTAAGGCCGGCGAGGATGCGTAAAGAAGGAGAGTCGAGCCCGTCCTCGAGGGCCTGGCACGCAACAGCCGGGAGGGACTCGGCCAGGAGAAGCCCCAAAGCGAGTTGGGCGGCCGTGATGGCCAAGTGGTGAACACTCATCGGAGTTGGAACGCCTCCCAAGAGATATACCAGGTCTATTCCGCGGTCGTTATCCTGGCGAGATGGGCCGAAGAAGCGGTCTGGCACGCGGAGCTCAGCGCCTCATCCACCAGAGCGCCACCGGCTTTCACCCATCGCCGTGACCTAGGGAAGGTTCCAGCAGCTCCTGCTGGTCAAGCGGCAGCTCCTCCTTGACGAGCACATTCTGGTTGAGCACCTGAAGGAAGGCCCGGGCGGCGTTGCTCGACTCGAGCTCGCTCAAGCAACCCGCAACTCCCCGTGCCGCTTCGGTCAGCAAAGAGCGCAGAGCCCGGCATGCCGCTTCGAAGTACGGCCTCCCCCGCGAGGGATTGTCTTGGTAGGCGTAGTAGTACCAGCCTAGCTCTAAGAGGGAGTCGATCGAGTTCGGGTTCAGGTCCAAAGCGGTGAGGAACGCCTGCTCAGCGTCAGCGAGTCCGAGGGGCAGTTTTTCAGAAGACAGAAGAACAGCTCTCCCCTTGGCGACCTGCTCGGTATCGCTCAGGCCTCTCTCGCTCTCTAGTTCTGACAAGCGAAGAACGGCCGCGTCGTACTGTGAACTCTCGAGCAACTCTCGAACTTGCTTGGCCTCCCCGAGACGTCGCTCCGCGAAAGGGTATTGACTCATTGTGGTGTGCCTCAGGCTTTCTCCGCAAGCTGAGTAGGAATGCTTTCGCCTTAATCTGGGTCGCGGAGTGAGCTCCAACCGCGAGGCTCAGTCAGTCAGGCAGGCTGGTCCGAAGCAGCTTCGAGCAGATTCCTCCAAAATAGAGCATTCTCGGGAGTGATCGGCAGGTTGATCTCAGGGCAGGCCCAGTCACTGAGTACGTCTGCCACAGCTTGACCGGCAGCGGAATCAGGATCCCACTCGAAGGTCTCTGACGCTAGCAGTGCAAAGGCGATCGCGCTCAACTGGGGCGAGAGTAGCTTCCCTGCAGCTAGGCCGTCACAGAGTAATAACAAGTGACTCGGCTGAACGTGAAAGGATTCGGGCATCTCTTCGATTCTGTAGCCGGTAGAACCTCCTTCACGTCGAAGCATGCTCGGTACTAGGAGAGCGAGCTCCTCGATCGTGAGCTCCTGCAAGAAGAAGGATCTTAGGTCCAGTTCTCGAAGAGAACCGATGTTAGTAGACATGGCGAATGGGTCCAGGCAATTTGAAGCCTCGATGGAGGAACTCGCCGAGCGCGTTGAAAGTGTCGTGGTAGAGCTTTATGGTTCGCCCCTCGGGAGTGACGACCTTGACCCACCTGGTATAGGAGCCTGCGACCCGCCCAGGGACGCTCAGGGAAAATTCCGTGAATCTGCCGATCTTGCGGGTTGCTTGATCGAATGCGCCCTTCTTGCTAAACGAGGCAAAGAACTTCGATCCCTTGAGCTCGATATAGGCGGCATTATCAAGCGGACCAGGGATAATCGCCATCGCTAGTTGCAGCCCTGCTTCACCCTCTCCGCTGGGGATAATCAGATCCAGCCCTGCTTGGTCAATGAGAGCGGCAAGATAGTTGCCTTGATCAATCTGGCTATCGAGGCGGTTCTGCATGTACTGGCGGAGTTCGGCGATCCAACTGGCCAACTGGCTCTGATTCCCCACCGTGGGGTCGCTGGCGGCGAAGCGGCTGCCGTAGCTCTGGCCCCAGAGGGTGAATTCGGCGAAGCCTCCGGGGATGCGGTTGATGTTGGTGTCGTTGGCGTGGGTGGTGATGCCCATGCCGTAGATGTAGGAGCCGTCCGGCTCGAGGCCCGTGGGGTCGGCGTAGCGCAACGGGCTTGCCATCACATAGGCGTAGCGATTCCAGCTCGCGGGCATGCGCCGGTTGGCCGCCGCGGAGTCCACCGAGAAGAACCGCCCCAAGAGCGGGCTGTAGAACCTTGCGTGCATGTAGTCGAGGTCGTCGGCCGCGCCTGCCGCGCTGGCGAGGTCTCTTTCGTGGCCGGTGAACTTCATGGGTTCGGTGTCTTGGTTGAAGGGGGTGGCTTCTTCGCCATAAGGATAGTAGGCGTGGAAGGCCGTCCGCGTGCCAAGAAGGTTGGTGACGAGGCGGGGCGTGCCTAGGTGGTCGAGGTGGAAGTGGCGGGTGCCCTCGGTGGGGGAGAGGCTGGCCAAGAGACCGCCACCTCTCCAGACGTAGTCCTTCTCGAGCGAGTAGACATCCGCGCCGGAGACGAAGCGCTCGCGGTACACCCGCAGGGGGTGGCCGTCGAGGTCGCGCAGGGTGTAGAGCCGGAAGCTGCTGTTCCAGGAGAGGGAGAACACGCGCTCGCCGTCGGCGGTGTAGAGGTGGTACCAGTCCTCGCTGCCGTTCTGGGTGTTCCACACCTCGCCCAGGGCGCCGAAGCGGGCGGTGGCGCCGTTGGCGGCGGTGAGGTTGCCGCGGGAGTCGTAGACAGAGCCGGCGCTGGTGAGGCGGTTGGTGGTGGGGGAGGTGGGAGTGTTGCGACCCACCGTCCCTGTGGTGGTGAGCAAGTTCGAGAAGCCATCGTAGGTGTACGTCTGCATCACCTCGCCGGTCGAGCTCAGGGCGTCGGTCTTCACGTGCGCTTCGGTGAGCCTCGAAATGGCGTCGTAGCGGAAGGTGGAGCCGCCGATCTGCTTGGGGTTGCCGATGCCGTCGAAGGCGAAGCTGCCGCTGGTCCACAGGGTGTTGCTGCCGAGGGCGGCGGAGAGGGAAGCCGGCCGGGCGAGGCCGTAGGGGTCGTTGGCCTGGGTGTCCACCACGTTGTTGGCGTGCACCAGTTGGCTCCACAGGCCATTGGCGTGGTAGCGGATGGAGGTGGCGTAGGTGGGGATGGCGGTGAGCCAGCCGCGCTCGTAGCTGTAGGAAACGGTGGGCGGGCTGGCCGTGCCGGGGTCGTCGGTGCACTGGCTGTTGGTGCATTTGGGATAGACCTGGCTCGCCAGATCCCCCAGCGGCGTGTAGCTGAAGCTCTGTTCGAAGGTGGCCCCTGGCACCTCCGAGGAGATGCGGACCTCGGTGGTGCGGCGAGAGACCCGCCCGCCCAGCTCGCCGTACTCGTAGCCCTCGATCACCCGGGTGCGATAGGCCGCGCCTCCGGGCACGGTGAGCTCTTGCCATCGCTCGGCCGTGATCAGTTTGCCGAGGGCGTTGCCGGCGCTGGCGCTGAAGGTGAAGCGCAGGAAGGGGCGAGTGGCATCCCCGGCGGCGCGCACTTCTGTCAGGCGGCCGGCGCTGTCGTAGAGGCGGTCGAGCAGCACACCGCCATCGTCCTGCCGCCCGGGGTTGCCGAGAGGATCGAAGCTCGAGTAAGTGACGCTACCGTTGCCGGCGGCACCCTTCTCGGGGTGCTGCTCGGAAGTCAAGAAGCCGCGGCGATCGTGCGCGAAGTAGCGGTGCTGGGTGGCCTCGGCCATGGTCTGGTCCACCTGGCGAAGGCGGCCACCGGCGTCATAGAGGTAGACCGTGGTGCCGTTGGCCACCTCCGGGCTGTCGGTCAAGCTGCTGTAGAGGGGCTCGTTGACGCGATAGAGCCGACCCTGGCGGTCGAAGACCTGGGTGGTGGTCTGTAGGGTCTCGCTCGCGCCGGTGGCGATGCGCACCCGACGCGAGATCTTCTGCAGGCCGGCGTAGGTGAAGTCCACGGCGTGGGAGGAGCCGTCGGCGGGGGTCATGGCCGAAGGGCGGCCGTAGGGATCGAAGCCCGAGTAGGTGGCCCAGGACGGGGTCTCGCTCGCGAGCTTCACGGTGGTTTCGCCGGAGAGCCAGCCTTGTGCCGTGTAGGCGTAGCTCTTTCGGTTCCACACGGCGGGTGTGCCGGGCATCAGGCGTCCCTCCTCCGAGAGCCGCCCCAGGGAATCGAAGAACGAGCGGGTTTCGTCGTAGGAAACCGCGCTCGTGCCGGTGCCGGTCTTGCGCACGGTGGCCACCGCCGCCGGCTGGAAGCCGCCCACCGGAGTGGAAGCCACGGTGTAGGTGATCTCGGTTCGAGCCTCGCCGTCGGGAGCCACCAGCACAGGGCGGCCGAGCGCATCGAAACTCAGGCTGGTAACCACACCGGAAGCATCCCGGCTGGCGCTCGGCAGGCCGGTGGCAAGGTCGATGGTACGGTCGAGGCTCTTCCAGCTCTGGCCGGCGAAGGTGCTGGTAGCCAGCACACCGCTGCTGTAGGTGTGGTCCAGTTGGTAGACAGGAGCCAGCCCGCCGGTCGCACACTCCGAGGAGGTGCCGAGGTTCTGGCCGTCACCGCCGTAGTACTTCTCCTGGATGGGGAAGCCGCCGGCGTTCTTCTCATAGACCACCAGGACATCGTGGGCGCCGCGAGTGCTGCCGTTGGCGAGCACGCGGCGGCATTGCAAGAAGCCCGTGGCCGAATCGAGGGCCAGTTGCACGGTCTCCGTGGCCACACCGGGCTCGCTCTCGCTCGCGGATTGACTGGTGGCGATGCCCAGCACCCAGGCGCTGCTGGCCGGCAGCATGAGGAAGGTGTGGCGGGCGGTAGGCTGATCGGTCGCCGGGTCGATCTCGTAGCGGCCTCGGCCAGGGTTGTAGGTGGTGACTTCGGTGCGCTGGTTGGCGGCCTGGAAAGTGCCCTGAGTGCGCCGGGTGCGGTAGTGGCCCAGGCCGTCGAAGTCCTCGAGGATCTCCTCGGCGTACACCTCGCGGGGCTGATTCTGGGCGTCGGTGTAGGAGTCGTCGTGGAACACCGTATGCGAGGAGAGGAGGCGCCGGTTACGGTTCTGCAGGTCCGAAATGTCGGCCGGCCCTCCTTTCTGATCTCGTTCGAAGAGCAGGTAGGTGGAGCGCAGCGGAGTCGAGGAGCCGGCCAGGTAGACCTCCGAGGAGAGGTAGCGCAGCGTGCCTCCGGTTGCGGGAGCCTGGGCGAGGTTGGCGTCGAGGGTGACCGGCAGCCCGTAGTCCAGCCGGCTGCGACCGGCTTCGTTGCGGGCCGAGACCGTGAAGTAGCTCACCCGGCGATGGCCGGAGGGGTCGGTCACGGTGTTGCGCAGGTCCGTGGGCTTGGTGGCCCCGGGCGGAGTCGGCAGCAGCTCGGTGGCATAAGTCCAGGTTCCCAGCACCGTGCCGGTCTGGTCCTGGAGCGAACGGCTGGCCACTCCCTGGAGGTCCGAGAGGTAGGGCTTCTTGTTGTCGTCCCGCGGAAAGTCGTAGTAGCGGTAGGTCCAGGCGATGAAGCCGAGAGTCGGCAGGCGCAGGCGGCGCAGGGAGCCTGGCCAGCGGATGAAGTCCGTGCTCGAGACCTGGTTGAAGTAGCCGGAATCCGGATCCACGCTATACCGGGAGCCATCCGGCAGGGTGAGGCTGGTGAAGAGCGGTACCGCCACGGAGGGGCTGGTCGCCGGGTCGTTGTCGAAGCTCGGCCGCGGCAGTGTTCGCACGCTGTAGCCGAAGGTGTAGGTTGCCGTCGCGCCTCCGAACGCCGAGAGCTCCACGCGATCCACCACCTTGGCCAGCGCCTGGGCCCCTGAGACGGTGGTGAAGCGCACGGTCTGGGTTCGGCCGAGGCTATCCGTGAGCACCCAGCGCTCTGGGCCGGTGGTGGGGTAGGAGACCGTGAGCTGGTTCTGCGCCGTGGTGCCGGAGAAGAAGCGGTCTCGCATTTTCACCAGTCGGCCGCTCGAGTCGAAGGTGAGCACAGTGCCGTCCGGCTCCTCGACGTCTGAGCCGCTCGTGCCGCGCAGGACCAGGCGCAGATAGCTGCCGTCTCGGCTGTAGAGCACGCTCTGGCTGGTGGCGGTATCGCCGGCGTCGTCCGCGTCGCCCTCGTGGAGAGTGTTGTAGAACGTGTGCTCGCCGCCGTCCGGGCTCACCAAGAGCCAGCGCCCCGAAGTGTTGCTGGTATCGGCGTTGGACAGCAGCCGGCCGAGCGAGACCATCCAGCCCAGGCCGGCGTTCGAGCGAGGTGCGGGTTCGGCGGCGATGCGGTTGGTGCCGTTCTGGGAGAAGTTCTGGAAGTCCCACACCCGGCCGTTGTAAGAAAGCTCCAAGCCATAGGACAGGCTCGGGCCCAGCGGATAGCTCTGGCCGAGAGGTAGGGTCACCACCAGGGCCCCGGAAAGGCCCTGGATGCTATCCGGCCCGCCGGAGTTGACGGCTGCATCCGCCCGGAAGCCCTTGACGAAGGTCGGGTAGGTTTGAGCCGAAAGAGGCAGAGTCCAGGCAGCGGCCAGGAGCAGCGGTGCCAGCGTTCCGAGAGCGGTTCGGCGGCTCATGGCGTCACCTCGCCGAGCTGCACTGGAGCCAGGGTGAGAGCCTCCTGCCCCGAGTTGCCGGGGCTGGTGGCTACCACCTGAGCGGTGTAGAGAGCGAGACTCCCCGGGTCGATCACCACCACCCAATCTCCCGCCTGAGCCTTGGCGGGAGCAGTGCCGCTCGACCCCAGGGCGACGAGCGAGCCGAGGTCGACTCCGATCACACCATCGACACCCGTTTCCAGGTCCCCCTCGCCGCCGTCGCCGAAGCGGCCGGCCCACACTCCGAGGCCCGGCCGGGACCACCAGACCTGGGCGTAGGGCAGCTGGATCACCAGTTCGTCGGCGGCCGGCTTCGCCACCAGGTCCACCGCCTTCGAGTCTGCCGCCTGAATCGAGAAGCCCGACGGCACGGCGGCTGTGGGCTCGGGAGTGGCGAGATCGAAGCCGAGCCAGACGGACTGCAGGGCCGGCTCGGCATCGAGCGCGTAGCTCACGGCGCCGTCGCCGTCGGTGTCGGGCAGGAGACCGTCGCGCACCACCACGGTGGCGATGCCCTCGGAAAGCTCCCGAGCCACGGCGATCAGCACGCCGGTGCCTCCTGGAGCAAGGCCCGTGATCGCCACTTCGTTGGTGGAGAGTGTTACCGCCGAGCCGGCGTACAGCTGGGGCACCCAGGCCAGTCCCAGAAGCCCTACCGTCCAGATCCTCTTGCGAATCATCGTCGGTCCTCCCGTCGCCCTGTCAGCCACTTCTACGGAGGTTTCGAAAGTTCCGCCCAGGGCTCGTCAATTCTTGAGGCAAAAAGAATACAAGAACCATCAGTGAGTCACAATACTTCCTAAAGCGCCACCCCTTGCCACCCTCCCCCCGAGAGCCCCAAGATAGCGACAGCACTTTCGGGGCGGTCTTGGGACTTGTGGGCGATTTCTTGGGCTGGGCTCTGGCCCTGGGGAGGCTGGGATGACGGCTGGCGGGCGTTTTGGGGTGGTAGTGGCTTTGGCCGGGTTGCTGGCCGTGGCTCCGGCGGCCTGGGCGGTGGGGTACGACATCGTCTACGTGCGCCAGCCGCGCTACGGGGACTCGGTGAACACGATCTGGCCGGAGGTGTTCCACCCGGCCCGGCTGGACCCGGGGGCGGACCTCATGCTGCTCCACCCGAACGGCAGCGAAGAGGTGCTGGTGGCCGGCGGCAACGGCGGAGTGACGGACCCGTTCGTGTCCTTCGACGGCCAGTGGGTGTTCTACGCCTACTTCTACGACCTGCGCCCCCAGAGCCTCAACTCGCAACGGGACAACCTGCCCCTGCTGGGCTCGGACCTCTACCGCATCCACGTGCCCACGCGGCGCATCGAGCGGCTCACCTTCGGCGAGTTCACCCCCAACACCGGTGCGGGCAACTGGGACGAAACCAACCCGCTCAACCCGCCGCCGAGCTTCAACCGGCTGGGCTACGGCGTCCTGAACCTGGCGCCATGCCCCTTGCCGGGAGGGCGGATCGCCTTCGTCTCCAATCGCAACGGCTTCGAGCCGCCCAAGGGCTACACCAGCCCCACGCTGCAGCTTTTCGTGATGGACGGCGACGGCGGCAACGTCACCCAGATCGCGCCCATGAACCTCTCGAGCGCGCTGCACCCCACCGTGCTGGCGGACGGCCGCTTGATCTTCTCGAGCCACGAGGACCAGGGCCTGCGGGACACCCGGCTGTGGGGGATCTGGTCCATCTGGCCGGATGGGCGGCTGTGGGCGCCGGTGGTGAGCGCCTTCCACAGCCCCCAGGCCTTCCACTTCGCCACCCAGCTTTCCGGCGGCGACCTGGTGGTGGAGGACTACTACAACCTCAACAACAACGGCTTCGGCGCCCTCTACCGGCTGCCGCTCGCCCCGCCGCCGGGGGAGCCGCCGTTCTTCCCGGCCTTCGTGGACGAGAACCCGCCGATCGAGCGCACCGTGGGCGGCGGCTTCTCCTATCCGTTCCAGATGCCGTTCACGCCCCGCGGGCTGTACTCGATCACCCCCTTCACCCACGGCGACGACGAAGCCGCCCCGATCGGCGCGGACGGCAGCACGCGAGTGGGCAAGTTCAGCCACCCCTCCGGCGCGCCGGGCGGCGATCTGCTGGTGGTGTGGAGCCCCGGGCCGGCGAACGACCTCAACCGCCCCACGCCTCTGCCGTACTACAACGCCGGCCTCTACCTCCTGCCCGGCGGCAACCCGATCACCAGTCCCAGCCAGCTGGTGCTCTTGAAGAACGACCCGGCGTACAACGAGGCCTGGCCTCGAGCCCTGGTGCCCTACAGCGCGGTGCACGGCGTGGCCGAGCCGGCGGACCTCCCCTGGTTGCCCAACGACGGCACCGTGCACCCGGCGCTGCCGGCGGGCACGCCCTTCGGCCTGGTGGGCACCAGCAGCTTCTACAAGCGGGAGAGCTTCCCGGGCTTCGTGGTGCCGTGGGCGAACAGCTTCGACGGCCTGGACGTCTTCAACACCAGCGAGAACGAGCAGAGCAGCAACTGGGCCTGGCAGGGGGCGGAAGCCGGCAAATACGCCAGCGCGGACGTATGGGCGGTGCGCGTGCTGGCCATGGAGCCCAACACCCACCGCAGCTACGGCCCCCACGAGGGGCGCCACTTCTTCTCCCACGCGAGCGAGAGGCTGCGCATCCTGGGGGAGATCCCCCTGCGCAAATTCGATGGCCAGGGCCAGCCGATCCTCGACCCCGAGGGCAACCCGGACACCAGCTTCCTGGCCAAGATCCCGGCGGACACGCCCTTCACCTTCCAGACCCTCGACCGCCGCGGCCTGGTGCTCAACATGGCGCAGACCTGGCACCAGGTGCGCCCGGGCGAGATGCGCGCCAACTGCGGCGGCTGCCACGCCCACAGCCAGCAGCCGCTGGCCTTCGAGAGCACCTACGCCGCGCGGCCGGAGTACTCGATCTACGACCTGGCGAAGGACACGCCGCTCCTGACCGTGGACGGCCAGGGCCAGCCGGCCGTGCGGGTGGTGCACCAGAGCGTGGTGGACGTGGAGTTCTATCGGGACATCCGGCCCCTCTTGCAGCGAAGCTGCGTCTCCTGCCACACCGCCGCCAACCCCACCCCACCCGGCCGCCTGGTGCTGGACGACACCGCCCTCCACGGCGGCCTGCCGGGGGACTACCTGCGCCTGGCCAACGACCCGGGCGCGCAGTGGGGAATTCCGCCGGTCGTCGCCAGCCACAGCTGGCGGCAGACCAACGCCAGCCGCTACGTACGGCCGTTCCAGAGCCGGCGCAGCCTCCTGGCTTGGAAGGTGTTCGGCCAACGCCTGGACGGCTGGACCAACGCGAGCCATCCCACCGAGAGCGTGCCCGGGGACCCCGCCACCCTGCCCCCGGGGGCCGACGCCAACGCCGCGGACCTCGACTACACCGGCACCGCCATGCCGCCGCCGGGCAGCAGCGTGCCGCCTTTGAGCGAGGATGAAAAGCGCACCTTCGCCCGCTGGATCGACCTCGGCTGCCCGATCGATACCGCCCGAGACGACGGCAACCCCGGCTACGGCTGGTTCCTCGACGACTGGCGGCCCACCCTCGCCCTGAGCCTGCCGCGGCCGGGCTTCAACGCCGGGCCCGTCACCCAGCTGCGCCTGGGCGTGGCGGACGCCGCGAGCGGCATCGACCTCGCCTCGCTCAGCATCCGGGCGGACTTCGCCGTGCGCGGCCGAGCCGCCGGGGCCGAACTCGCGGACCTCGCCACCGAAGCCGGAGACGGCATCTACACCCTGGACCTCGGCGGCCCCCTGCCACCGCTCTGGCAGAAGCACTTCCGCGCCGCGGTGAAAGACCACCAGGGCAACTGGACCCGCGTCGACCGCCAGTTCTCGACGATCGAGAGCGGCCTACTCTTCGCCGACGGCTTCGAAAGCGGCAACCTCGCCGCCTGGGCGGCGGTGGTGCCGTAGCAAGAGGGCCGCGGCGCTCCGGCTCTCTGGCCAGGTTGGCCGGGGAGAGGAGCGCCGGGAGTTCCTCGCCAGGTCCACCCGGGGACCTGATTCCAGAGCATCAGCCCCCGCGCCTCCGCCGCCGTGCCCCCTTTCGCCATCATCGCTTGCCAGTCTTTCAAAAACGGATAATGGCGTGGCGTCCGTTCGAGAAAGCGCAGCCAGCGTTGCATCAATTCGTAATCGAGTTTGTTACGCTCGACTGCGTCAATCAGGTCTGTTTTCGGCTCGCCCTTCACACTCCAAACGGCCTGCATATATTTCGCGGCTTGCAGCGTCAAGCTTTCGGCGAGTTGCTTGCCTTCGTAGTCCACTTTGCAGATATCTTCAGGCTTCAAATAACCTTTCGACACCATGGTCGGCGTGCAGAGGACTTCGTTCTCGCCGACACGATACGAGATGTTCCCGTCATTCGCAGCTGCGAAGCCCTTGTTGTAGACCCGGCGACCGATCTCGCAGATCCAGTCCTTGATGTCTTTGGCTTCGGCAGTGTTGAATAGCGGGTGATAGTTCATAAGAAGGGTCGAGGGTCTAGAGTCCAGGGCGAGTGTTTGCTGATGGCTGCAAGCAGCAAACAGCAACAAGTGAGTGCCAAAAATTGAGGGGTGATGGTGCTGTCATCTATCACAGACAACACGACGCAAACGGCCTCAAACGCGGCGATGCCCAAGCTGAATACTCGGCGGGTTTGCCGGGGCAA
>CALMKX010000323.1 GCA_937867335.1 uncultured Acidobacteriota bacterium
CGAATCACTTGGCCTACCCCGCCTATCGGGTCATCGCATCGCTATGCCACGATCCGAATCGCTGGGCGATTGTCTGCAATTCGCAATCGCCGTACTGCTTCGTGCGCGCACCGATTGAGCACGTTGACCTATCCATTTGGACGCTCGACCTGCGCGGGGTGCTTAACGAACCGGAGTCGCGCGAGCTTCCCCCGGAAGTCTGGACTCAACTGCGCAACGCCGCCCAGCGGTACCTCGACAACCATCCTGCACCTGTGGACGACCCGTTGCTGTTCATGGAAGCGGAGGGCAACGCATGAGCGCCGACCCCATCTTCCGCGAGTTAGGGGAGTGGATTGAACGGTTGTGGGCTGCCTGCAATGAAGTAAAGACAGACCAATTGACTCGCGGCCCCGATGCCTGGGCGAAGAACCGTGCGTGCCAGAGCCATCAGTTCTTGATGGAAGCCTCGGCCGTCGAAGGTCTGCGGCTACTCCGCGAGGCGCGCCAGATCGAGGCGCTCCGGGTCCCGGATCCGCGGGAGAGCGTGCCCCACGTCTTCGAGATCCTCGGGCGGCTGCGGGAGGCCCTCGACGGGCCGCAGATCCCGGTCCTCGGCTTCGCCGCGCTCGTCTCCGAACTCGGGGAGCCCGCGCACGCGGCTGCGGAATTTACCGAAGTGACCGCGCTGCCCAATCCACGACGCGAGCTTGGTGAGATCGACCGCGGCGCCCGCTGCGGTGCTGACCAGGCTGTTGGTGATCGTCAGAGTGCCGAAGCCGGTACCCCGGATGCCAGCGCCGGCGGCGTTCATCACTTCCAGGCCGCGAATCGTGTTGTTGGTCGAAAGCGTGATGCCGTGGCCAGCAGCGTGGGTGATCTGCGGCCGGCCGCCGGCGGGCACGATGGTCACGCCGCCGATCACCAGACCCTCGGCCTCGCCGATCAGGGTCTCGTTGGCTTCGAGCTCGAGGCCGCCCGCGTAGGGTGTGCCGTCGTCGTCGAAGACGAAGATCGTATCCCCCACGTCGTCGGCGTCGCCGGCACCGCCGGCGCCGTTCACCGCCGCGAGGCTCTGGAACGGATCCGCCAGCGTGCCCAGGAAGGGCGCGGTGGTGTTCGAGTCGTCCACGAACCACACCCGGCCGGTGAGGGTGATCCTGGCCTGGGCGCTGACGCTGTGGGCGTCGTTGTCCTGGATGGTGTAGTTGAAGGAGTCGACGCCGCGGAAGCCCGAAGGCGGGCTGTAGGTGAAGGTTCCCGTCGAGGCGTTCACCAGGGTCACGGTGCCGCCCTGGGCAGAGGTGGCGTCGATCGCCGTCACGCTGATCGGGTCGCCGTCCGGGTCGCCGTCGTTGGCCAGCAGGCCCGGCTTGCCGGGCGAGCCGTCGATCGACAGAGTGACGTTGCCGATGCCGGTGTACTGGTCATTGCGGGCGAAGGGCGTAGAGCTCGTGCTGCCGGCCACCAGCGTGGTGTTGGCGTCCACCACGTCGGAGAGGTTCACCGTAGCGGCCTCGCTGCCATTGTTGGTGATGGTGATGGTATAGGTCAGCGTGTCGCCCGGGTCGGCGCGGGTATCGAGGTCGACGTCGTTGGTGAGGGCGTCCACCTTGGTGGCCGCAAGCGCCGGCAGGGCGGCGACCACCTCATCCAGGGCGAGCGTGCCTTCTTGGGTGCGCACCACCATCTGGATGGCACCGACGCTCGAAAAGCTGGCGCCGGTACCGCCGGTCACGGTGAACTCGCTGAAGGCGATGAAGAAGTTCTGGGCCGCCCCCACCGACGGCAGCAGCAGGGAAGCGCGCGAGAAGTTCGTAGCGCTCGAGTAGACGATGAGCTCGATTTCGTTGTTGGCCGGGGTGCTCGAGTTCACCCGGATGCGGAAGCCGCTCGCACCGCCGGTGGTCAGGTTCACACCACCGAGGCCGGTGGGGCTCAGGGTGGTGGGGTTGGTGTCGCCGTCCCAGGTGATCTGGGCCTCGCCGCGCGAGTCCGGCGTGGTATTGGCCACTGTCAAAGTCAGCGCACCGCCCGTCACGCCCACGGAAGTGGGGCCGGCGCCCATGAGGTTGTCCACCACCAAGCCGCGGCGAGTGCCGATGATGTCCGCTCCGCCGGTGGCCGTGGAAGAGCCCCCGGGGGGATCCGTCAAGGTGGCCTGGTTGGTGGTGAAGGTGTCGATGGTGGTCTGAGCCTGGGCCGTGCCCGCGGCGAAGGCGCTCGCCAAGCAGAGGAAGATCAGCACCAGGGCGGCCCGCCGCCGTCGCAGGGCGATCAGCGCGGCGAAAAACAGCAAGGTGCCTAGTAGCAGCAGGCCGAGGCGGTCGAGGGTCGGCACTCCGAGGCCGGCCGGCGGCATGCCGAAGCCGCGAATCATCCAGTTGCCGGCCTGGACGGTATCCACCAGCACGATCTGCTGATCCGGCGGCGGCATCAGCACCGGCGGATCGGGCGGGTCATTCACCCAGCTCGCGAGCCAGGAACGGCTCTGCGAGCCCGAGGTATCGATCGCCGCGGGCAGCGTGGGCGAGGTGACGTTGCTGACGATGAAGCGCGGAATCACGCCGATCAAGAGGTCGCCGACGCCGTTGAAGGCCACCGGCGAGGCGAGCGAGTACACCGAGAACGTGTTGCCGTCCACCGCCTGGACGGTGGTGTTGAAACTCGAAAGCAGCGCGGCGCCGTTGGCCGGGTTGCCGTCGGTGTCCTGGTAGATCGCGATCTGCACGGCGTTGCCCACGGCCATGTTGCTGCCGCCGGGGAACAACACCCAGACCTCCTGCAGGTCGAAAGGCACCCCGGGAGTGAAACGGTTGAACCATAGGAACTGGCGGGCACCCTGGCCGGCCACGCCTACCGCGCCGTCGGCCGCGTCGTCGTCCACCAGCAGCTGGACCGGGAACAGCGAGGTCGGTGGCAGCGGCGGCGTAGCGTTGGCGACCGAAGTCAGCTCCTGGTAGCGCCAGGCCGCGCCGGCCGGCATCGCCGGCGAGAGAACCAGGCTCAACAGGCCGGCCGCCAGCCACGCCAGCCGACCCTGCTTGTCCCCGAGTCTGTTCGGTCGAGAAACCTGCTTGCTCATCCGTTCCGTCTCCTCGCGCCAGCTGCTCGATCCACGAAGGGTGTCCACTGTCTCACCGTTGCCCTTTTCCAAGTGCCGACTCATGGCGCGCACCCCGTTCCCACGCAGAGGGCCCAGGCGCTGGTGTCGCCGGTCTCGAAGCCATCGGCGAAGAGCGGAACCAAGGGCCGCAGGAAGAGGTGGTCGATGTTGCCCGTGAAGCTCTCACCCGTGGCCGTGCGGAAGGCGAAGCTGCAGCGCAGGGAAACCGCCGGCACTGGCACGGTGAGCCGCTTGTTGAGGTCGAGCCAGACGCCGCCGGTGTCCTGCAGCACGAAGGTCTCCGGCAGGGAGGCCAGGCTGCCGCTGCAGGCAGGGGCAGAGAACAGCTCGCAGGTTCGCTTGAAGGTGATCGAGATCCCGGTGCCGGCCGCCAGACGGACCCGCGAGCCGAGATCGTAGTCGCGGGTGGCGAGCAGGTTCACGCACTGGCTGAGGCTGAAGTCGGTGTCGATCCCCGGCGCCAGGTTCACCACCTGGGCGGAGCCGGACTCCACCGAGCTCTCGGCGTCGGCGCCCACGTGGCTGATCTCCCCGGCGGTCGAAGCGGTCGCCGTCCAGCCGTCGTTGGTGCAGTCGAAGTGGCCGTTGGCGAAGAGGTTGTGGGAATCCGCCCGGAAGCGCCGCAGGAAGTCGTCGCCGCCGGTGCCGTTGCCGTCACCGTCCAGATGGTTCCCAGCGAGGTCCGTCAGGCTCGAGCAGGCGTAGAGCCGATAGAGCGAGTCGCCCAGGCTGCCGCCCAGATCGAGCGTGGTGATGTCGGTGACGTTGCTGTAGCTCGCGCTCGCGATCGGGATCGCCACGTCGTCGCCGCCCACGGCGCCGCAGCCGGTGGTGGCGAAGGCGCGATCCGGCCCGGCCGCCACCAGCAGGTAGTTGGCCGGGTTGTTGGCGTCGGCGGCGCCGGTGGTCGCCATGTGCTCGTTGAAGGTGATCAAGAGCTGGCTCACCGAGACGTTGGCGGTTTCGCAATCCGCCAGCGCGCCATCACCGGTGTCGGCCACGGTGTTGACCAGGTTGACCTTGGGCGGAATGGCGTCGAGCGTGGTGGTCTCGCTGTCCGAGTTGTTGCTGGTGACCGGATCGGTCTCGTTGCCGGTGACCGAGGCGGTGTTGGTGATCGAAGTCGGCGGCGCCGGGTTGATCGAGACCTCGATGGTGTAGCTCTTCGAGGCACCGGCGGCGATCGCTCCCAGCGTGCAGGTGGGGGTGCCGTTCGGGTCCTGGGTGCAACCCACGGTCTGCACCAGGGTCACCGAGGCCGGCAGGTTGTCGGTCACGGTGACGCCGGTGGCGTCCGAGGGTCCGAGGTTCTGCACCGTGATGGTGTACGTCAGGTGCGCACCCGGAGCCGGCGGATCGGCGTCGTCCACCTTGGTGATCGAGAGGTCGGTCTGCGGCGTCAGGGTGTCGGTGTCGGTGGCCGAGTTGTTGCCCGGGGTCGGGTCGGTCACGCCGGCGCCAGCTCCCACCGAGGCGGTGTTGCTCAAGCTGCCCGTCGCCGAGGAGGCGATGGTGCCGGTGGCCGTGAAGGTCACGCTGCCCCCGCTCGGCAGGCTCACCGTGGCGTTGATGTTGCCGGAGCCCGAAGCCGGGCAAGTGCCGCCGCCCGCGCCCACGCAGGTCCAGGTGACGCCGGTGATGGTCGCCGGGAAGGTATCCACCACGCTGGCCGCCGGAGCGTTCGACGGCCCGGCGTTCGAGGCCGTGATGGTGTAGGTCACAGTGGTACCCGGCACCTCGGTGGCCGAGCCATCGGTCTTGGTGATCGCGACGTCGGCCTGAGGCGTAAGGGTGTCGGTGTCGGTAGCCGAGTTGTTGGCGGGGGTCGGGTCCGTCACTCCGCCCGGAGCCGTCACCGTGGCCGTGTTCGAAAGCGTGCCGGTGGCCGAGGCAGCGATGTTGCCGGTGGCGGTGAAGGTCACCGTCGAGCCCGTGGGCAGGTTCACCGAGGCGTTAATGTTGCCCGAGCCCGAAGCCGGGCAAGTGCCGCCGGTCGCCCCCACGCAGGTCCAGGTGACCCCGGTGATCGTCGCCGGGAAGGTGTCTGCCACCGTCGCCCCGGTGACGTCCGAGGGGCCACCGCTGGTGACGGTGATGGTGTAGGTCACCGTCGTCCCCGGCACTTCAGTGGCCGAGCCGTCGGTCTTGGTCACCGAGAGATCCGCCTGCGGCCCGAGGGTGTCGGTGTCGGTGGCGGAGTTGTTCGCCAGGTTCGGGTCGAACGTCGGGGCGGCAACCGTCGCCGTGTTGCTGAGCGTGCCGGTGGCCGAGGGATCGATAGTGCCGGTGGCCGTGAAGGTCACGCTGCCGCTGGCCGGCAGGTTCACCGAGGAGTTGATATTGCCGCTGCCGGAAGCCGGGCAAGTGCCGCCGCCCGCCCCCACGCAGGTCCAGGTGACGCCGGAGATCGTCGGCGGGAAGACATCCGCCACGGTGGCGCCCATCACGGTGTCCGGCCCGAGGTTGCTGGCGGTGATGGTGTAGGTCACCGGCGTACCGGGCACTTCCGTCGCCGAGCCGTCGGTCTTGGTGATCGCGAGATCCGCCACCGGTGCGGTGGAGACCGCGTGGTCCTCCACCTCGCCGTCGGCCGCGAGGCCATTGAAGGACGTACCGCTCGCCGTGGTGATGCGGAAGCGCGAGAAGGTGGCGAGGTTGGTGGTGGCACCCGCCGGCACCGCGAACGTCAAGTTGTTGGCGCCGGCCGTGACGGCCTGGTTGGTGAAGATCTGGTCTCCGGCCTGGGCGAAGCTGCCGTCGCCGTTGAAGTCCACCCAGGCGTTGAGCACGCCGGCAGCCGAGGCGGTCACCATCACCGTGGCGTTCTGGCCACGGATCAACGGCGAGGTGAACACCACGCCGTCCTCGTCGTCCACTCCGTTCGCGTCATCGCCGGTGGCTCCGGCGTTGGGCTGGCCGTTGGCTTCGGCGTCGATCTGGCTGCCGAGGATCGGCCCGCTGCCGGTCACCACGTGGCGGGCGCCGTTGCTGGCAAAGAGGGTCGGATAGCCCGGGTCCGGAGCGTCGCCGAAGTCCAGGCCGCGGATGGCCACCGGGTAATCCTCCACTTCGCCGTCCGCCGCCACGCCGTTGAACGAGAGGCCGCCGGCGGTGGAGAAACGGAAGCGGGCAAAGGTCTGGCTGGTCACCGTCGCGCCGCAGGGCACGGTGAAGCTCAAGTTGTTCACCCCGGCGGCGAGAGTCTGGTTGTTGAAGATCTTCTCGCCGGCGTCGGCGAAGTCGCCGTCGCGGTTGAAGTCGACGAAGGCGTCGAGCTTGCCGGCCACCGAGGCGTTCACCGTCACGCTCGCGCTCTCGCAGGTGATGAGGAAGCTCGGCAGGGTGACGCCGTCCTCGTCGTCCACGTTCGGGCCGGAGATCTGGTCGTCGCCATCGGCGTTGGCCGTCGGCTGGCCATCGCTCTCGCTGTCGATCTGGGCTCCCATCCGTACGCCGGCCAGCACACCGTGACGAGCGCCGTTGTCCGCCAGCTTGGTGGGATAGGCCCAGGGCGGTCCCAGCGGAGTGTCCGGAGCGTCGCCGAAGTCCAGCGCCAGCAGGGTGTCCGTGTCGGTGGCCGAGTTGTTGCCCGGGGTGGTATCCACCACACCGCCGCCGGAAATCGAGGCGGTGTTGGAGATCGAGCCGGTGGCGTTGTTGGCGATGGTGCAAGTGGCCGTGTAGGTGGCGCTGCCGCCGTTCGGCAGATTGGCCGAGTCGCCGATGTTGCCCGAGCCCGAGGCGGTGCAGCTGCCGCCGCCCGCGCCCACGCAGGTCCAGGTGCAGGTCAGCGTGGCCGGGAAGGTGTCGCTCACGCTGGCACCGGTCGCGGTCGCCGGTCCGGCGTTCGACGCCACGATGGTGTAGACCACCGTCAAACCAGGAACTGCCGTGGTCACGCCGTCGGTCTTGGTGATCGAGAGGTCGGCCTGGGGCACGATGGTGTCCGGCCCGTCGGTGGCGCTGTTGTTGCCCGGAACCGGGTCTGTGGTACCGCCCGGGGCGGCCACGGTAGCCGTGTTCGAGAGGGTGCCGGTGGCGGTGCCGGAGATCGTGGCCACTGCCGTGAAGGTCACCGTCGCACTCGGCGGCAGGGTCACCGAAGCGCTGATGTTGCCGCTCCCCGAGGCCGGGCAGGTGCCGCCACCCGCGCCCACACAGGTCCAGGACACCGCCGAGATCGCCGCCGGGAAGGTATCGCTGACCGAGGCGCCGGTGGCGGTCGAGGGGCCCGAGTTGCTGACCGCGATGGTGTAGGTGGTGGTGCCGCCGGAGTTGACGCTGGTCACGCCGTTGGTCTTGGTGATCGAGAGGTCGGCCTGCGGCGTGAGGGTATCGCTGTCGGTGGCGGAGTTGTTGGCGAGGTTGCACTCGGTGGAGCTCGCCGGCTTGGTCACCGTCGCGGTGTTCGAGAGCGTGCCGGTGGCCGTCGGCGAGATGGTCCCGGTGGCCGTGAAGGTCACCGAGCCGCCCACCGGCAGGTTGACGCTGGCGCTGATGTTGCCGCTGCCGGAAGCCGGGCAGGTGCCGCCCGCCGCCCCCACGCAGGACCAGGTGACGCCGCTCAGCGCCGCCGGGAAGGTGTCGCTCACCGTGGCCCCTACCGCGGGCGAGGGGCCGGAGTTGCTCGCCGTGATGGTGTAGGTCGTGCTCTGGCCCGGAACCGCCGTGCTCACGCTGTCGGTCTTGGTGATGGCGAGGTCGACGACGTCGAGAGCCGTCGCGGTCGGATCGCTGGCGCCGCCGACGTCCGGATCATCGGTGGGCACGTTCGGAAAGCCCGCGCGCTGTAGTTGGCCCTGGTTCGAGACCGCGCTCGAGCAGACACCGAGAGGACTGTCCACCGTCACCCGGAAGGTCACGGTCAAGGTGGCTCCAGCCGGCACCGAGAAACTGTTCAGAGGGACGGTCTCGCCCGAGGCGAAGGCCGCTCGGCCCACCAGGAGCGCTAGCCCCAAGCCGACCCCGGCCGTCCGCAGGAAGACACAGCTATGACGATTCCGACCACGCCTCATTGCCATCTAAGGAGCCCCCTTCAAAAGCGAACCAAAGGCGCGCTGCCTGGCGAGTTGGAGTAAGGCCGAACCTCGGGCGTTCCCCAGCCTCCCGTGGTCCGATCAGGCAACCAGGGCGCTCCTTGAGCCAAGCTGAGCGGACCCTGGACTAACTTCAGGCTTGCTCGGCCAGAGTACCACAGAAAGTATTTGCGATTGCGCGGGAAACCGGCGCATCCTCTTTTAGTGCCCTACTTGAGAACTGGCGATCGCGGGGGGCTCGGGGACGGGCGGAAGCGCGAGCAACGATTGCCGCTAGCCGGCCTCCCGCCCACCGCCTAACCGCAGGATTCTCTTGGCCGCGAACCAGGTGTTGCGTGCCTTCCAGAAGCGGCTCCTCCTCATGGCTTCGAGGGTAGCGTTGGCGTGACCGAGGTTCTGCTCGAGGGCGAGGAGGCGCGACTCGAGCCCAAGGCTCTGGCCGACTCCTCATCCACGCGGCAGCCAACGACCGGGTGGAGGAGGCCTGGTCCGCCAGTGGCCAGCCGCCCTGCTGGCTGAGAAGCCTGGGGCTTTAGGCCCGGCTGGTCGTCAGCCCAGGACCACTCGCCCGCGGTGGAGAGTCTGCTCCTCTTGGCCGTGCCGCAGAGTGAGGGTGTACTCGGCGGAGCTGCCCGCCACCACCTTCACTCGCAGCACCACCACAGGCCCGACGCCTTCCGCGGAGGATTCGGCCGTGGCCTCATCGCCCGGGCTAAACACCAGCGCGGGCGCAGCCACCACCGCGGCCGAGCCAAGCTCCCGCACCACGGCCTTGCACAGGAAGGCACCCGCTCGCTTGGGCGAAGGCTCTACTGTCACCTCAGTGGTGTAAGTCGGCAGGGGAGCCGCCGCTGCCCTAGCACGGGCAGGCTCGGGCAAGGGCATCAGCCACAGCAGGCTGGCAAACAGAGGGAGAGCGAGGCTGGCTCGGAGCGCAGGGTGCATACCGGTTCTCCTCGGACGAAGTTGAACGCTCGCAGGCGGAGACGAAGGCCGAGCAGCAAGGCTAGTCCACGAGGCATTCGATCGTACAGTCGATGAGATCGCAGAAGAAGAACGGGCTCTTGCAGGAGATGCACTGGCGCGAGCAGTGGGTGCCGCCGCAGCAGTGCATGTAGCTCTCCGGCCCGGCTGCGGTCTGAAGAAAGCTGGTGGAAAAAGAGAAGCCGGCCGCGTTGATGCGAGCTCCGGAGACCACCTGCCCACGGCCGTTCCAATAAGCCACCACCACCAGCCGAGGGGCCCTCTCGCCGGAGCCTAGGGAAGTCGGCAAGATGAGGTATTGGGCTACCGAGGAGACCTCGCTCCGGCTGAAAGCGAGGGGCCCCGAGGCCAAGAGCTCGCGGGCGAGGGCTTCTACTCTCAGGCCGCCGCTCGGCCGCACAAGAGCGGTGAGCAGCTGGTGGCGAGGCTCCGCATAGAGTGCCAGGGCGTCGTAGGGAGCCGGGGCAGCTCCCGCCTCGAAACGCAGGCTGAGGTCCAGCCGACTTCCCAGCTGCTGCCCGGTAACTTCCACCCGGCTGCGGGCCGACCACCCCGTCACTGGAGCAGGCTCCTGGGCAAGGGCTTCACTCGCCAGGCTGGCCACGGCCAGGCAAAGCAGGGCTGCGAGCAACTTTCGCTTGGGCATTCAGCACCTCCAAGGGGGTCGCCCACGTGCGTGAGTTCTTCGGCTGGACGCCTTCCAACTCGGCCCGGCGGCCTCTTGCCACCTAGAGATGAAGTGTCAGTAAATATACATAAAGTGACACAAAAAATAAGATCTCGAATGGAAGACTGCGGACTCTCTAAGCGGGAGCACAGTACGGCCCGCGCACCGAGCTCAAGTCCCACGCCGTCACTCCTGCCAGAGGCTCACGTCCTCCTCACCCAGGCCTGCCGCCAGGCGATCGAGTTCGGCGAGTTCTTGTCGGGTGCGGTGGATGTACCAGCCGGCGAAGCCCCAGACGGCCGCCACTACTCCGGCCAGGAAGCCGTAGTTGCGAAGCAGGGTCGCGGGGTCCGGCTGCCCGCCTCCGGCCTCGACCGCTTGCCTCCAGCCGGTGACCAGGTAGATGCCCACCAGCACCACGGTGTAGGCGATCATCGGCGGTACCGAGCTGATCACACGGCGGCAGCGCAGCCGAGCGAGGTCGATGAACGCCTGGGTGCTCTCGGTCGAAGCCCGCCACGTACCGCGCTGGATCCACAGGGCGAAGCCCATCGCCCAGAGCAAGGAGCCCACCACGCCGAGAAGCAGCCAACGGTCCACCCGGGACGCCTGGGCCAGGGCGAGCCCGGTGATGTTCCAGACCGCGAAGGCCATACAGATCTCCTCGAAGGCCACCCCGATCGCCAGCCAGAAGGTGCGCCGGCGCACCCGGCTGCGCAAGGCGCGCGCATCGAGCCGCGGCTGGGCGCTCGTCGCGGCCTTCCAATCCTGCTGCCAACGCTCGAAGTCGAGTTCCTGATGCTGGCTCATGATGCCTCCTCGGTGACGCCCAGGCTCCGGCGCAGGGCTTTCCTGGCCCGGAACAGGCGCACCGCCACATTGGTTTCGGTGATGCCGATGATCTCGGCGACTTCCCGCTGGGCCAGACCCTCGAGGGTGAGCACCAGCGGCTGGCGCAGGGCGAGCGGCAGCCGGCGCACGGCGGCCAGGAGGCGTTCCTGGCGTTCGCGATCCGACAGCCGCTCTTCTGGGCCGGGCCGGAGATCCGCCGGCTCGGGAGCCTGGTCGAGGTCCACGGCCAGCGCCCGCCTGCGGGCAGCGGCCGAGAGACCTCGGTTGTGGGCGATGCGGAACACGTAGGTGCGGGCCGACGCTTCGCCCCGGAAGCTCGGCAGAGCCCGCCAGATCGCCAGACAGATCTCCTGGAAGAGATCCTCCCGGCGGCCGGGGTCAGCCTCGTAGGCGGCGGCCACGCGGGCGAGCGCCGCGCCTTCGCGCTCGATCAGCGCCTCGAAGTCCTGCGCCAACTGCGCACGGCTCGGCCGCGGGCTCACGGCTTCCTCCAGCAGGCTGTGGGACGGTTCATCGAAGCTTGCCTCGAGATTCTGGCTCATGGTGTCAGCGCCCCAAAACGATGCGCTCGCGGCCAAGGAGCCTGGCCATCGCCAGCACCAATCCTCCAGCCAAGGCGAGCGAGAGAACCCCCTGAGCTACCGCCCAGCCGGCGAAGGGCCTGGCGCTCAGGAGATCGGCGAGGAGGAGCTGCTGGCCGACAACCGGAACCAGCTTCAGCCAGGCGGCTGGCGCTCCCTCGTGGTAGGCGAGGAAGAAGCCCGGCACCATGGGCAGGAACATCATCAGGGAGACGTAGGTCTGCCCTTCTTTGTAGCTGCGTGCCCCCAAGCCCACCAGCATCTCGAGCGCCGGCGCGAGCAGGCACAGAGGCAGCAGGATGCCGAGGATCGCCAGCACCTCCCGGCCACCCAACGCGGTGTCGAGGTTGAGCGCCGAAAGCCAGGGCGAGAGCAACACTGCGTAGAACAGGGCTACCGTGATCAAGCTGCCGGCGAGGGCCACCAGGGCACCCGCCAGGGCTTTGCCCAGGACGAGCTCCACACGCCCCACCGGCGCCAGTAGCAGGGACTCGAGGGAGCCCCGCTCCCGCTCGCCGGCGGTGGCGTCGATCGCCACGTTCATGCCGCTGACGAAGGCGGCCATCAGCAGAAAGAGGGGCAGCACGCCGAGCACCCAGGCGGCCCGGCCGGCGGCGCTGGCGAGGTCCCGGCGCAGCAGCCGCAGGGGGCTCTGGCTGGCGGGCAGGATGCCCCGGGCGAGCAGCCGCTGGTCGGCCACGCTCTGGCTGTAGCCGCGCAGCAAATCGCTCAAGCGTTCCCGCGCGGCCACCGTCTCGCGCCGCGAAGAGTCGTACACAAGCTCCACTTCGGCCGGTTTCAGGGCTTCGAAGTCCGCGCCGTAGCCCGGCCTCAGCCGCAGCCCGAGCGCCGCCTCGCCTCCGGCGATCTCGGCTTCGAGCTCGCCTCGAGAGGGCGTGAACTGCACGTGCTCGGCCTCGAGCGCTGCCACCAGGGCCGGGGATTGCTCGGCGCCGGCCAGCCGCACCTGGATCGGGCGGTC
>CALMKX010000324.1 GCA_937867335.1 uncultured Acidobacteriota bacterium
GGGAAGGCATGGCCGAGGCGCAGGGGATCGCCCTCCGGCGACCGCTCGCAGCGGCCTCCTCCGCCCGCCCGGAGCGCCAGGTGGCGCGGATCGCCGAAGCGTCGAGGGTGCGCCTGCGCCGGGTGATCTTGAAAGGCGACTGGTGGGGGCGGGACAACGGCCCGCTGGTGGCCTTCCGCGCCGGGCCGAGGCCGAGCGCTCAAGCCCCCGCCCCGCCGCCCACGCCGGTGTCCCTGCTGCCCCGCCCGGGCGGCGGCTACCGCCTGGTGGACCCTGCCTCCGGCGGTTCCGAGCCCCTCGACGAGAACCTGGCCGGGGCTCTCGAGCCCGCGGCGTTCATGTTCTATCCACCCCTGCCCGAGCGCTCGCTCGGCGCCGTCGATCTGCTCCGCCCGGTGCTCTCCGGCCGAGGCCGGGATCTGCTCTTCCTGGCCTTGCTCGGGGCGGGCGGCGGCCTGCTTTCGCTCCTGGTGCCGGTGCTCACCGGCCAGCTCTTCGGTAGCGTGATCCCGGCGGCGGATCGCGGCCGCCTGCTGGAGGCTACCCTGGCCCTGGCGTTGGCGGCGGTCGCCGGCGCCGGCTTCCAGCTCAGCCGCTCGGTGGCGGTGCTGCGCCTGGGAGCCCGCTTCGACGGCACGGTGCAGGCCGCCGTCTGGGATCGGCTGCTGCGCCTGCCGGTGGATTTCTTCCGCCGCTTCCCGGTGGGCGACCTCGCGGACCGCGCTCACGGCATCGACGCCATTCGCGACTTGCTCGCCGGCCGGGTGACGAGTGCCCTGCTGGCGAGCGTGTTCTCGCTCGCGAGCTTCGCCCTGCTCTTCTACTACAGCCGGTCCCTGGCCCTGGTGGCGACCGCCCTGGTGGCCGGGCTGGCCGCAGTGACCGTGGCCTTGGCGGCCCTCCAGCTGCGCCACCAGCGGCGGGCGGTGGGCCTGCGGGGCGAGCTCGCCAGCCTGCTCTTCGGTTTGATCCGGGGCGTTGCCAAGCTGCGGGTGGCGGGGGCCGAGAGCCGAGCCTTCGCTCGCTGGGCCGGGCACTTCGCCGAGCAGCGGCGTGCCAGCCTCGCCGCCCAGCGTGTGGCCATCGTGCAGGCCTGCTTCAGCGCTGCCTACGGCGTGCTCTCGAGCCTCAGCCTGTTCGCCATGGTGGAGCTGACCTCCCGGCAGGAGCTGCCTCTGGCGGAGTTCCTCGCCTTCAACACCGCCTTCGCCCAGTTTCAGGCGGCCGCGCTGGCCACCATCGAGATCTTCCCGGTGGTGCTCGCGGCCATTCCCACCTACGAGCGCCTGCGGCCCATCGTGGAGACCCTGCCGGAGGTGGAGCAGGGCAAGCCCGAGGTGGGGGAGCTCGCCGGCGACGTCGAGATGAGCCATGTCTCCTTCCGCTATGGGCCGCACGGCCCGCTGGTGCTCGACGATGTCTCCTTCCGGGCCCGGCCGGGGGAGATGGTGGCCCTGGTGGGCCCCTCGGGCAGCGGCAAGTCCACCTGTCTGCGGCTGCTGCTGGGCTTCGATCGGCCCGAGAGCGGCTCGCTCTACTACGACGGCCAGGACCTCAGCCTGCTCGACCCGGCTTCGCTGCGGCGGCAGCTGGGGGTGGTGCTCCAGCACGGCCGGCCGATGGCCGGGGACCTCTTCACCAACATCGTGGGCAACCGCGAACTCGGTCTCGACGACGCCTGGGAAGCGGCCCGCATGGCCGGCCTCGCCGAGGACATCGAGGCCATGCCCATGAAGATGCACACGGTGGTCTCCGAAGGGGCCGGCACGTTCTCCGGCGGCCAGATCCAGCGCCTGATGATCGCCCGCGCGCTGGTGCATCGGCCGCGGGTGCTGTTCTTCGACGAGGCCACCTCGGCCCTCGACAATCCCACCCAGGAACGTGTGGCCGCGAGCCTCGAGCGGCTGAACGTCACCCGGGTGGTGATCGCCCATCGGCTCTCGACCATCGCCAACGCCCACCGGATCTACGTGCTCGACCGCGGCCGCATGGTGGAGAGCGGCAGCTTCGCCGAGCTGCTCGAGGCCGGAGGGCTCTTCGCTCGCCTCGCTGCCCGCCAGAGCCTCGGCGCAGCGGCCCGGCTCGCCCCAGGAGACCTACCATGAAGTGCTCGCGATGCCTGGCCGAGAACGGCCCGGAGATGCGCTTCTGCGGCCAATGCGGCAACCCTCTCGAGCGAGCCTGCCCTCGCTGCGGCAAGCCCTGGCCCGGTTCGCTCAAATTCTGCGGCGAGTGCGGAGCCTCCCTCGAGATCTCGGCGGTCGAGCCGGAGCGGACTGCCACTCCCGCCCCCGAGGCCGAGCTGCGGCAGGTGACGGCGGTGGCCGGCGAGCTCCTCTTCGATGCCCCAGAGGCGCTCGACGTGGAAGCGCGCTACCGGCAGATCCAGCACTTCGCGGCCCTCGCCCGTGAGGAGATGGAGCGCTTCGGGGGCAGCCTCGAGCAGGCTTCGGGGCCGAGCTTCGTGGCCCTCTTCGGCGCGCCCATCGCCCAGGAGGATCACGCCCGCCGAGCTCTGCTCGCGGCCCAGTCCCTGCGCAACCGGCTTCTCGAGCCACCGTCGGTGCAGGCTTCCCCGCCCGGCTCCACGCTCCGCCTGGCGCTCGCCTCGGGGCTGTTGGTGCTGGGAGAGCCCGGCGGCGTTGCCGTCGGAGAGCCGCTCGAACGGGCCCAGAGCCTGCGCCAGGCCACGGCGCCGGGAGCCCTCTGGCTCACTGCCGCCACGGCCGGGCAGGTGGTCGGCGAGCTGAGGCCGGTTCCGGGTAGCCCCGCTCCGGAAGCGGGTGAGATCTTCGAGCTGCCGGCCGAGGTCCGCTTGCCGTCGGTGTCGCAGCGCTCCGGCCGGCCCGAGAGCCCCTTCGTGGGCCGCCGGCGCGAGCTCGCGGTGCTCGAGGAGCTGCTCGCCGAAGCCGAGCACGG
>CALMKX010000325.1 GCA_937867335.1 uncultured Acidobacteriota bacterium
GCCCCAACGGGCGGCGAGCGCTCGGGCGCGGCCGGCATCGGCGTCCACCAGCAGCGTGGGCTCGATTCCGGGCGCCGCCGCCAGGGCCGGCAGATAGTGACTGGCCGCCACGGCGCCGCAGCCCACCACCGCCAGGCGAAGGGGCCTTTCGCTCATGTGCGCTTCGGTACCGAGGGGCGGACTCAGCCGCCGGCCTGCCAGCGCAGATCCGAGCTGATCGCCCCGGCCGACAACAGCTCCTGGATGCGCGCGAGCCGGATGTAGCGGGCGCTCTCGAACTCCTCGCGGGTCAAGCCGGCGGCGAGGTAGGCGCGATAGAGCTGCCGGGCGCCCTGGCGGGCGTCCCAGCTGGGCTGGAACTCCGGCAGGACGCGCTTGATCTTGCTGCAGTCCACCCTGTAGCAGCGCAGGTCCGGCCCGGCACCCTCGGCGTAGGTGATGGCGCAGCCGGGCACCGTCTCGGCCACGATCTCGGCGAGCTCGCGGATGCGGTAGTTCTCCTCGGTGCGGCCGACGTTGAAGGCCTGGTCGTGCACCCGCTCGCGGGGAGCCGACAGCACCGCCAGGAACGCCCTCGAGATGTCCTCCACATGGACGATCGGCCGCCAGGGCGTGCCATCGCTCATCAGGTGGATCTTGCCCGCGGTCACCGCCCAGCCCACCAGATTGTTGAGCACCAGGTCGATGCGCAGCCGGGGCGACACCCCGTAGGCTGTGGCATTGCGCAGATAGGTGGGGCTGAAGTCGTCGTCCGCGAGTTCATGCAGGGCCTGCTCCAGCCGCACCTTCGACCAACCGTAGGGCGTCACCGGGTTGAAGGCGGCCGTCTCGTCGAGGAAGTCATCCCCTGCCGCGCCGTAGGTGGAGCAGGAGGACGAGAACAGGAAGCGCTTCACCCCCGCCTGCTTGGCCAGCCGAGCCAGGCGCACCGAGCCGGCTTCGTTGATGTCGTAGGTGAGATCCGAGCTCAGGTTGCCGAGTGGATCGTTCGACAGCCCGGCCAAGTGCAGCACGGCGTCGAAGCCCTCGAAGTCCGCTACCCCGACGTCCCGCAGGTCCTTCGACAGACAGGGCACTTCGGCGTCGAAGCTCTGACCCTCGAGGAGACAGGGCTCGAAGAACCCGGTATCCAGCCCCACCACCTCGTGGCCGGCTGCCCGTAACAGCGGCACCATCACGGTGCCCAAATAGCCTTGATGTCCCGTCACCAGGAGCTGCATCGCGTCCGCGAGGATAGCAAGAGCGTCCGCTCAAAGCCAAAGAGGCCTGCTCCCGCCCCCTCCTCCGGGGAGACCGCCGGGCTGGGCCATGAGGAGCGGAGCCAGCCCCTGTGCTAAAAGACTGTGATGCCCGCTGATTCTACTTTGCCCGGCCTTCCCTCCCGCCCGGCCTTCTGGCAAGAGCAGCTGGGCGGCTTTCTGCTCCGCTTCCGAGGGCCCAAGCTCGGCGACGAGCCTCAGCCACCGCCCCCTCCCGACCTTGCTCCCTTCGAGCCCGTCGCCATTCCGCGCACGAGCGGCCCGGGCAGCCTTTCCGCTCACTGGTTCCCGGCCTCCGGAAAACCGCGGGGCAAGGTCCTGCTCCTCCATCCCTGGCTGGTCTGGGGGCAGGCCTACTTCTACCGCCGCGGCCGCATCGAAGCCCTGCGCCAGGCCGGCTACCATGCCCTTACCGTGGACCTCCCCGGCTTCGGCGGCAGCGGAGCGCCCCACGGCCTGTACCATCGCGCCGTGTCCGACGCCCACTCCTGGCTCGAGAATCGTGAACCTGACTTGCCCCTCCACGCCTGGGGCGTCAGCTCCGGGGGCTACTGGGCCCACCCGGTGATCTCCTCCGGCAGCTCGGTTCTCGGCGCCTTCTACGAGGACGTCTCCCCCCATCTTCTCGAATGGTCCTGGCGCATGTACCCGTGGGGGCGGCCCTTCTACCTCTTCTTCCGCACCGTCATCCCCAGGGCCTACCGCTTTATCGACATGCGCCGCCACGCCGCCGCCCGCAAGGCCGCGGCCAGCTTCTACGTCAGCGGCGAACGAGACCTCGGCGTGCGCCCCAGCGACACCCAGGACCTCGCCCGGGCGGCCGGTGGCGAATCTCTGATCGTCCCCAACGCCGGCCACCTCGCTGCCATCAAGCTCGCCAACCAGGAAGTCCTCGCCCGAGCCCTCGAGACCTTCGCCCGCGCCGAAAGCAGCGCCCCTCGGGCTTCCCGCTAGCACCAGCGAGCCGCCCTCGAACGGACCCCGAGCCGGTTTGACTCGAACGGTCGCCCCTGCTAGAAACCCCGCCGCAGCGCCCTGAGCCAGGAGATCCCCATGCGCTACCCGGACAACTACGCCCTCCTCCCCCAAGAGGCCTGCGGCTACGAGGACAGCCCCACCGTGGTGCTCCCCGTGCCCTTCGAGCGCACCGTCTCCTACGGCAAGGGCACCGCCGGGGGGCCCGAGGCCATCATCCTGGCCTCCCAGTACATGGAGCTCTGGGACGAAGAACTCGGCAACGAACCCTTCCGGCCCGGCATCGCCACCCTACCCTCCTTCGAGCCCAAGAGCTCCGAGATCGCCGCGGCCCTGGACGAGATCGAGGCCGAGGCCCGGCGGCACCTCGAAGCCGGGAAGTTCCTGATCACCCTGGGCGGAGAGCACAGCTTGACCCTCGCCCCCGTGCGCGCCAGCCGGGCCGTCTTCGGGGAGATCGGCGTGGTGCAGTTTGATGCCCACGCCGACCTGCGGGCCGACTACCAGGGCACCCCGTTCAGCCACGCCTGCGTGATGCGCAGGATCGTCGAGGAGGGCATCCCCACGGCCGCCGTGGGCCTGCGCTCCCTCTCCACGCCGGAGGCTCAGTTCGCCGCCGAGCGCCGACTTCCCGTGCTCTGGGCTTATCAGATGGAGCGCGAGCCGGGCCGCTTCGCCGGCCTGCTCGAGGAGCTGCCCGAGAAGGTGTACCTCACCTTCGACATCGACTACTTCGACCCCTCCCTGGTGCCGGCCACCGGCACCCCGGAGCCCGGGGGCGGGTTCTGGTACCCCACCCTCGAGCTGCTCAAGGTGCTCTTCGCCCGCAAGCAGGTGGTGGCCATGGACGTCGTCGAACTCGCGCCCCAGGAGGGCTCTCCGGCCTCCGACTTCGTGGCCGCCAAGCTGATCTACAAATGCCTCGGCTACCGCCGGGAGTACCAGCGCTAGCCGAAGGGATCTAGAACAGCGGCTCGGCCGGGCGGCCAAGCGCCCGCTCCGCGAGGTGTTTGCCGTACACGAAGCCCAGGGACATGCCGTGGCCGTTGAAGCCCGCGGCATAGACCGCCCCGGGAACGTCCGGCACCTCCCCCACCAGCGGCAGTCCATCCTCCGTGAAGGCCATGGTGCCCGCCCAGCGGCGCAGCACCGGCAGCTCGGCGAAGGCCGGGAAGGCCCGCTGGCGGTAGTCGTCGAGGGCGCCCTGGATCCGCGCCGTCGGCGCCGCCATGAAGCCCACTTCCTCCTCCATCGCCTCACGGCGACAGCCACCCAGAAGGAAGGTGCCGTCCGAGAGCTGGCGGGCGTACTCGAAGCCGTCGTCGATGTACCAGACGCCTCGTAGGCTTCGCGCTGCGGGTGCCGTGGCCATCATCTGCCCCCGCACCGGCCACACCTTGCCGGCCAGCGACGGCAGCAGAGTCGGCACGAAGGCGTTGAGCGCCACCACCACCCGGCGGGCCCGAAGGTCGAAGCCGTCGCCCTCCACCCGCACCGCATCGCCGTCCGGCGAGAGCGCGCGCACCCGCGAGCCCTGGCGGATCTGCGCCCCCGAGAGCGCGGCCAGGCCCCGGCAGAACCGGGCCGGGTCCAGGCCGCCGTCCTGGCGCTGGAAAATCGCCCCGCCGAGAATCGGACAGCCGCTCTCGGCTCGCACCTGCGCGGCGTTCTTCCACTCCATTTCGAAACCGGCCTGCGAGAGCTCCTCGAAGCTCGCTTCAAGCTCCTCGAGCCGTTCCGGCTCGTCGAGGCTCGCCATGTAGCTGCCCTCGGGCAGGAATTCGCAGTCCACCCGGCCGGCGTCCAGCACTTCCGAGCGCAGCAGCTCGCGGTTGCGGCGCGAGATCTCCCAGAAGCGCAAAGCCTGCTCGCGGCCGATCGTGCCTGCCAGGCGTACGAAGGGCTCCGCCGTGCCGGTCAACAGATAGCCGGCGTTCCGCCCCGAGGCACCGAAAGCGAGATGCTCGGCCTCCAGGATCCACGGCACTTCGCCCAGCTTCGACAGCCAATAGGCGGTAGCGAGTCCCACCACGCCACCGCCCACCACGACGGTCCCGACCTCCTCGGGCCGGTTCTTGCGCGCCAGCCAGAACGACAGCGGCGGCCGACTCGATTCCGTGCTCATCGCGCCTCCCTGGGACCTACGGCGACTCGAGGATCAAGGCGATGCCCTGGCCACCGCCGATGCAGGCCGAGGCCACCCCCAGCCCACCGCCGCGGCGCTGGAGCTCCTTGGCCAGGGTGAGAGTGATGCGGGCGCCGGTCGCTCCCAGCGGATGGCCGAGGGCGATCGCACCGCCGTTGACATTGAGCTTCGCGCGGTCGAGCTCGAGGTCCTTGATGCAGGCGAGGATCTGCCCGGCGAAAGCCTCGTTGATTTCGATCAGGTCGAGGTCCGCCAGCCGCTTGCCGGCCCTCTCGAGGGCCTTGCGAATCGCCGGTGCGGGCCCGATGCCCATCCTCGAGGGTTCCACCCCCACCACCGACCAGGCCACCAGGTGGGCCAGGACCGGCCAGCCCTTGGCCTGCGCCTGGGCTGCGGTGGTCAGGATCAGCATGGCTGCACCGTCGACGATGCCCGAGGCGTTGCCGGCGGTGACGAAGCCGTTCTCGTCGAAGGCCGGAGGCAGGCGGGCGAGGCCTTCGAGAGTGGTATCCGGGCGCAGATGCTCGTCCCTCTCCACCCGCTTCGCCCTCTTGCCCGAGCCGACGTCGAGCGCCACGACCTCCTCGGTGAGGCGGCCGCTGTCCCAGGCCGCGGCGGCTTTCTGCTGGCTCTCGAGGGCGAACTCGTCCTGCTCCTGGCGCGAGATGCCGTAGTCGCGGGCCAGGTTGTTGCTGGTCTGGGCCATGTAGCAGCCGCAGTAGGGGTCCATCAGGGAGGCGAGAAGGGAGTCCTCCAGCTCGCCGTGCCCCAGGCGGTAGCCTTTGCGGGCGCCGCGGAGCACGTGGGGCGCCTGGCTCATGCTCTCGATGCCGCCCACCAGGCAGGTGGTGGCCTCGCCGCCGAAGATCAGGTGAGCGCCAGAAAGGATCGCCTGGATGCCCGAGCCGCAGAGGCGGTTGACGGTGAGGGCCGGCACTTCCTTGGCGACCCCCGAGCGCAAAGCGACATGGCGGGCGCCGTAGATGGCGTCGGCCGAGGTCTGTTGGGCGTTGCCGACCACGGTGTGGTCGATTTCCTGGGGGGAGATGCCGGTGCGCTCGAACAGGGCCGCGGCTGCCCGGGCCCCAAGCTCGATGGCCGAAAGGTCGGCGAACGAGCCATTGAACTCTGCCATGGGGGTGCGTACACCCTCCACCAAGACCAGATCACGGGGTTCCATCGGTGGAAGATCCTCTAGGTTCCGTCAAGAGTTTCCTGGGATATTCGGATGCGGGTGACGGCCGGGGAGCTTCAGATCCAGCCCGGCCGTGGCCTATTATAGGGGCCGCCCACAATTGCCAGTCTGGTTTTCCCGCAGACGGATAAGCATGAGGAGGTTGCGATGCAGGACAAGGAGCAGGTTCTCGCCGAGATCGACGCGCGCATTGCCGAACGCTCGATTCTCAACCATCCCTTCTACCAGGCCTGGGCCGCTGGCGCTCTCAGCCGCGAGCAGCTGGCCACCTACGCCCGCGCCTACTACCCGCACGTAGCCGCCTTCCCCGGCTATCTCGAAACCGCGATCGCCGGCACTGCCGATCCGGCCATCCGCACCGAGCTCGAGGCCAACCTGGCCGAGGAGCTGGGCGTGCCGGCCCCTCACCCGGAGCTCTGGCTGGACTTCGCCGAAGCCTGCGGCGCCGACCGCGCCGAGGTGGTCGCCGCCGCCCCCACCCCG
>CALMKX010000326.1 GCA_937867335.1 uncultured Acidobacteriota bacterium
CGATGGCCAGCCACGGAGCCCGGCGCCCGAGCAGCGCGGCCGCCCGCAGCAGGTCCCAGGGCGCCTCGCGAGCGGAGAGCTTGGCCAGGGCGAGCACCACCGGCTCGTCCTCTGGCAGATCGAGATCCAGCCGCAGCCGCTCGCGCTCGGCCGCCCCCTGGCGCGACGCCGAGGCGAAACCGGCGACGTCCACGGCGTAGGGGAAAAGGGCGATCCTCTCCCGGGCCACGCCATGGGCCAAGAGATAGCGCCGGCTCTGGCCACCCACGGCGAAGAAGAGATCGAAGGCCGGGAGCAGGAAGCCGGCGAAGATCATGGCTTTGAGCCATCGCCGGCGAGCGCCCGAGGCGAAGAGGGTGGAGTCGATCCGGAGCGCCACCGGCAAACGCAGGCTGTGGGCGGCTCTCAGGGCCTGGAGGTAGGGCCGCTGCGTGTAGCCGTTGATGATCACCAGGTCCGGTCTTTCGCTCCCGAGCTCTTCCTCGAGCCAGGAGGCAGAGCCCGAGGCGGGCGCCGCCTTCCACGGATATCCCGAGGTGAGGTCGAAGCCCCAGCCCACCTGCCGGCCGAGCTCCGGATCGAAGCTCGACTCGGCCGGAGCTCCACCGGTGAAGATCACGGCGAGCCGGTGGGCCGATTCGGTTTCGGCCACATGTTTGTAGAACGGCGCCTCGAACTGCGTGGGCCGCTCGACCACGAAAGCGATCCGCATGGTTCCTCGCCCGAGCTTATCCCGAGACGGCCCCGGCACCCCGAGGCCACAAATGGCTCGCGTTCACGAGAACCGCCCCAACCAGGTCTCGATCCGGTCCAACAGCTGGCGGTAGGGGAGCTTCCGCGGCTCCGAGCCGAGCAAGAAGCACGGAACCTCGGCGGCCAAGGCGAGGTA
Organism: uncultured Acidobacteriota bacterium; assembly: GCA_937867335.1. Lineage (GTDB taxonomy): Bacteria > Acidobacteriota > Thermoanaerobaculia > Multivoradales > SZUA-115 > JAXLQX01. Next base: position 890 of record CALMKX010000326.1, read on the forward strand.
ACGCCGGGTCATGGCCACGCGCCGCTCGATCTCCTCGAAGCGGAGGGCGAAGCCGTTGGCCAGCAGCCGCGGGAAGGAGGCGCTCGGGGCCAGGGCCTCGAAAGGGGGCCGGCTCCCGGCCTGAACCGGTCCTCTGGAGTTCTTGGCAGGTGGCTCCAGGAGCAGCAGGCCCACCAAGGCCTCGCTCTCGGCACGGGCGATCTCCGGCCGCAGCCGCTCCGGGCGATGGCCGGCCGCGGCGAGAAGCGCGGCCGAGCCCTCCGCTAGCTGCGGCCGGAACGGCAGGCGAACGCTCTCGAGGCCGAGAGAACCGGGAGCGAAGAGCACCGCGTCGTCTGCCCAGAGCGTGTGGCCCCGCGCGCCGAGGCCGGCCGCGAGTGTGCTCTTGCCGGCTCCCGGCGGACCCACGAAAGCCACCACCCCGCTCGGCGTGAGGATGGCGCTCGCTCGCAGGATCTCGTGCCCGGCCAGGTGCAGCAAGCAGGGCAGGAACCTCTGCTGGTAGGCCGTGCTCGCTTCGGCCTCGGAGTCGGACGGCCGAGCCCAGAAGCGAACCCGCTCGAGATCCGGCTGCCAGTGAACAAACTCGCCCCCTGGGGAGCGCAACCACCAGCTCCCGCCGGTGGCCAACGCCTCGAGGGCGCCGCCGGCCGGGGCTGGCGACGAGATCTCACCCACGCTCTCCTCCGCCCACGGTGCGGGCGGAGGGGCGGAGCTCGCCAACTCCGGCTCGAAGAAGTAGGGAGCCGGCCGCCGCCTGGGGGGTGCTTCCGGCGGGCAACTCACAGCCCGGCTACTCCTCGCAGCGCCAAGAGAGTCCTCGGGCTCGCGGCGAACCGCGCCTCGAGCCGGGCTTGGGGCAAGCCCCTTCCGGCTTGGCTCGAAGTTTCTTTGGCGCGGGCCTGGCCGCCTCCGTCGCAACCCATCCTCGGACCCCCAGAACCGTGCTTGTCGGGTTGGCGATGTCACCGAATCTCGAGACGGTTCTCTCTAGGGCCACTTCACCTTGGGCACCCGGTAGGTCTTGGCGTCCGGAGGCGGCTTGGGGTACTCGAGGTGCATCCCCTCGAGGGTGGCCACCAGGATCTCGGAAACCAGCAGGTTGCGGTACCACTTGTGATCCGCCGGCACCACGTACCAGGGCGCCCAGCTGGTGTTGCAGCGGCTGAGAGCCTCCTCGTAGGCCGCCATGTAGTCCGGCCAGCGACGGCGTTCCTCGAGGTCGCCGGGATTGAACTTCCAGTACTCGTCGGGGTCGGTCATGCGGTCCTTCATGCGCTCGGCCTGCTCTTCGGGGCTGATGTGCAGAAAGATCTTGACGATCCGTGTGGAGTTGTCGGCGAGCAGCTTCTCGAACTGACTGATCGCTTCGTAGCGCGGCCGCCAGACCGGTTCTGGCACCAACTCCTTCACCCGCACCACCAGGACGTCTTCGTAGTGAGAACGGTTGAAGATGCCGATCGTGCCGCGGCCGGGGATGCGGTTGTGGACGCGCCAGAGGAAGTCGTGGGACAGCTCCTCGGGTGTGGGCACCTTGAACGAAGTGACCTCCACGCCCTGCGGGTTGAAGGCCCCCATCACGGAACGGATGGTGCCGTCCTTGCCGCCGCCATCCATCGCCTGGAGCACGATCAGCAAGCTGTGGGAGCGGGCTGCGAAGAAGCGGTTCTGCAGGCTGGTGAGCCGCTTCTGGTTCTCGGCGAGCCGCTCCTGCGCCTCCTCCTTCTTGATCTTTCCCGTCTTTCCGGGATCGATCTCCGCGAGATGGAACGGCTTGCCCGGGGGGCGGGAGAAATCACGAATTTTCATCATTCTTCCCTCGAGCCAAAGCCTATCGCGCCCGGCCTGAAAAGCAAAAGGCCCGGCGAGGGAATCGCCGGGCCCGAGCAAGGCGAGGGCCCGTCCGAAGACGAGCCCTAGAGACTGCCGACTACGGGAAGGTCAGAGCCCAAGCCGAGGTGTTGCCGGTCTCGAAGCCGTCCGAGAAGAGCTCCTGGCGGCAGGACTGGAACACGACGTCGTCGAGGTACCAGCCCTCTCGCGACACCGAGTTGTCGGTGGCGTGGCGGAACCGGATCTTCACCGTCTGGCCGGCGAAGCTCGACAGGTCGACGATGAACTTGGTCCAGTCGCGCGGATCACCGCACCAGGCGTTGGTGCCGGCGAGCGGGTTGGCGAAGCTGCTCGACACGATACCGTCGTAGGGCAGGACCTGGATCTGGGCCTCGAGGCGGGTGAAGGTGGTGCCGCCGTCGGTCGAGATCTCGAGCACCGCGCCGTCGAAGCAGCCCGGCGGGTTGTCTTCGATCGTCTGGTGGTTCCAGAAGATCAGCGAGATCGGGGCGTCGCCGGCCACCGGCAAGGTGAGCGAAGGCGAATCGAGCCGCTGGTCGGTCACCGCCGCCGCGCCGGCCGACTTCCAGGAGTGGGTGCCACCGTGGAAGCGAACCGTCGAGGAAGCCCAGGTGTTGCCGGTGCCGCTGCTGGTCCAGCCCGGAGCCGTGGTCTCGAAGTCCTCGGTGAGGAGAACCGTCGGGGTCACGCCGATCGGGCAGTCGCCCGGAGCCGGCACCACCGTGAAGGTGAAGGTGGAGGAGTTGGAGCCCGTACCGCAGGCGTTGGTCGAGCGGACGCGCCAGAAGTAGACGGTGTTGGTGTTGAGCGGCGAGCCCAGCGTGGCCATGGTGGCAGCCACCGTGGCGGTACCGACGATGTTGGTGAAGCCGGCGTCGGTGGCCACCTCGAGCGTGTAGGTCTCACCCTGAGTGGCGGCGTTCCAGCTGAAGGTCGGGCTGACCGGCACGTTGATCGCGTTGTTGGCCGGGCTCACCAGCGCCGGGGCGCCGGGGTTCGCGGTCGCTACCGTGAGCGAGACGGTGCCGGTGTGGACGATCGAGCTCGGCGAGGAGGTACCGGTCACGGTGATGACCGAGGTGCCAGCGCTCACGCCCGTGGTCGAGACGTCCATGGTGCTCGAGCCCGGAGGCGTTACCGGGTTGGTACCGAAGCTGACCGTGGAGCCGGCGGGGTTGCCGCTGGCCGAGAGGGTCACGGCCTCCGAGAAGCCCTGGAACTGCGGCACAGCGACCATGAAATGAGCCGCCGTCGGGGCGCAGACGCTGGCGGTAGCCGGCGTGGGGTTGACGAAGAAGTCGGTGCCCGCCGGACTGCCTTCGGTGTAGATGTCCGGCGTGCCGCCACGGTCGTCGGACCACAGCGGATGGTTGGTGCCGGCCTCGGTAATCTGGGTGTCATAGTCGCCGTGATAGCAAGTAGCCAGGCTGGAGTCGAGCACGATCGGCGAGGAGACGTCCGAGAGGCGCACGCTGGGGGTCGAGAAGGACACGCCGCCGTCGAAGGAGGAGCGCTTGTAGTAGTCGATCATCACGTTGTTGACGTCGTTCTGGCGGGAGTAGTAGCCCACCGTCACGACGTTCGCCTCGGAGACCGACAAGCTCGGCTGGTACTGGTCGTTGGTGCCGCCGTCGTCGTTGACCTGGATCTCGGGCTGCCAGGTGGCGCCGTTGTCGGTCGAACGACGGTAGTAGACGTTGACCACGTCGCCGCTGCCGGTGGCGTCGGGGTCGTAGCTGTAGACGGCATGGAGATGGCCGTTCGGGCCCACGGCGATGGTGGGCGACGGCAGGTAGCGCACGTTGCCCTTGAGCGCCGGGCGGCCGCAGCTGCTGGTCGCCGTGGTGTCGCGGGCGCTGGTGACGTTCGACACCGGCGGCGTGACCAGGTTGAAGGTGGCGCCGCCGTCGGTGGAGCGAGCCACCTGGATTTCGGTGTTACCGGTAGGGAAGCCGGGGGAGAGCCAATGGTGCCAGGCCACGAAGACATCGCCGCTCGGGGCGACCGCCGGCCAAGCGCCCTGCACCGCCTCGCCCGTGGCCGAAATCGGCACCTGGGCCGTCCAGGTGGCGCCGGCGTTCGAGGAGGTCACCACATGGATGCGGTTGCCGGCGCCGAAGTCCGTCCAGGCCACGTAGATGCGGCCGTAGAAGGCGCTCGCCGGGTTGTTGTCGACGGTCGCGATTTCCTTGTCGTCGTTGCCGGTGACGATCTGGCTGACGAAGACGAAGCTGTTGCAATCGTCGTCCGAGCGCCAGATGGCGAGACCACCGGCGTTCAGGGCGATGTAGTAGAACTTGCCGTCGACCTTGCGCCAGATCAGGCTGGGGTCGCCACTGTCGGTGGTGGAGACGTTGAGCTTGTCGGTCCAGGTCACGCCGTTGTCGGTCGAACGGCCGAAACCCGAGAAGCCCAGGCCCTGCTGTACGCCGTGGAAGGAGTCGTTCCAGGCGGCGCAGAGGGTGCCGGTGGTGGGGTTGCGCGAAATCGAGGTCTCGCTCTGGGTCCGCGAGCCGGTGCCGCCATCGAGCGCCGGGTTGCTCACCGGCGAGTCGGCCGCCTCGACGGCATCGCTCTCGGCGCCGCCACCACCCTTGACGCCGCCGATCAGGTCGAAGCGGTTGCACTGCTTCGCCAGGTAGAAGAGCAGACCGTCCATCATGCCGGCGATCTTGGGGTTGTTGAGCAGGGCGCAGCCGTCCACTTCAGACTGGCGCTTCTGCCACTCCGCGCGGCTGGGGTCGGTGCCCCCGGCGAAGCTCGCGCCGGGCAGGACTACCAGCACGGCGAGGGCCACGATCGCGCAGAACGAGGCGTAGCGCCACCAGCGCTGCGCTCCCGGGCCGGGACATTGGCTTTTCGGGTTCATCGCTCAGACTCTCCTCAGGTCTGGGAAGGGGGAACGGCAGCTTGCCCCGGCAGCTCGGAAATTGGGCTGCGGCCGAGACAGAAAGGATGCTGCAGTGTCGTCACCGCTTCGAGGTTCGATCGGAAACAAAGAATCAGCTCTCAACTATAGTCCACGCCGGGCTGTAAGGGAAGGGTATTCGTAAAGAGCTGATGGAGGGCGGACTCTCCCTCCTCGTTTTGGGGCGTGGAGCCCGCATCCAGGGCTCAGCCTTCGAGGCCGCCGAGTTCGCTCTTCTTGCCGGCGAGGCCCACTTGTCTTTCGAAGCTCGTGCGGTCGCTGGCTCGGCGCGCCGCCTCTTGGGCCGCGACTCGGCCGGAGCGCACCAGGTCGAGCAGGCTCTCGTCCATCAGCCGCATGCCCTGGGCTCGGCCGCCCTGGATCACCGAGATCAACATCGGGGTGTTGCCTTCACGGATCAGGTTGGGCAGGCCGGGTGTGCGCAGCAGGATCTCGAACGCGGCGACGCGCCCCTGGCCGTTGGCCGTGGGCAGGAGCAGCTGCGAGACGATGCCGGCGATGGACTCGGCCAAGGTGGTGCGGATCTGCGGTTGCTCCTCGGGGGGGAAGGCGTCCACCAGGCGATCGATGGTCTTGGCGGCGTTGTTGGTGTGGAGCGTGCCGAAGACCAGAGCGCCCATCTCGGCGGCGGTGATGGCCAGAGAGATGGTCTCGAGGTCGCGCATCTCGCCGACCAGGACCACATCGGCGTCCTGGCGCACGGCTGCCTTGAGCGCCGCCGCGAAGGTCGGCACGTCCTGGCCCACTTCGCGTTGGGAGAACACCGCGCGGCGGTTGGTGTGCACGAACTCCACCGGATCCTCGATGGTGACGATGTGCTTCTCGTAGGTGGCGTTGATGCGGTCGATCACCGCCGCCAGGGTGGTGGACTTGCCGGAGCCGGTGGGGCCGGTCACCAGCACCAGGCCGCTCTTGAGGTGGGCGAGGCCCTCGATCGCCGGCGGCAGGCCGAGGTCTTCCACCGTTTTCACCTTCTCGGGGATCAGGCGGAACACCGCCCCGGGGCCGTTCTCCTGCGCCAGATAGTTGGCCCGGAAGCGGCCCACGCCGGGAAGGCTGTAGGCGAAGTCGAGGTCGCCGCCTTCCTGGTAGTCCTTCCAATCCGCCTCGCTCGCGATCTCGCGCAGCATGGTGGAGAGCGCAGGAGGAGCGAGCACCTCCCAGCCGGAGATCGGCTCGAGGGCGCCCCGGCGGCGAAGGTAGGGGCGCAGGCCGGAGGCCAGGTGGAGGTCCGAGCCATCCTGGGTCTTCAAGTAGCGAAACAGCTCATCCAGCCTGGCCACGCCTAACCTCCCGGGACGCCGAGCTTCTTCGGGTCCTCCGCCTCGCGCAGGGCTTCCTCCCGCCTGACCACACCGCTTTTCACCAGCTCGGCGAGGGAGGAATCGAGCACCATCATTCCCCGCGAAGCACCGGTCTGCATCAACGAGCTGATCTGGAAAGTCTTGTTCTCGCGGATCAAGTTCGCCACCGCACGGGTGTTGAGCAGCACCTCGAAGGCCCCCACCCGGCCGCTGCCGTCGGCCCGGGGCAAGAGGCGCTGGGACACCACCGCCCGCAGGGACTCCGAGAGCATGGTGCGCACCTGCGGCTGCTGGTTGGGCGGGAACACACCCAGGAGCCGGTTCACCGTGCGCAGGGCGCTGCCGGTGTGGAGGGTGCCGAACACCAGGTGGCCGGTTTCCGCGGCAGTCAAAGCGAGGGCGATGGTCTCGAGGTCGCGCAGCTCGCCGATCACGATCACGTCCGGGTCTTCACGCAGAGCGGCGCGCAGGGCTCGGGCGAAGGAGGAGGTGTGCGAGCCCACCTCGCGCTGGTTGACGATGCCCTTGGCCGAATTGAAGACGTACTCGATCGGGTCCTCGAGGGTGATCACGTGGTCAGTTCGGTTCGTCGCCACGTGATTCACCAGGGCGGCCATGGTGGAGGATTTGCCGCAGCCGGCCGGGCCGGTGACCAGCACCAGGCCCTGGTGGAACTCGGTGAGTTGGCGAACCGGGTCGGGCAGGCCGAGGTCGTCGTAGGTGGGTACCCGGGCCGGGATCGCCCGGAACACGCCGTCGAGGCCGTGCTGCTGGCGGTAGAGGTTGACCCGGAAGCGCCCCGCCCCGGAAAGCACGTAGGCCATGTCCAGCTGCTGGTGCTCGTCGAGCTTCTCCCGCGCGGCCGGCATCAGGATCGAGTGGAGCAGGCGCTCCGCCTCGGCCGGCTCGAGGCGGCTCGAGGCGACATCGCGCAGGCGGCCGTGGAGCCGCACCTTGAGAGGGGCGCCGCTGTGCACGTGGAGGTCGCTCGCGCCGATCTCCAGGGTGCGGCGCAGCAGGTCAGTGAGCTTGCTCACCCCGGGGCGGAAGCCGAAACCCTCGAGAACGCTCGGCGCCTCCTGAGCTGCCGGCGGCGCAGCCCCGGGCTTGGCGACGGCCGCCGGGCTGGCCGTGGCGGCGGGGGCGAG
>CALMKX010000327.1 GCA_937867335.1 uncultured Acidobacteriota bacterium
CCACAGGCGTCGCAGCCAGCGCCGCCGCCGGGAGGGAGCCGGGGCGCCGGAGGGGCGGAGCGGGCCGGGGGAGCTCACGAGGCTCAGTATAGTTCGGCCCCTCGGCACCTGTGATAGCTTGCGCCAGGTTTGAGCCCGATCGATCCAGCGAGCCAGCTCCTCACCTCCTCGCCCTCCGCGGACGCCTGGCGCGGCCGGCGAGCTTGAGGTTCGCGGGAGCTCTGCGGCCAAGGTCCATCGCGAGGAGCCCACTGTGAAGCGCACCCCCCTCTACGAGTGTCATGTCGAAGCCGGAGCCCGCCTGGTGGAGTTCGCCGGCTGGGAGATGCCCGTGCAGTACTCCGGGGTGATCGAAGAGCACCGCGCCGTGCGCACGGCAGCGGGGCTCTTCGACGTCTCGCATATGGGCGAGGTGAAGGTCCACGGCCCCGGCGCCGAGGCCTTCCTCCAGGGCCTCACGCCCAACGACGTTTCGAAGCTGGCCGTGGGCCGCGCCCACTACAGCGGCATCCTCACCGAGCAAGGCACCTACCTCGACGATCTCCTGATCTACCGCCTGGGGGCGGAGGATTTCCTGGTGGTGGTCAACGCCTCGAACGCCGACACCGATTTTGGCTGGATCGCCGCCCATGCGGGAGAAGGCGTTTCGGTGGAGGACCACTCCAGCCGCTATGCCTTGCTCGCCCTGCAGGGGCCGAAGGCGCTCGGCATTCTGGCGCCGCACGCCTCGATCGATCTGGCGCCGATCCGCTATTACGGCTTCGCCCATGGCGAGCTCTGGGGCACGCCGGTGCTGTTCTCCCGCACCGGCTACACCGGCGAAGACGGCTTCGAGCTCTACCTCGCCCCGGCCGACGCACCCGAGATCTGGCGCCGCCTGCTCGAAGTGGGCGGCCCCGTCGGCCTGGTTCCGACCGGGCTCGGGGCCCGCGACACCCTGCGCCTGGAAGCCGCCATGGCCCTCTATGGCCACGAGATCGACAGCCTCACCTCGCCCTGGGAAGCCGGGCTGGACTGGGTGGTGAAGCTGGACAAGGGCGATTTTCTCGGCCGAGCGGCGCTCGTGGCCCAGAAGGAGCGCGGCATCACCCGGCACCTGGTGGGCTTCGAGGTGGTGGGGCGGGGCATCGCCCGCCAGGGCCATGCCGTGATGCTCGACGGCCGGCCGGTGGGCTCGGTGACCAGCGGCACCTTCTCGCCCACCTTCGAGAAAGCTCTGGGCATGGCCTACGTGCCGCCGGAGCTGGCCGCCCTGGGCAGCCGCCTGGACATCGACGTCCGCGGCAAGCTGGTCGAAGCCAAGGTGGTGCCGACGCCGTTCTATCGTCGAGCACGTTGAGTCCGATCCACCCCACATGAACTAAGCTTTGCGAGCAGAGGGGAATCCAAGGAGGGTTGTCAAGGATATGTCGAGCTATCCGAGCGAGTATCTCTACACCACCGAGCACGAGTGGATCCGGGTCGAGGAGGACGTTTGTGTGCTGGGAATCACCGACTTCGCTCAGAAGCAGCTGGGCGAGGTGGTGTTCGTCGAGGCCCCGGAAGTGGGCCAGGTCTTCGACTCCCACGACGAGATCGGCACCATCGAGTCGGTGAAAGCCGTGGCGGAGGTCTACACCCCGGTGGCTGGCGAGGTGGTCGAGGTCAACGAAGAGGTGATCGAAAACCCCGAGTTGATCAACGACGACCCGCACGGCGAGGGCTGGCTGATCAAGATCCGCTTCTCCTCCTCGGCCGATCTGCAGAAGCTGATGAGCGCGGAAGCCTACGAGGCGTTCCTGGCCCAGAGCCACGAATAGCAGGTCCACCCCTAAACCCCAACCAGCGAGGGAGGACGAGGTGGACAGCGCACACCGCTACCTGCCTTTGGGCGAGGCCGACCGCGAGGAGATGCTCGCGAAGATCGGCGTCGCATCGGTCGACGAGCTGTTTTCAAGCCTGCCGCGAGAGATCCTGGTCCAAGGGGAGCTGCCGATCGCCGGTCCGCTCTCCGACCAGGAGCTGCGCCGCTACTTCCGGGAGCTCGAGAGCCGCAACCGGGTGGCGGGCCGGGACGTGGCGAGCTTCCTGGGGGCCGGGGCCTACCGCCACGACACCCCGGCTGTGGTGGATCACATGATCCAGCGCGGCGAGATCCTCACGGTCTACACGCCTTACCAGCCTGAAGTGAGCCAGGGCACGCTCCAGACCATCTTCGAGTTCCAGACCTTCATCTCGATGCTCACCGGCCTGCCGGTCGCCAACGCCTCGATGTACGAGGGGGCGAGTGCCTTCGCCGAGGCGGTGCTGATGACCGGGCGAGTGCTCAAGAAGCGCCGCAAGGTGGTGATGTCGAGGGCGATCCACCCGCACTACCGCGAGACCATCGAGACCGTCTCGCGCATGGCAGGCGACGAAGTGACGGCCTGAATCGCCGCGCCGTAATGCACCTCCATCGCCATGGTCGAGTTGTCCCTGCCCAGCGCTCGCCGTCTGTGTGCTTGAGAGGGGTGATTCGCGCAATTGGCAGGAAGTGAGTGTGATTTACGCGCGAAGGTTACAACTTAAGGCTTCATTAACCATACTTCTCGCAAACTGGCGGTATTCCCGACGGCTGACAGGAGCTACGGAATGAGCCAGTCCGTGCTGCGTCTTCCAGCCGTGGATGAAACCGCCAGCTCCTCGCTTTCCGATATCGGCGAACGCTCCGGACATCTCGGCACCGAGATTGCCGACATGGCCGGCATCGTCGCGGATCTGACGCTGCTCGGGCAGACCCAGACCAGCCAGGCGCGCGCGGCGGCGCTCGCAGCGCGCGGCATGAGCTCCACCAATGCCGAACTTTCGGCCGCCATGCAGGACGCGCGGCGCGCCACCGACCTGACGCGCGAAACGCTTACCGAAAGCTCCGAAGTCGTATCCTCCGCGCTCAAGGACACGGTCTCGAAGATCGAAATGCTGAGCAGCGGCGCGATCTCGCTGAAGGATTCGGTGGA
>CALMKX010000328.1 GCA_937867335.1 uncultured Acidobacteriota bacterium
CTCAGCGCACCGGAGAGATCGAGCACGAAGCGGTCGCCCAGGTCGGCGCGAACCGAGGCGGCGTGCGACGGCGGGCAGAGGACCAGCGACCGCCGGTCGGAGATCCGGTACCAGATGACGTCGTCGCCGGAGACGGCCGGGCTCGATGGCCGCACCTCGAAGATCGCGAGGTGCGAGAGGTCGGCGACGCCGACCTCGGCGAGCGCCTCGGACTCACCGGGGATCGAGACCGGGACGAGCCAGTCGTCGCGCTGCTCGAACGTCGCGCCGGCGTCGCGCTGGCGGCGATCCATCGACGAGCGGCCGACTGCGCCCTCGGCAGTCGAGACGGAGAGGAAGTCGAGAACGCTCACGGCTCTGTCTCCCCGACAGCCGCGTACCCGACGCAGGGCCTCGGATCTGGCCGAAGAGATCTCATGCCTTGAGCCTCTCGCCCGCAGGATCGAAGAACGCGCCCAGGTGCACCTTCATCTGGACGTTCTGGCCGTCGACCCGGACATCGAACGTGCCGCCGTCGACCGCGAGGTCGATCGGGACGATCGCGAGCCCGATCACCTTGCCGAGCTCCTGCGAGTGCCGCACGCTCGTGACCCGGCCGGACGACTTCCCGTCGACGACGACCTGCCCTCCCTCGACCGGGATCGCACCCGAGGGGCTCTCGAAGCCGACGAGCATCCACTTGAGACCGCGATCGTGGATCTGCTGCGTCGCCCACTTGCCGACGAACTCGAACTCCTTGTCGTTCTTCACGAGCCACGGCATCGCGGCCTCGTGGAGGTTCGACTCGGAGTCGGTGTCCTGGCCGACGATCACGTGGCCCTTCTCGAGACGAAGGATGCGCTGGGGCTCGAGGCCGAACGGCCGCGTGTCGAGGTCGGCACCCTTCTCGAGCAGCTCGTCCCAGACGTGCTCGGCGATCATGGTCTTGCTGAGGACACGCCCAGTATTGCGCATAAGGTATTCGAGGAGCCCAAACTCTTTGGCTGTCAGGCGGATGTGGGTCCCGGAGCGTTCCACCGCGTGAGCCGCTGGATCCAGCAGGAGATCCCCAACACGAAGCACCGCCGCCGTTCCGGGCCCGCGCCGGAGCCCTGAGGGGCAGCAGCAGCAGCCGGAGCCCGAGAGCGAACGCGCGCAGCGCCCGCGCCAGCCAAGCCCAGGCTCGACCGTGGTGCCGCTCGAGGTAGCGCATCAAGTTGCGATCGTAGACCCACAGGAAAGGGCCGTAGCCGAGCTCGCTCACCGACGAGCCCAGGCCGTGGCGGAACACCGCCCGCGGCCAGTAGAGCAGCGGCTGCCCCCGGTCGGCCCATCGCCGGGCGAGGTCCACATCCTCGAACCAGGCCGGATAGAACCGGGGATCGAAGCCGCCCAGGGCCTCGAAGCCCTCGCGGCGCAACGCCAGAGCCGCGGCGGCCGGCTGCGCGACCGCCGTTCCAGGCGGCGGCTCTTCTCGAGCTCCCAGGCCGCTGCCCAGGAACAGGCATTGGAGCAGCAGATCCCCCGGGCCGGGCAGGCGGCGCAGCTGCCAGCGGAACTGGGGCGAGTCGTCCAGCCCCACCAACCGCGGCGCAAGCCCGGCCGCTTGCGGGTTCGCTTCGAAGCCTTCGAGCAGCTTCTCGAGCGCCCCTGCCTGGGGTTCCACGTCAGGGTTGAGCAGGAGCAACAACGGCGCTCGGGCCCGCGCCACTCCGAAGTTCATCCCCGCTCCGAAGCCGAGGTTGGCCCCGGGCTCGAGGCGCAGATACTTCCCTGCGGGCAGGGCTCGGCTCGAACCGTTGTTCACCACCACCAGCTCGAAACGCGGATCCCGGGGCCAGGCCGCCACCAGCTGCTCCAGCCAGGCCTCGTTGTGCCAGTGCACCACCACCCCGGACAGCTCGGGCTGGCGCTCGCTGGGGGCTTCCTCCATGGTCGCCCGCGAGCTTAGCAGCCCGGAGGGAAGCCCTCCGCCGCGAGCGGCCCTCCCCGCCGGGCGAAGTGGCGGAGCTTGGCCAGCACTCGAAGCCAGCCCAGTGGGACGGCGAGGGCCGTCGTGAGGTCGCCCTGGGCGAGAGCGTTGCCGGCATGGCGAAGGTCGCGCAGGAAGAACCCCGGCCAGCGCCGCCAGAAGCCGCTACCGAGATGGCGGGCGAGCACCAGGTGGCGATTTCCGAAGAGCCAGATGCCCCGGCGAAGCCCCATCCGCTTGCCGGTCGCCGAGCCGGCGTGGCGAGCTCGAGCGGCCGGCACGGCGAGGGCCAGTCCGCCGGCGGCACGCAGGCGCAGGGCGAGCTCGACGTCTTCGTAGTAGGAGCCCAGCCGGGAGTCGAACACCTCGCCGCCCTCGAGGGCCGCCCTCTCGAGCGCCTCTCGCCGGTAGAGCGCGGCCGTGGCCGAGACTCCGAAAATCTCGAAGGGCGCTGCCTCGAGCGGCGGCGCTGCACCTCCTCGCCCGAGCTGAACCGCCTCGAGCGCCGGGTTCCAGCCGATTCCCCAGCCGTCGACCTCCTCCGGCCGGTCGAGCACGAGGTTCACGCCCTGGACGGCCACGGCCGGCGCGGTGGCGAGCACGGATTGCAGCTGTGCCAGCCAGCCCGGTTCCACCACCACGTCGTCGTTCACCGTGGCGATCACCTCTCCCGAGCTCGCGGCGATGCCGAGGTTGGTCGCCCGGGCGAAGCCCAGGTTGCGCGGCAGCTCGAAATGGCGGTCCACAAGGACCGCGGGCAGCTCGATCGCTCGCCCGCCCTGCGCCACTAGAACCACTTCGAGCTCCCTCCCGCCCTCGCTCCTCAGAGCCTCGAGGCACCTCCTCAGCAATGCCGGATCGGCGCCGAGCGTGGGCACCACCACCGAGATCACTGCCACTGAAGCTCCACGAAATCGAGCAGGACGGCGTTACCGCCCTCCGAGCCCGGGCCCCTCTTGAGGCTCAGACGGAGAGAACGAACGGCCGGCCAGGCGAGGTCCGGCAGCTCGTAGCGGCGCCAGGTCCGGTTGGTGGTCACGGTGAGCTCGGCCAGCACCGTCTCGCCTGCCGAAAGCTCGAGCAGCACCGGCCCGGGGTGTCGGCGCATCAGCTGCGCCTCGAGAGCCAGACGGAGGCGGCGACCACCCGGCACAACAGGTGCCTCGAGACGGTCGCCCTCGAGCAGAACCCAGCCGCCCCGATAGCGAGTGCGGTCGATCACCCAGGGATCGGGAAAGAGATGGCCACCCGCCTTCACCACCTGGGCGTCCTCGAGCTCGATGCGCCCCGTGGGCACGCGGTGGGCCGCCACGATCAGGAGCCCGAGGAGAGCCACCACCACTCCGGTTCCCCAGGCCGCCGGCCGCCCGCGCCGGCCGCGGAGGGGCCACCACCACAACGCCGGGAGCCCCACCGCCAGCACCGGCGGCCAGAGCCAGCTTGCGAGCCTCGGTCGCACCGAGCTGGGGAGGAAGCGGGCGAAGTCGGCGCCAAAGGAGCGGGCCAGGTGGTCCAGGAGGTAGGTGCGGCCATCCGCGAAGTTGTACGTCCAGCCCGGCACGCTCACCCAGAGGAGAGTGAGCGCCAGGGTTACCGCGCCGAGCGCCGCCAGCAGAAAACGGGGGCCGAAGCGGCGCCGTTCCTCGGCGAGCGGCACCAGCAGCAGCGCCAGCAGGGGCAAGGCCACTAGGGCGTAGCGGAAAGGCGGGGACCAGCCGCCGTACCACTCCGAGCGCGGCACCACGATGGCGAGGTAAGGCAGGGAGAGCACCTCAAGGTCGAGCAGCAGCGGATGGCGCCGCAGCAGCAGCTTGCCGCCGGCGGGGATCGAGAGCAGCCAGAGCGGCGCGCAGCCGAAAAGCCCAAAGGCTGCGTCGCAGAAGAGGCCCGTCCCCCCCAGGAAGTACTGGCCGAAGGTGTAGTGGTGCAGCTCCACCTCCTGCCAGGAGTGGATCTTGAGGGCGTTGCCGTAGAGCCATTGGTTGTGGAGCAGGATGCCTCCGCCCAACGCCCCGAGGGCCGCGCCCAGAACGAGGGCGACCTTCCAGGGGCGGCCGGTCCGCCACCAGGCCAGGGCTGCGAGCGGCGCGGCGAGGAGCATGAAGCGGATCTTGAGCAGGGGCAGAAAGGCGATCGCCGCCGCCAGCACCAGCCACTGCCGCCAGCGCCTCCGCCTCGGCTCAGTCGAAGCCGCCGGGCCAGGCGCGCTCTCGCCGGTGAGCGCCCGCATGGCGTCGATCGCCACCAGCGCGGCGAGCGCCGCGGGAACCTCCACCCAGATCTGCCCCGAATAGAGCAGCAGCGGGGGCGCGAAGGCGAGCAGGCCGTAGGCAAGGAGCGCCCCGGCCGGCTGCGAGGGAAAGTAGCGAGCCGCCAGGCGCAGGGTCATCCAGGCCAGGGCCGCAGCGAGCGCCGCCATGGTGGCGAGGGCTCCCCATTTGCCGGCCAGCCGATAGGCGGGGGCGAGCATCAGCGGCAGCAGGGCATTGTGGCGCGAGTACAGTTCCCCGCCCCGGCCATGGGGGTCTCCTGGCTGCGGTTCCATCGGCCGGGAGAGGAAGCCTTTCCAATCTCCCTGGTGGTAGTTGTTGGTCAACTCGGAGTCGAAGTCGTAGGCCAGGCTGTGGGTGACCAGGAGGTACCAGGGCTCGTCGCCGTCCGGCGGGCGCTGACCGGTGGACCACGGCAAGATCGCGAGATAGGCCAGGAGCGGCAGGAAGAAGAACACCCCTGCCGGCCTGAGGCTCAACTCCCGGCCCAGAAGCGGCCGCCACGCGAGGAGTCGCGAGCCCACCACCAGGGCGAGAAGCAGCGCCCCCGCCGCGGCAAGAGGCAGCTCGGCGCCTTCGAGGCCCAGCCGCGGCCTTGCTGCCAGCGCCAGGGCGAAGCCGCCGAGGCCCAGAAGCTCGAGTGCCCGGCGAGAGGGCGGCAGCCGGCGCGCCCCGAGGCCACGGGCATGCCGGCCGAGGGCGACGAAGCTCGCCACCAGAAAGGGCAGCAGGATCGCCGTAGTGCGCAGGGGGTCGTCCGCCTCGAGCCAGCTCGAGCGCGCCACGAGCAGGCTCCCCAGGCTTCCCGCAAGGAGAGTCCCCCCGAGCTCCAGTCGCTTCACTTCGCGAGCTCCACCCGAAACAGCACCACATCCACGGCCGCTGGCAGTTCGCTCGACCGAGCCACCTTGAGCCGCGTCGCTTGCACCGGCTCGTTCATGCGGAAGGGGGCGCGGTAGAACTGGGCCAGGAAATCCCCGCCCGGCGCGACGCTCACCCGGTAGGGCCCTGGAGCCGAGAAGCCGGGCAGGGTGGCCACGTCCGACCTCCGCGCCGCCCACTCTGCCGTTTCCAGGCCGGCGCGCAGGGTGAAGCGGTGCGTCTCCCCTCGGCTGTCCTCGAGCTCGACTTGCGCCACCGGCGTGCCGCGAGCCAGCCCTGCGGAGTTCACCAGGTAGGAATCGAGCCGCAGCTCAGCCACCGGCAGGCGGGGAAGAGGCACCGCGCGCTCCGGCTGGGCCGCGTCGAGCACCACCGAGCCCCGCCGGATGAACACCTGGGCCGGGCGGGCCGGCAGCGCGAGGAGAACGGCAAGCGCTGCAACGACAGCCACTCGCGGCAGCGCTGCCGTCGAGTCCTCTCGGTGCCGGAACCGGAGGCTAGCCCAAACCAGAAGGGCCACTACCACCACGGCGACGACCCCCAGCAGGCTCGGCTCCACGCCGAGCCAGCCCAGGGCATCCCAAGCGGGGCGACTCCGGGCCCACGGGTATGCCGCCAACAGCAGGGCTCCACTTCCCAGGAGCAGCGCCCAGGCCTGCTGCACGGCCAGGCGTGCGCCTTCAGGGGGCAGCGAGAGCACGGCTAGGGCGAGGGGCGCGGCGAGCGCCGCCGGCCCGTCTACCCAG
>CALMKX010000329.1 GCA_937867335.1 uncultured Acidobacteriota bacterium
GGCCGGCGAGCACCCGGCGGCGGTCGCCCACCACGGACTCGGCGGCGAGGCGCAGGAACTCCGCACCCGAGCCGGGCTTCACCCGAGCCAGGCGCAGAGCGGCGCGCAGCGTCGGCAGGTCTGCGGTCAGAAACAGGGGCAGCCAATCGAGCTCCAGGAGCTGGCTGAGGCGAGCCGGATCACCGGCAGTGACCAGGGCGGTGAGCGCCAGGGCGCTCTCGCCCCGGCCGTAAGCTGCGAGCGCCAGTCGCTGCCCTTGGGCGAACACCCGCGCCGGTGCCCGGCTGCGATCCCGCTCGACGGCCACGAAAGCCTGCAAGAGGTGAGGCAGGCGCCGGCGGCCCGAGGGCTCCTCCACCCACAAGCCCAACTCGTCCACCAGCTCGGAGAGGGCGGCCTTCCGCTCCGGCTGGCGCTGCCAGAGCTCGGCCCAGAGCGCAGGGTCCACTGCGTTGATCACCGAGAGGTCCAGCAGGAGCTCGCGCAAGGCTTCGCTCAGGCCCTCCCAGACCTCGGTGCGCAGGAAGGTGCGGACGGCAGGGATGCTCAAGAGTGCGGCCGGTGTGGGGTCCAGGCGGCCGCGGCCGGCGCCGGCCACGAGCGCCAGAGCGAGCGGCTCGAGCCAACCGTCGGTGGCCCAGCGCAGGCGCCTCAGCAGCTCGGCGCTCACTCCTTCGGGCGTCAAGGCCTGGGCGAGCGAAGAGACTTCGCCCTCGCTCAGCAGCAGCTCCGAGCAATGCAGAGCAGAAACGGCGGGTTCGTGGCTCCGACGTGCCGAGACATAGACCAGCCGCGCCCCCGTCGGCAGCCGCGAGAGCACTTCCGGCGGTGGCGGCGAGGCCGGCTGCCACAGCCAGAGCTCGCTCTCCTGGCCCCGCAGCCAGGGCACCCTGGTTTCGGCATCGAGAAACACGCCCCGTCGATCCTGGGCGAGGGCCGAAAGCAGCTCCGGGGCACCACTGCCCGGCCAAGACCAGAGCTCGATCCTCGGCCCCGGCAAGAGGGCCAGCCGCTCGCTCACACGGCGCAGCTGCGGGGGTCGCTCCACCAGGCCCATGGTCGGGGCTCGCCGCAGCCTGGGCCTGCTAGGTCGTGGCCGGCTCGCGCAGCCGGTCGCGCACTTGCTGGAGGTCGTTCCAGGTGGGGCGCTTCAGGGCTTCGTTGCGCAGCAGGGCCGCCGGATGGTAGGTGACCATCATCGGGATGCCCTGGTACTGGTACCAGTTGCCCCGCAGCCGGCCGATCGGTGTCTCGTTGCCCAGGAGCACCTGAGCGGCAACCCGGCCGAGAGCCACCAGCACCCGGGGTCCCACGGCGGCGATCTGGCCGTCGAGGAAGCCCTTGCAGGCCGCCACTTCGTCGGGTTGGGGGTCGCGGTTGCCAGGGGGCCGGCACTTGACGATGTTGGCGATGTAGACCTGGCTCCGCTCGTGTCCCATCGCCTGGATCATGCGATTGAGCAGCTGGCCGGCCGGACCTACGAACGGCAGGCCCTGGAGATCCTCTTCTCCTCCCGGGCCCTCGCCCACGAACATCAGGCGGGCGTGGGGATCGCCGGTGCCGAACACCACTTTCTTGCGGGTCTCGGCCAGCCGACACGCCTTGCAGGCCAGGGCGCGCTGTTCGAGCTCCGCGAGGGAAGCGCCGCTCGAGTTGGCGGCCGAGCCCTGCTTCTCGGCGGCGCCCGGGCCGCCGGCGCCGGCTCGATAGAGGCTGTCGAAACCGAGGTCTTGCAGATAGTCGAGCAGAGGCCCGAGGTCGGCTGGCGAAGGCTGGCTCATCGCAGACCCTGCTGGGCGCCCTGCCGCTTACGGCTCTTCGCTCGCCGGCTCAGCTTCCGGCGCCGGGCCGTAGCCCCAATCCACCACGCCCTTGCTGATCTCCTTCATGGCCACCACGGTCGGCTTGCGGCTGCTGGTCTCCACCTTGGGGCGGGCGCCGCGCATCAGCTGCTCGGCTCGCCGGGCGGCGAGCAGCACCATGCGGAACTTGCTGTCGATGTTCTCGGGAATCTGATCCACCAAAGGTCTCCTCGAATCTGCCTCAGTCGCGGTCCGAGCTGTAAGACGGAAGTTCAGGACGCTGGCTTCGTGGCCGGCCCCCGCCAGATCTTCTCGACTTGGGGTCGCATCCGCTCCAGCTGGCGGCGCCGGGCGAGGATGATGGCTGCCAGCTCAAGCGCCGCACGGTCGGCGTCGTCGTTGATGATAACATATTGATACCGTTCGAATTCCGGGATCTCGGCCAGGGCGTTGGAGAGCCTCTTGTCGATCTCCGCGGGGTCATCCACCCCCCGACCGAGCAGGCGGCTGCGCAGATCCTCGAAGCTCGGCGGCAGGATGAAAATGGTTCTCGCCTCGGGCATCTTGGCGATCACTTGCCGGGCGCCCTGGACGTCGATATCGAGCAGCACGTCCAGGCCGCAGTCCAACCGGGGCTGCACTTCGGAGCGGGCGGTGCCGTAGTACTGGCCGTGGACCTGGGCCCATTCCAGGAGCTCCCCGGCCGCCACCAGGCGCTCGAAAGTCTCCTGATCGGTGAAGTGGTAGTCCAGCCCGTGCGTCTCCCCGGGGCGAGGCCGGCGCGTGGTGTAGCTCACCGAGAAAGCGATCCGCTCCGGCCCCAGCAGGTTGCCGGCGAGCAAGCGCTGGATGAGGGTGGTCTTGCCGGCTCCGGAAGGCGCAGAGAGGATGAACAGATCGCCTCGAGCCATGGTCGTACCGGCCGGCGATCCTAGCACGGCCGAAGCGGCAGCCTCATTCGAGATTCTGCACTTGCTCCCGAATCTGCTCGCCCACGACCTTGGCGTCGAGCACCCGTCGGCTCACCTCCGGATGCCGGCACTTGGTGCCCAAGGTGTTGAGCTCCCGCTGCACCTCCTGGAGCTGGAAATCCAGCCGCTTGCCGATCGGCCCCGGCCGATCCAAGGTCGCTCCGAGCTCGCACAGATGGCTCGAGAGGCGGTCGAGCTCCTCGGCGATGTCCGTGCGATCCGCGAGCACGGCCACTTCCTGGGCGAGGCGGATCGGATCGATCGCCACCTCGCCCAGGAGCTCACCCAGGCGCCGCTTGAGCGAGGCCACCATCTCGGCCAGAACCGGCTCGCGGAGATCGGCGAGCTCCCGGACCAGGGCTTCGAGACTCGCCAGGCGGCTCCGGATCACGGCGGCGAGCTTCGCGCCCTCACGCTCCCGGCTCGCCACCAGCTCGTCGCAGGCGCGGCCGGCCACGTCCAGCACCAGGGCCGTTTCGGCTTCTCCCCAGCTCGCCTCCGGGCTCGCCGAGGCGAGGAGCTCCGGAAGGCGCATCAGATCTCCCAGCTCGAAGCGCTCGGCCAGGATGCCCTCCTCGATCAGCGGCCGACAGGCGCCGTAGAGCTGGCGCACGGCCCGGCCGTCGAGACTCGGGCCGACCGCGCCGGCCAGCGGACGAACCTCCACCTGCAAGTCCACCCGCCCGCGCTCCAGGCGCCGGCCGAGGGCTTCGCGCAGGGGCAGGTCCACCGCCGGGTCCGCGCCGCGGCCGTTCCAGTGCAGGTCGAGCGCCTTGCCGTTCACGCTCTTGAGCGTCACGGTGGCCGAGAGGCGGCCGTTGTCGCCGGTGGCGCGGCCGAAACCCGTCATGCTCTTCATGGCTTGGCTCCTCCCGCGAGCTCCTCGGCTCGGGCCTCGAGTGCGTTCAGCCGCTCCGTGAGCTCCTGGCTCGCCGCCTCGAGATCCGCCTCACGCTCCACCCAAAAGGGCTCGCCGTAGACGAAGTGGACCTTCGAGAACGGCTTGGGGACGACGAAGCGGTCCCAGCTTCGGAGCAGCTTGGCGCGGCCGGCAGCGAGCGCCACCGGGATGATCGGCATGCCGGCGAGGGCCGCCAGCTGCACCGCCCCGATCTTGGCCACGCGGGCCGGGCCCTTGGGGCCGTCCGGGGTGAGGGCGAGGTCCATGCCGCTGCGCGCCAGGCGCAGCATGTCGCGCACGCCGGCCACGGCGCCGCGAGTGCTCGAACCCCGGCTCGAGTGCACCCCGAAGTGGCGCACGGTCTCGGCGATCAGGGCGCCGTCTCGATGCTGGCTGATCAAGATGGTGATGCCTGGCCCGCGGTAGCCATAGACCATCAGCAGCAAGTGCCGATGCCAGAAAGCGAGCAGGAAACGCCGGTTCTCCCGCTCGAAGCGGCGGATCTCCTCCTGGCCGTGGAAGCGCAAGAGGAGCGTGCTGCGCAGCAAGCGAATGAACCCTGAAGCCACCCAGCCCAGGGCCCGAACCTGGAAACTCTCCTCTCGCGAGGCTAGAGCGCGCTCCGACACGGGCGGATTCTACGTCGAGGAGACGAGCGAGCCGGCTTGGGCTTGAAGCCCGCCCCCGAACCTGGGCAGAGCAGCGACCGAGCGCCGCGGCAGAGGCGTTGTAGACTCGCCTCGAAGTCTCTTGCGGAGTGATCTGTGGCGCAGAAACTCGATCTCGATCCCTTCCGGCAGGCCCTTCGAAGCCTCGAGGAAGCGCTCCGATTGGGCGCTGAACTCGCCGCCGAGGGAGAAGCCCGACGTCAGCTAGCGCGAGACTCGGCCATCCACCGGTTCGAGTTTACCTACGAGCTGGCGATTCGCTTCCTGCGTCGCCACCTCGAAGAAACCGACTCCAAGGCCGAGCTCGATCGGGTTTCTTACCGGGATCTCATCCGCCTGGGGGCTGAGCGTGGGCTCCTTTCAGATCCAAGAGCCTGGTTCGACTTCAGAGAGAAGCGAAACCTCACGGTTCACACCTACAATCAACGCTTGGCCGAAGCCGTGTACAGCATTCTTCCTGCGTTCAAGGATCAGGCCCAGCAGCTCCTGACCCGCCTCGAGGAACCCTCGTGATCCACCTGGAGCCCCGGGACCGGCTGCTGGTAGAACGGATCCTTGCGCTGTGTGCCCCTGGGCTGGAAGTCCGGGCGTTCGGCTCCCGAGTCCATGGCCGGCATCTCAAGCCTTTCTCGGACCTGGATCTGGCAGTCGTCGCTCCGCAGGGCCTGGCCGTCGAAGAGCTGCTCGAGCTCAAGCGGGCCTTCCGGGACTCGGATTTGCCTTTCCGGGTCGACGTGATCGACTACTCGCAAGCGACCGGCGGGTTCCGAGCCGAGATCGATCGCGCTTTCGAGATCCTTCAGGCTGCGGCTCCTGCACTTGCCGCCCACCGCCCGTAGGCCTGGCGGATTCTCCGCTCGCCCGACCCGGCGAGCCGGCGTGGGCCTGGCCACGGATATACTTGCCGCTCATGAGTTTCCCCGTCACGCGCCTGCGCCGGCTGCGGCGCACCCCCACCTTGCGCCGGATGGTGCGGGAAACACGGCTCGAGCCGGCGGACTTCGTACTGCCGCTCTTCGCCGTGCCCGGAGAGGGTGTGGCGCGGCCGGTCTCCTCGCTGCCGGGGGTTTTCCAGCACTCGGTGGACCGCCTGGTGGAAGCGGCCGGCGCGGCTTCGGAAGCAGGCGTGCCGGCGGTGCTGCTGTTCGGCATTCCCGAGCACAAGGACGCCGTGGGCAGCGCCTCCTGGCAGGAAGACGGCATCGTGCAGCAGGCGCTCTCGGCCTTGAAACGCAGCCTGCCGGAGTTGGTCACCATCGCCGATCTCTGCTTCTGCGAGTACACCGACCACGGCCACTGCGGAGTGCTGGTGGACGGCCAGGTGGACAACGACGCCACGCTCGAGAACCTGGGGCGGCAGGCGGTTTCCCTGGCCCGCGCCGGGGCGGATGTGATCGCCCCCTCGGACATGATGGACGGGCGGGTGGCCGCGGTGAGGAAGGCCCTCGACGAAGCCGGCTTCAGCCAGCTGCCCATCCTCTCCTACGCCGTGAAGTTCGCCAGCGCCCTCTACGGCCCGTTCCGCGAGGCCGCGCAATCGACCCCCTCGTTCGGCAATCGCAAGGGCTACCAGATGGACCCGGCCAACCGCCGCGAGGCCCTGCGCGAGGCCGCCCTCGACGTGGAGGAAGGGGCCGACCTGTTGATGGTGAAGCCCGCGCTGCCTTATCTGGACATCCTCGCCGCCCTGCGCGAGCGCTTCGATCTGCCGCTCGCGGCCTACCATGTGAGCGGCGAGTTCGCCATGCTCAAGGCGGCGGCCGAGCGAGGCTGGATCGACTACGAGCGGGTACTGATGGAGAGCCTGCTGGCGATCCGCCGCGCCGGGGCCGATTGGATCGTCACCTACGCCGCTCCCGAGGCGGCGCAGCTGGCCCGCGCGGGGTGGGAGCCTTGAGCCTGCTCGGCCGTGCCGAGCGGGTGATGCCCGGGGGCGTGAGCTCGCCGGTGCGGGCTTTCCGTGGCGTGGGCGGCGAGCCGGTGTTCATCCGCGCCGCTGCCGGCGCCTATCTGGTGGCCGAGGACGGCCGGCGCTACATCGACTACATCGGCGGCTACGGCCCCCATATCCTGGGCCACGGCGAAACCGGCATCGCCAACGCCATCCAGCGCGCCCTGCGCGACGGCACCACTTTCGGCGCTCCGACCTTGGCCGAGGTGGAGCTCGCGGAGGTGATCGTTTCGGCCCTGCCGGCGGTGGAGATGGTGCGCCTGGTCTCTTCCGGCACCGAAGCCACCATGTCCGCCTTGCGCCTAGCGCGGGCGGCCACCGGCCGGCCAGCGGTGCTGAAATTCGAGGGCTGCTACCACGGCCATGCCGACGCCTTCCTGGTGGCCGCGGGCTCGGGGGCGGCGACCTTGGGCGTGCCCTCCTCGCCGGGAGTGCCGGAATCGGTCACCCGGCACACCTGGACGGCCCCGTACAACGACCTCGCCACCGTCACCGCGCTCTTCGAGCAGGCCGGCGAGGAGCTGGCGGCGGTCTTCGTGGAGCCGATCGCCGGCAACATGGGCCTGGTGCTGCCCGAGCCTGGCTTCCTCGAAGGCCTGCGCGAGCTCTGCGACCGCTACGGCGCGTTGCTGGTCTTCGACGAGGTGATGACCGGATTCCGGGTGGCCTGGGGTGGCGTTCAGACCCTGGCCGAGCTGCGCCCGGACCTGACCACCCTGGGCAAGGTGATCGGCGGCGGGCTGCCGCTCGCGGCTTACGGCGGCCGCCGCGACCTGATGCAGCAGATGGCCCCGGCCGGGCCGGTCTACCAGGCCGGCACTCTCTCCGGCAACCGGCTCGCCGTAGCCGCCGGCCTCGCAGCGCTGGAGCGCCTGGCTGCCGACCACGGCCTGGTCTACCGTCGCCTCGAAGAGCTCGGCCTCGCCCTCGAAGTGGGGCTCCTCGAAGCCGCGAACCGGCACGGCGTGCCGCTGACGGTGCACCGCCAGGGCTCGATGCTGGGGCTTTTCTTCCATCCGGGGCCGGTGCGCCGGCTCTCGGATGTGGACGCCTCGAACCGCGCGCTGTTCGCCCAGGTGTTCCACCAGCTGCTGGCCGACGGCGTTCACCTTCCGCCTTCGCCTTACGAAACCCTCTTCCTCTCCTCCGCCCACAGCGAGGAGGAGATCGAGAAGACCCTCGGCGCCTTCTCCCGCGCCTTGGCTCGAGCCCGCTAGAGGTCCCGGGACCATGTCGACTCGCGACCACCGCCCAGCCCCACCCGCCAGCGCTGAAAAGAACGATCCCGCTGCCGCCGAGCACCCCACCAAAGCAAGCCGAGCCAAGCGCCAGGCCGAGGGCGGACCCGACGTGGTGGTCCTGGGCGGTGGGATCATCGGCCTCGCGACCGCTTGGGAGCTCGCCCGAGCCGGCCTCCGAGTGGAGCTCCTCGAACGCGGCAAGGTGGGCTCCGGCGCCACCAACGCCTCGGCCGGTATGATCGCGCCGCTGGCCGAGGCCGCTCCCGGCGACCCCTTCTTCGAGGTTTGCCGCCAGAGCCGGGAGCTCTGGCAGAGCTGGCAGGAGGAACTCGCCGAGCATTCCGGGGTGGAGATCGAGTACGACCGCTCCGGTGCCCTGGCTCTCGCCTGGAGCGAGGACGACGAAGCTCACCTCGAGCGCCTGCGCACCGCCGCCCGGGCCGCCGAGGAGCCCGCTGTGCCGATTCCTCGGGCCGAGCTCGGCCGGCTGATCCCGGGGCTTTCCGAGCAGGTGCGCAAGGCCCTGCTGCTGCCGGGCGAGCACCGCGTGGACAATGTGCAGGTCACCCTCGCCCTGGTGCGGGCCTTCCGCCGCGCGGGAGGCACGGTGCGCACCCGCCGCGAGGTGACCAGCGTCGAAGTGGAGCCTTCGGGAGTCCTGCTGCGAGGCGAGGACTGGCAGCTGCGCGCGCCGCGGCTGGTGCTCGCCGCTGGCGCCTGGAGCGGCGAGATCCCCGGCCTGCCGGCCCTGCCGGTGCGGCCGGTGCGGGGCCAGATGCTGCGCCTCTCGGGGGCCGCCTGGGAGTTCCGTGGTTCGGTGCGCACGGCCCATTTCTACGCCGTGCGCCGGGGGGCCTCCGGGCTTCTGGTGGGCGCCTCGGTAGAGGAAGCCGGCTTCGACTGCCGCACTACCCTGGGCGGGCTCGCCCGCTACTTCGAGCTCGCTCTGCGGTACTTCCCACGGCTCGCCGACCGGCCGGTGGAAGCCACCTGGGCGGGCCTGCGCCCGGGTACTCCGGACGGTCAGCCGATCCTGGGCCCCTTGGGCGACGGACCGGTGGTCGCCGCCACCGGCCACTACCGCACCGGCATCCTGCTCGCGCCGTGGACGGCTCGTGCCCTCGCCGACCTGATCCTCGGCAAGAAGCCCGCCCCGGAGCTCGCTGCTTTCCGCGCCGAGCGCTTCTCGGACTAGCCTGCGGATGTCCGCTCGAGGAGAGTCGACCAGGGTCTGGCTCCTGGCCGTTCTTCTCCTTTCCACCGCCGTACGCGCCGCGTTCGCGTTCCGCTACTTCGGCTTCTCGACCGGCGACGATCTCGAGATCCTCCAGGCAGGGTTCCGGCAGGCCCTCGGCTGGTCCTACCAGCCCTGGGAAATCCGCAACCTGCTGCTGCCCCAGCTGGTGGTGGCTCCGGCGATTCGCCTGGGAGCTGCTTTCGGCGTCCAGGCGACCGGGCTCCTCGCCGCTTTCGCCAGCCTGCCGTTCGTGCTCCTCGCCAGCTTCAACGTCGTTCTGGTCTACCGGCTCGCCCATCGCTGGCTCGAGGCAGAAAGCCAGGCCCTGGGGGCGGCCACGCTCTACGCCTTTCACTGGCTGCCGCTCGGCTACGGCAGCACGGTCTACCCTCGGACCGCCTCCACCTGCTGCCTGTTGCTCGCCATGGCCGTAGTGTGGAAACGCCCGGGCCGGAGCCTCCGGCCCCTCGTGGCCGGGCTGCTCCTGGCCCTCGCGTGGGCGATCCGTTACAGCGAGGCGGTGTTCCTGCTCCCTCTGCTCGCCACCGTCGCGCTCGAGCAGCGGCGCTCGCGGGACCGGCTGCTGGCCGTCTCGAGCCTGGTGGCGGGCTTCGTCGCCGGCAGCCTGGTGACCGTGGGGCTCGCGGACTGGCTCGCCTGGGGCAAACCCTTCGCAAGCCTGATCGCCTTCGCCCGCTTCACTCTCGTGGAGCGGTTGTCGTCGTCCCTCGAGCGTGCCCAGCCGGCCTATTGGTACCTCTGGCGCCTGGCCAAATGGCTGCCGCTGACACTGCTGCCGCTCCTCGGCTTCGCGCGCCGCCGGAGCGGCTGGCTGGTGCCGGCCCTTTGGCTGCTGCTGCCCCTGGCCGCTCTTTCGGCGATCCATCACAAGGAGCTTCGCTACCTGCAGGGCATCATGCCCTGGCTGATGCTGCTGGCCGCCGCGGGAGCCGGAGCCCTCTGGGTCCGCGGCCGGCGGAGAACGGTTGGGGCTCTCCTCGCCCTCTCTGTCCTCCTGGGCCTGTCGGGGCTAGGCTTCCTGGGCAAGAAGTCCATGGCGGCGGTGGTCGCGGCTCGAGAGATGCGCAGCCGGCTCGACAGCGGAACCGTCTGCCTCTCCCAGGCCTGGGCCTACGGCGGCACGCTCTACCTGAACGCCGGTGGTGAATCCGCCTTCGAGGTGAAGGAGCTCGGCTATCCCCTCGGGGCGAACGAGCTCGCAAGGGGGCTCGCCTCTTGCCGGGTGGTGGCCCTCTACCGGCAGGACCTCGAGCGGGAGCCGTCCCTCGGCGAAGCGCTCACCCGTCGGGGCTTCGAGAGGCGAAGCGAGCACCGCTGGGGGGCGAGCAAGGCCGTGGTGGTCTTCGAGCGCGCGCCCGCCTCGTTCTGAGGGCTCAGGCCGGGCTGCCGCCCAACTGGCCGAAGAGCCAGGCCCGGGCGCTCGCCCAGCGCCGGGCGATGGTGGCCTCGGCGCAGCCGATCACCGCCGCGGTCTCCTCCACCGAGAGGCCGCCGAAGAACCGCAGCTCGACGATGCGGGCCTGCTCTTCGTCGAGCCGGGCGAGCTTTTCCAGGGCTTCGTCCAGGGCGATCATGTCCACCGTGCGCTCGCTCGCCATTTCGTCGGCGGCGCTCAGGGTCACCGCCAGGGCGTCGCCGCCACGCTTGGCCGTGCCCCGGGCGCGGGCATGGTCCACCAGGATGCGCCGCATCACCCGGGCGGCGAAAGCGAAGAAATGGGCCCGACTTTTCCAGTCGGCCTGGCGGCGGTCGAGCAAGCGCATGTAGAGCTCGTTGACCAGCGCCGTGGGCTGAAGAGTATGCCCGGGCCGTTCCTGGTCGAGGTAGCGCTGGGCCCGCCGGCGCAGCTCCTCGGCCACCAGGGGCATCAGGCGGTCGAGGGCGGCCTTGTTGTCCGAGTTCCAGTTGAGCAGCAGATCGGTGACAGTCGTGTCCTCGGCGATGGCCATGCGAGCTCTCCCAAAATATACGCTTTCAGCATAACAGGTTCGACTCCAACAACCGATCAGCCGGGCAGCCGAGCCAGCCTCTGCTCCACCTCGAGGGCCAGCTCCGAGCGGCTGGATTCGCGGTAGAGCCTGGCGAGCAGCTTCAGCGTCTTGATCTCGGTCCGGCTCGGCGCCTTTTTCGCCGGCGCCGGCGCCACCGCCATGAGATGCCCTTCCGCCTCGCCGAATCGCTTCTCGGCGAGCAGAGCCTCGCCCAGCACCTGATGCGCCGCACGTACCCAGGGGTCGTCCTTGGCAAGCACGTCCGAGAGCACATCAAAAGCCCTGCCAGCGAGCGCCACGGCTTCCGCGCCCTTGCCCCGGGCGGTGAGCACGCTCGCCAGGGAGAGCCGCACCATGGCCAGGTTGAGGTGATTCGGCTCGAGGTTGGCGCTGAGCAGATCGAGCGCCTCGCGGAAGCGCTGTTCCGCCTGAGCGTCGTTGCCCGCCTGCCGCTCGATGAAGCCGAGGTTGTTGAGGGCGCCGCCCAGGTCCACCGGCTTGGCCTGAGTGGCGCGGGCGATCGCCAGGGATTCCTCGAAGAGCTCGCGGGCCCCGGCGAGATCCCCCTGGCGGTGCTTGAGCTCGCCGAGGTTGCTCAAGATCACCCCGACTTTCGAGCTCCGGGGGCCGAGCGTCTCTCGGGTCATGGCCAGGGCCTCCCGGTAGAGCGGCTCGGCCTCGCTCGCGCGGCCTTGGGCGACGTAGATCCTGGCCAGGCTGTTGAGCGCGTCGGCGACGTCCGGATGGCCGGCGGGCAGCGCCTTCCTGCGCAGCTCGAGAGCCTCCCGATAGGTGGCCTCCGCCTTCGCGTTCTGGCCCAGCACGGCGTAGACGTCCCCCAGGTTGATGCGCGAGTTGGCCTCCTCGGGATGGCCCGGGCCGAGCGCCGTCTGGAACTGGGCAATCGCCTGTTCGAAGAGCTGCCGCGCCTCCTCGAGCCGATTCTGCTGCAGGCGCAAGAGCCCCAGATTGTTGAGGGTGATGGCCAGGTGCGGGTGGGCTCGGTCGTAGACTTTGCGCTGCAGCGCCTCGGCCGCCCCGAGCAGGCTCTCTGCTTCCGCGAAGCGGCCGCGGTCGATCAAGAGCATGGCGAGGTCGTTCTGGGTGAGGGCGAGGTCGGGGTGGTTAGGCCCGAGCTTGCGTTCGAGCTCGAGGGCCTCGCGATACTCGCGCTCGGCGTCCTGCCAGGCGCCGAGCCGCCGCTTGAAGCCGGCCGAGCGGGTGAGCACCTCGGCCAGGAGCTGCGGCTGTCCGAGCCCTCTCGCCGAAGTCAGGGCACGCTCGAAAACCGGCGCGGCCTCGCTCAGCCGGCCGAGCACCTCGCGCGTGCGGGCCAGCCGGAGCAGGCTCCAGGTGAGGCGCTCCGAAGCCTTGGCGCCAGGGCGCTCGAGCAGGGCGATCGCCTCGAGCTCCAGCCGCTCGGCCTCGGCGTAGCGAGCCTGATGGTGGGCCACCTCGGCCAGCTCGTGGAGGTTGGCAGCGAGCGGCTCGATCTCCGTCTCGGCGCCGGCCTGGCGGCGGGCCGTCAAGGACTGGGAGAGGAGCTCCTCGGCTCGCCGGTAGAGGCCAAGGTTCTTGTAGGAGCGACCCATCGTGAACAGCAGGTCCGAGCGAGCTTCGGGCTGGCGCGTGAGGTTGCCCTCGATCGAGGCCACGCCCACGTCGAGCAGCTCTCGAGCGGTCACCGTGGTGCCTCGGGCGAAGGTCGGATCGGGCATGGAGAAGACCTGGGTAAGGAAGTCCGAGACCGCTTCGGCCCGATCTCGTTCGGCAATCAGCTGGGTTCGCTGGCGCAACAGGGCCCGGCGCTGAGTCCACAAGGCGCCAGTGAAGAACATCAGGGCCGCGAGCGCCGCTGCGGCCGCACCGGTTGCCCAGCGGTGGCGCGCCACGAACTTGCCCGTGCGGTACCACACGGTGTCCGGTCGGGCTGCGACCGGGCGGCCTTCGAGGTAGTTGTCGAGGTCGCGCGCGAGCTCCCCCACCGAGGCGTAGCGCCGCTCCGGCTCCTTGCGCAGGGCCACCAGCACGATGGTGTCGAGATCCCCCCGAAGCCCTCGGGCGAGCTGCCGGGGATCGGTCCGCCGGGCGGCGGCGAGTTCGACTGCGCTCACTTCGACCGCCTGCTCGTCGCCCGGGCGGGGCAGACCTCGCCGCACCGCGAGCGAAGGCCGCTCCGGCTCCACCTCGGAGATCGCCCGCAGTAGCTCGTCGAAGCGACGGCCCACCAGCTCGTAGGGGCGATGGCCGGTGAGCAGCTGGTAGAGCAGCACTCCGAGGGAGTAGACGTCCGACAGTACGGTGATCGGCCGGCCTTCGACCTGCTCCGGGCTTGCGTACTCGGGGGTGAGCGGCGCCAAGCCGTGCTCGGTGGGCATCAGGGTCAGGTCCACCGTGCCCGGCCCCAGCAGCTTGGCGATGCCGAAATCGAGCAGCTTGGGCTCGCCCTCGGGAGTCACCAGCAGGTTGCCGGGCTTCAGGTCGCGGTGCACCACCAGGTTGCGGTGGGCGAAGCCGACCGCGGCGAGCACTTTGGCGAACAACCGGAGGCGATCCGCCACCGGCAACCGCCGAGCGTCGCAAAAACGGTCGATCGGAACGCCTTCCACCAGCTCCATCACGAAATAGGGCCGGCCGTCGGCAAGAGTGCCACCGTCGAGGAGGCTCGCGATGTTGGGGTGGTCGAGCTCGGCCAGGATGTGCCGCTCGGCCCGGAAGCGAGCCACCAGATGGCGGTTCTCGGCTCCCCGCTCGAGCACTTTCAGGGCTACTGGCTTGTTGTAGACGCCGTCCGTGCGCTCGGCACGGAACACGCGCCCCATGCCCCCCTCGCCGAGCTCGGCCACCAGCCGGTACGGACCGACCTCGGTTCCAACCAGCTCCTGGCCCGCGCCTGCTCCGAGGGTGAGGGTCAGCGATGGAGGGCGGTCGAGGAAATCGTCGGCATCGGCATGCCAGCCGAGCAACGCCCGCACTTCGCGTGCCACGGTCGGCTGGCTCTCGCCCAGGGCTTCCAGACGGCGAGCTTGCTCCTCGCTCGAGAGATCGAGGAGCTCCTCAAAGGCGGTGCGGACGCGGTGCCATCGGTCGCGCGTGGACGGCATCTTGAACGAGCTGGACTCGGCCCCTCCCGAGTGGCTGTAGTTCTGAGCAGGGAAGTTTAGCCTACAGCTCGACAACGCCCTACACGGCGGGCAAGGCCTTTGGCGAGGATGAGAGACTTCTTCGCCAATTCACGCCATACTCAACGAGGGGTGCATCTCGAATCTCCCTGCCATCCGCATACCCCTCGAAGTTGCGGACCCCGTTTCGAGCGCGATCGCCGGCGCGCTGGTGACTGCGGGGCTGTAGGCGGCGACCCCAACGACCGAGGACCTTGGACCGAGGACAAGGAGGAAGGAAAAAAACATGAGAATCACCCACCGACTTTATGCTGTAATGGCACTTTTCTGGCTGATCGCCTGGCCGGCTCGAGCCGCTTGCCCGAGTCGGGTCTACACCGTGCCGCTGGGAACCTCCAGTTTCCGCATGAGCCTCTCGGGTCTGGCCGGGCCGGGCTTGAGCGTGGTCGAGTGGACCAAGGTCTTCCACGGCGGCCTGACCAACGACGCGCAGTACCTCTACTATCAGCCGACCGCAGGGTTCTGGTCCACCGGTGTGGACAGCTTCGTGATCAGGCTCCACGACGCGAACAAGGGCTCCGAAAGCTACGCCACCGTTCAGCTCACGACGCCCACCCAACGGGCGGTGCACTATGACGAGGATTTCGAGACCGTCGGCCTCCTGGGAACCAACTGGCTGCTGAGCGATCCTGGCGGACAGGCGAGCTACTCTACCGCTGCAGCCATGAACGGCACCTACGGACTCCACTTCGCTGACGGCAATGGCCCGGCGGAGCTCCTGACCTCGATGGAATGGCGCGGAGCGAGCGGGGGCAACAACGGCACCCGAGGTGGCTACATTCCGCCCACGGGTGGCGGCTTGGCCGGCGGAGCGCTGGCCAACAACCTGACCAAGACGGGAGTCATCGTCAAGTCGACCTTCGACGGCGCGCTATACCACTGGGTGAACCTGACCGACAACGGCTCCAGCATCAGCCTCCAAGTCTGCGCACTGGACGGCTGCAACCCCATCGTCGAGGTACCCCGCACGGCCCACAATCTGGAGCTGCTGCGCTGGCCGCCGACCTCTCTGCGGCCAGCCGGAGTGGGGCTGTGGATCGACGGCCTGCTCGCCTCTCAGAGGCTGAACACTCCCTATCCATCCGGCACGGCCGAGCCGCCTCCGAGCTACTCCTGGGGAGTCAGTGACTGCACCTCGGCATGCCCCCAGCTCGACCTCGACAACACCAGCATCTTCGACCTCTCAGGCGAGCCCCGCGAGGTCTGCACCGGCGCCGACGACTTCGAGACGGGCCAGATCACGGGTTGGACGCTCTACGGCGCCCAGAACCTGTCCACCAGCCAGCTGGCCGCCCAGGACGGTAGGTACGGGCTGAGGGTGGATCTCGGGCCCGTGGGCAATTCGATCGGCGGCCTGCTGATGCGCGCTGCGGACGTCAACCATTTCCATCAGGGCTTGCGCCTTACGGTGGACCCCAACTCCGTCGCGATGTGCACCACCTGTTCGCTGGTGTTGGCCGTGGGGGCCCAGAATGGCGGAGGCGCCCGCGCCTGGGCCCTGATCCTCGACAACCGCACGGACGGCTACCAGCTGCGCCTGCAGGTCACTCGCAACGACAATTCAAGGATCAACAAGACCTGGAACATCACGGATCAGAGCCACACCGTCAAGGTGGAGTGGCAACGCTCCACGGCCACCAAGGTAGCTACCGGTTATGGCCGCCTTTGGGTGGACGGGCAGCTGGTGGGTGACATCCCGAACGTCGACAACGATGCCATCACCTTCGACAGCCTGCGAATCGGCGCCTCCGCCGGAGCCGGCCAGGGTTCGGGGCAGGTTTTCCTCGACCAGATCGAGTACTGGACCGAGGACGGGATCTAGCGGCTTCCTCCCTCTCCCAGGGAATAGTTGCGAGGCCGCCATTCGTTCTCTAGAATTGAGTGGCCATCACTCAGATCTTGACGATCGCGCTCGAGATCTGAACCCCTGGGGGAGGGAGGGCGCTTTGGACTACAAGGACTACTACGCCACCTTGGGTGTGGCCCGGGATGCCTCGCAGGAGGACATCCAGAAGGCCTACCGCAAGCTCGCCCGCAAGTACCACCCCGATGTGAATACCGCCGCCGGCGCCGAGGACAAGTTCAAGGAGATCGGCGAGGCCTACGAAGTTCTCAAGGATCCCGACAAGCGCGGCAAATACGACCAGTTCGGTCACGCCTGGCGGGCCGCCCAGCGTGGCGGCAACGGCCAGGGAAGCCAGGGCTTCGAAGGCTTCGAGGGCTTCGGCTTCGATTTCGGCAACCTGCGCGACTTCGCCAATCTCGGTGGCGCCGGACGCGGCGGCAGCGGCTTCTCCTCCTTCTTCGAGATGCTCTTCGGCCGCGGCGCCGGCATGGGCGCCGAGGCCCACCCCTGGGGTGAGGGCGGCAACGACCAGGAGGCCACCATCACCCTCTCTCTCGACGAGGCCGCCTCGGGCGGCAAACGTCAGATCACCGTCACCGAGGAATCCGGCGAGCGACGGGCGCTCACCGTGAACATTCCCCCGGGAGTGCGCCCGGGCGGGCGGATCCGCCTGCGCGGCAAGGGCGGAATGAGCCGCCGGGGCGGTGCCCGTGGGGACCTCTACCTGCGCATCGAGATCCTGCCCCATCCACGCTTCCGGCTCGACGGCCAGGACATCCGCACCAGCCTCGAGATCAGCCCTTGGGAGGCCGTGCTCGGCGGGCAGATGCCGATCGAGACCTTGACCGGCCGCCTGCAGGTGCGGATTCCGCCCGGCTCATCGTCGGGCCGGGTCATCCGCCTGCGGGGCCAGGGCTTTCCGCAGCCCTCGGGCGAAAGGGGAGATCTGCTGGCCGAGATCAA
Organism: uncultured Acidobacteriota bacterium; assembly: GCA_937867335.1. Taxonomy (GTDB): domain Bacteria; phylum Acidobacteriota; class Thermoanaerobaculia; order Multivoradales; family SZUA-115; genus JAXLQX01. Next base: position 16,775 of record CALMKX010000329.1, read on the forward strand.
GATCGTGGTCCCCGAGGAGCTGAGCGACACCGAACGCCAGCTCTACCAGCAGCTGGCCGAGGCTTCGAAGGCACGCGCTCGGGCGGTCTGAGGGGGGCCTTCGTTCGCTTCAGCCTGGCCCCGTCCGGGGGGACCGGGGGGCACGGCGGCGTGGAGGCCTCCCAAATTTGACACGTCTGATGTAGGAATAGAAGGCAGGCCTCTGCACGTTCTGATTTCTGAGTCATGATCGCTTAGATTTTGACCGACGGAGCGAAGGAGCCCGAAGATGGACCTGAACAAGCTCACCCAGAAGTCCCAGGAAGCCCTCTCGGCGGCGCAGACGCGCGCGCTGCGGTTCGGCCACCAGGAAGTGGACGGCGAGCACCTCCTGGCTGCCCTGCTCGAGCAGGCCGACGGGCTCGCTCCCCGACTCTTCGCCCGCATGGACGTGCCGGTCGCCACCCTCCAAGCCCAGCTCGAGAAGCAGCTGGCCTCGCGGCCGCGAGTCTCGGGCGGTGGTGTCGAGAGCGGCAAGATCTACGTCACCGGGCGGCTGCAGCGCCTGCTCGACAGTGCCGAGCAAGAGGCCAAGCGGCTCAAGGACGAGTACGTCTCGGTGGAGCACCTGCTGCTCGCCTTCCTCGAAGAAGGCACCAGCACACCCGCCGGCCGGCTGCTGGCCGAGCTCAAGGTGGACCGCAACCGCTTCCTCGCCGCTTTGACCGCCGTGCGGGGCAGTCAGCGGGTGACCAGCGCCACCCCCGAGAGCGCCTATGAAGCCCTGGACAAGTACGGCGTGGACCTGGTGAAGCAGGCCCGCTCCGGCAAGCTCGATCCGGTGATCGGCCGCGACGCCGAAATCCGGCGGGTGGTGCGCATCCTTTCTCGCAAGACCAAGAACAACCCGGTGCTGATCGGCGAACCGGGCGTGGGCAAGACTGCGATCGTCGAGGGCCTGGCCCAGCGTATCGTCCGCGGGGACGTGCCCGAGTGGCTGCGGGATCGCTCGATCTTCAGCCTGGACATGGGTGCGCTCCTGGCGGGGGCCAAGTACCGGGGCGAGTTCGAGGAGCGGCTGAAGGCCGTGCTCAACGAGGTCAAGGAGAGCGAGGGCCGAGTGCTGCTGTTCATCGACGAGGTGCACACCATCGTCGGCGCCGGGCGCACCGAGGGCTCGACCGACGCCGGCAACCTCCTGAAGCCGATGCTCGCCCGCGGCGAGCTCCACTGCATCGGCGCCACCACGCTGGACGAATACCGCAAGAACATCGAAAAGGACGCCGCGCTCGAGCGGCGTTTCCAGCCGGTCCTGGTGGAGGCGCCCAGCGTGGAGGACACGGTCTCCATCCTGCGCGGCCTCAAGGAGCGCTTCGAGGTGCACCATGGCGTGCGCATCCAGGACAACGCCCTGGTGGCCTCCGCGGTGCTCTCCAACCGCTACATCTCGGACCGCTTCCTACCGGACAAGGCGATCGACCTGGTGGACGAAGCCTGCGCGATGATCCGCACCGAGATCGACTCCATGCCGGCCGAGCTCGACGAGGTCACTCGCCGGGTGCTGCAGCTCGAGATCGAGCAGGCGGCGCTCGCCAAGGAGAAGGACAAGGCGAGCCAGGACCGCCTGGCCGAGCTCAGCCGTGAGCTCGCGGACCTCAAGGAACAGCAGCAGGCGATGCGGGCTCGTTGGGACCAGGAGAAGGCGGAGATCGAGAAGGTGCGCTCTCTGCGCGAGGAGCTCGAGAGCCTGCGCCGGCAGATCGAGGAGGCCAAGGCCCAGTACGACCTCAACCGCGCGGCCGAGCTGCAATACGGCAAGCTCGCCCGGGTGGAGGCCGAGCTCGCCGGCGAGGAGGCTCGCATGGCCGACCGCTCGGAAGGCGCCCGGCTGCTGCGCGAGGAGGTCACCGAGCAGGAGATCGCCGAGATCGTCTCGCGCTGGACCGGCATTCCGGTGACCCGGCTGGTGGAAGGCGAGCGCGACAAGCTGCTGCGCCTGGACGAGATCCTGCACCGCCGCGTGGTGGGCCAGGACGAAGCCGTGCAGTTGGTGGCCGACGCCGTGCTGCGGGCCCGCTCGGGCATCAAGGACCCGCGGCGGCCGATCGGCTCCTTCCTCTTCCTGGGCCCCACCGGAGTGGGCAAGACCGAGCTGGCCAAGGCCCTGGCGGCCGCCCTCTTCGACACCGAGGAGGCGATGATCCGCATCGACATGTCGGAGTACATGGAGAAGCACAACGTCTCGCGGCTGATCGGAGCCCCCCCCGGGTACGTGGGTTACGAGGAAGGGGGCCAGCTCACCGAGGCGGTGCGCCGCAAGCCCTACTCGGTGATCCTTTTCGACGAGGTGGAAAAGGCCCACCACGACGTCTTCAACGTGATGCTGCAGATTCTCGACGATGGCCGGGTGACCGACGCCCAGGGCCGCACGGTGGACTTCAAGAACACCGTGATCATCCTCACCTCGAACATCGGCTCGCACTACCTGGTGGAGGGCGTCGGCGCGGACGGCGAGATCACCGAAGGGGCTCGGCAATCGGTGATGGGCGAGCTGCGGCGGCACTTCCGGCCGGAGTTCCTCAACCGGGTGGACGACATCGTGCTGTTCAAGACGCTGACGCTTGCGGAGATCAAGCGCATCGTGGCGCTCCAGATTGCCGACCTCGGCCGGCGCTTGGCCAGCCGCGGCATCACCCTGGAGCTCTCGGACGCCGCTCAGGAGCTGATCGCCCGCCAGGGCTTCGACCCGGTCTACGGCGCCCGGCCGCTCAAGCGCTTCCTGCAGCGGCACCTGGAAACCCGCATCGGCCGCGCGATCATCGCCGGCGAGATCCAGGACGGCTCGCGGGTGGAAGTCGGGGTGGCCGGAGGCGAGCTTACGGTGGCCCTGGCCCGGCCCGAACCCGTGGCCGCTTGAGCTCGGCGCCGGCTCGAGGGACCTCTCGGGGAGTTCGTTGAA
>CALMKX010000330.1 GCA_937867335.1 uncultured Acidobacteriota bacterium
CTCGCCCCTGGGGGCGTCCCTCGGGCCGGCCGGAGCGCCGGAAGCTGTCGCGCCGCTCGCGGTCCGCAGCGGCCTCACGCTCGGGGGGTTCCGGCAGCGGGGCCTCGGTCGAGAGTTGTACGACCGTTTCGAGATGGCCGGTCTGGGGGAAAAGATCGACGAAGACCACGCTGTCCACTCGGTAGAGCTTGCCCAGGGCGGCGAGATCCCGCGCCAGCGACGCCGGGTGGCAGGAGACGTAAGTCAGCCGGCGCGGCAGTTTCTCCAGCAGAGCCTTACGAACGGCGAGCGATAGGCCGGCCCGAGGCGGGTCGACCACCACCCGCTCGGCGAGCGGCGGCAGGGCGCTCACCCACGACTCCACGGCCTGGGCCACCACTTCCACGCTCTCGAGCTGGTTCCTGCGGGCGTTGGCGCGGGCGAAGCGAACGGCCACGCGGTCTCCCTCCACCATCACCACTCGGCGGTAGCGCCGCGCGAGCGCCAGGCCGAAGAGACCTGCGCCACTGTAGAGATCGTAGGCCGCCTCGCCCCTATCGCCGCCCACCACGGACTCGACCAGCCGGGGCAGCAGCTCGCGATGGGTCTGGAAGAAGACTCGTGCGTCGTAGGCGTAGGTGAGGCCGCCCACCTCGAGCTCCACTTCGCCGGAGGGCAGGCCCGGGAGCGGCGGCGAGACGGTCAGCTGGCCGGGGTTCCCAGCCGCGAGATCCAAGCGGCGCGGAGCCTCGGAGCCGAGCACCGAGGCGAGATGGGGCAGCTCGCGCTCGAGCTCGGGCACCAGGACCGGACAGCGGTCCACCGCCACCAGCTGATGACTCTTGCGGGCGCGATAGCCCACCACTTTGCGGTCCCCCGCCGGCTCCACGTGGAGCTGTGTGCGCAGGCGATAACCCCAGGCAGCTCCCGTCTCGAGCCGAACCGAGGGCGGCAGCTTGCCGCGGCTGAAGCGCTCGAGGGTCTCCGCCGCAGCCTGCACTTTGAGCCGGCTCTGCAGCTCGTCGGCAAGGTGCTGGAGGTCGCAGCCACCGCAGCGGGCGAAAAACGGGCAGGGCGGCTCGCGGCGCCCGGGCCCCGGCTCGAGGACTTCCTCGATCTCGGCTCGGCCGTAGTCTCGATGGCGCTCGACGATGCGCACTCGCAGCCGATCCCCCGGCGCGGAGCGCGGAATCAAGAGGGGAATGCCCTGGTAGCGAGCCAGGCCGTCGCCGCCGGCGATCAGCTTCTCCACCGTGACTTCCACCTCGTCGCTCACCGGCAGTCCCGGTCCCTCGGGCTTGGTCATGGCTGCTCTCCCCCGGCGAAGGCCCTTGCCTGCCGGGCCACTACCTCCACGACGCTGCGCCGCCAGTAGCTCCAGCTGTGGGTGCCCGGCTCGAGCACCAGTTCCACGTCGAACCCGGCCTTCTTCGCGACCTCCGAGAAGCGGCGGGCCGCTTCGTCGAGGCGGTACTTGTCCTCGGTACCGCAGCGCAGCTCGAAGCGCGGCCGGGCCGTCCCCGCCGGCCATTCGCGGGCGAGCAGCGTGACCAGGTCGTTCGCCGGCAGATTGTTCGTCTCCGGGCTGCGCCCGAAGATCCGCTTCAGGTTGAGCCGCAAGGGCCAGGGCGTGTCCGTGATGAAGCTCCAGTCGAATGGCACCAGCGCACCCGAGAGCGAGTCCGCCTGCGCGTAGAGCTCGGGCCGCTTGAGCGCGGTCCGCAGTGCGGCGTAACCGCCCATGGAAATGCCTGCCAGAGCCCGCCCTCTGCGATCCGTGCGCACCCGATAGCGGCCTTCGATCTCCTGTCGGAGGCTCTCCGTGAGCCAGGTCTCGTAGCGGCGGCGGCCGCTGTAGAAATCCGCCCAGAAGCTCTTGCCGCCATCCGGGGCGACCAATACCAGCGGTGGCATGGCGCCCGAGGCCATTCGGCGCGTCAGCTCTTCGGCCGAGCCCTGGCGCCAGAGAATGCCGCTATCGCCGAAGAAATCGTGGAGGAAGTAGAGCACCGGATAGGGCCCACCCTGGGGATAGCCGGGAGGCAGGAGCACCCGATAGCTGCCCCGAGCGCCGCCGAGTGGCGCCTTCGGGTCCACCTGCCTCGACGGCGGCCGAGAGGCGGCAGTCGCAAAGAACAGCATCGCGAGAGTAGTGGCCAGGGCCGGTCGAGTCATGATGCCCTGCCCACCAGGTGAAGGCGCGGCTTGAGCTCGTGGAGCTGGTTGCGGGCGGCCTCGCGCAGCTCTTCGAGGCGATGGCGGCGGCTGAGGTGGAAGAGCACCAGATCCTCGTTCTCGAACTCGGCGACGTGCCCTGCGAGGTCGTCGAGGTGCAGGTGGCCGTACTCCCTGGCCCGGTCCCGAAGCTGCGGCGAGAGGAAAGTGCACTCGAGCATGAGCGTTCGCGCCAGGAAAATCCTCGGCTCGAGCGCGAAGACGCCCGGGCCGGTGTCTCCACAGTAGCTGAGAGCGAGCTCCTCCACCACCTCGGTGACCTCCTCCCCGCGCCGGCTCCGTTCCTGGATCTCCTCGCGGTCGAGGCCGGCGAGCTCGCGGGCCAGGCGGGTCTTGCCGCGGAAGAGGTGGAAGCCGAGGCTGGGCACTCCGTGCTCCGTCGCGAAGGCCTCGAGCCGATAGCGGCCGAGGAGGACCCGCTCACCGGGAGCGAGCCCCACCAGCTCAAAGCCGTAGCCGGTGCGCTCCAGCCGCTCCGCGGCGGCCACGAAGGCTGCCACCTCGGCGAGGATGGGAGCGGGGCAATAGACTCGGCACACGGGCATCCGGTTCAGCTTGCGCTGCGAGAGCAGCCAGGGCAGGCCCCCGGCGTGATCGAGATGGCCGTGGCTCAAGAACAGGTGCCGGACCCCTACGAGCTCGCCTGCGCCGCGTCCCACATCGAGCGCCAGGCCCGGGGGGTCGAGGCGAAACCAGGTCTCCTCACCCGCACTCGAGGTGCCGGTCAGGCGCAGGTCGCCGAGCGAGAGCTGGAAGGGCGGCATGGCAGGGCGGCCGCTCGGGCTCGAGCGGCCCCACCGGCCTTGGGTGGCTAGATCTCGGAATACACCCAGCGGCGGATGTACTGCAGCCGCTCGCTGACGCTTTCCGGATCGGAGTCGATATGCCAGAGCGCCGCCGCCACCGAGGAGAGCAACGAGTTGCCGTCCTGGGGCGTGAAGCAGAAGCCGTAGACTTCGCGGCCACGCCGCACGGTGAGGGTGGGCACTACCACCACGGTCTGGGAGAGGATGCGCCCGTAGTAGCCGTGGTCGCGGCCGAAGCTGAAGATCAGGTTGGCCATCCGCTTGTCGGTCAAAGCCACCCGCATGTTGCTCTTGAGGCGCTCTACGACCTGATCGCGGGTAAGATCCCGCGCCAGGTTGAAGCTGAACCACAGCGAGTGCATGTACTGGGTGTTGAGCTTGACGGCGCTCGAGAAGAGGTCCAGGTCCTTGCCGAGAGTGGTGAAGAGGTGGTGAGCGTCGCGGGCGTGGTGGGTACCGAACTCGGCGTCGTCGTGCTTGCCCACCGAGGGCGCCGGCACGAAATCGTCGGCCTGGGTGACGTCGTTGGCGCGTCTCATGCAAACGAAGGTGGCCCGGTCCAGGTTGTAGCCCTGGTCCCCTTCGTCGCAGATGGTCTTGATCAAGGTGGTGATGTTGTGGGTGTTGCAGGAAACCACTTGCAGGAAGCGATCCTCGCCGGGGACGAGCACTTCGTCGTTGACGCCCCGCACGTAGGGCTTGCCGAAGCCGAACTCGCTGCCCTGGGCGATGAAGCCGCGCGGGCCGGAGAGGTTCTGGTAGATCGCCGCCTTGTTCTTGTTTCCGGCCGGGGTGCAGTCGATCACCACGGTCGCGCGTTCGAGAGCCTCCCGGGATTCGTAGCTGACCGTATGACCGAGCTTCTCGAAGGCTTCCTGCTGTTCGCGGTCGACGGCCAACCGGGCGCCGCGGGCCATCAAGTGGTTGATCTTCGCTCGGTCACCGGGGAGAGGCGTCCGCTTGTGGAAGGTGACTTCGTCGATCCCCATCTTCTCGCGGAAGTCGGTGAAAAGGCCGATCAGCGGCTCGCCGATGGTCCCCGTGCCCACAATGTGAACGACCGTCTTCATTCCTTCGTCTCCACTTGCTCGGATTCTCCCGCGGCTCGCGGGCAGGTTGTAACGCTGCTTCGCGACAGTAGCACAGCGGTTCTCGAAGCGGCTACCGGCCTCGCCGGCCTAGCTTTCGCCGCCACCTTCCCCCATTTCGCCGTGCCGGCCACCACCTCGCCAGCCGGGGTCCCGTCGGGCGAATTCGTCGAGCTCGGCCGGGACTTCGAGCAGGGTCCGGGTCTCGCCCGGATCGCAGATCCCGTTCTCGCACTCGTAGGTGTAGACGTTCCACTCCTCCCGCCGCGCGAAGCTGGTGAGCGTTTGGTAGGTGTTGCACCGGCCGCACTTGATCGAGAGATTCCGGATGTTGATCATGCTCGCCATGAGGCACTCCTTGGTAACTAGGCTAGCAGAGCTCCGTCGCCGCCTCCCGGCCCTCGCCCTCGGCTCCCTGCTGTGGGCTCAGGTCCCCTTTCCTCTGCTCGCCCAGGAGCCCCTCGACGGAGGCTTCAGCGAGGACGTCGGCGTGGGACTGGTGCTGGTGCCGGTGGTGGTGCGCAGCAACGAAGGCTACTTGCGCGGCCTCAAAGCCGAGGACTTCCGCCTCTTCGTCGACGACAAGCCAGTACCGATCGAGAGCTTCGAGAACCGCAGCGACGCCCCTCTCTCGACGGTCTTCCTCCAGGACCTCTCCGGCAGCATGGGCTCGGGCGGCAAGCTCGAAGCCAGCCGAGAGGCGGTGCGCTTCTTCCTCGACCAGGCGACCGACCTCGACGAATTCGCTCTCGCTATCTTCGCCGACGGCAAGACCAGCGTCGATGTGCCGTTCACCTCGGACCTGCAAGCCCTGCGCGAGTCGGTCGCCGGCTGGGAGGCCTACGGCACCACGGCGTTGAACGACGCCGTCGCCTGGCTCCCGGAGATCACCGCCGGCGGCTCGCACGCCAAGCGCGCGGCGCTGCTGGTCACGGACGGCGTGGACAACGCCAGCAACCTGAGTCCCGAAGAAGCCCGGAACCTGGTGCGCAGCGCACAGATTCCGGTCTATGTCCTGGGCCTGGGCTCGGGGAGCCCGTACGACCTCGCCCCCAACGGCGACAAGCTGGGGCGCTTCGCGGACGTCCTGAACCTGCTGTCTCTCTACACCGGTGGCCGTTATTTCCCGGTCGAGGGGCCCAACGCACTCAAAGAAGCCGTGGTGGACATCGTCGACGACCTGCGCCACCAATATGTGCTTTCCTTCTCCACCAGTGGCCGGGGGAAGCGTACGAGCCATCGCCTGCGCGTGGAAGTGCCGCGCAAAAACGTGAAAGTGCTGTCTCGCCAAGGGTATACGGGGAACTTACCGGTCGCCCTGGCGGGCAAGGGCTGATAGAATTTTCTCAATATTACGGAGCGGCTCGGATCCTCCGGCCGTTTCCGGACAGGACAAGGAGAGCTTGAGCATGAAAAAGATCATCCCCATCCTGGCGCTCGCCGTGGGCCTCCTGGCCAGCGGCTGCGCCACCAAGAAGTACGTGCAAGGCGAAGTCACCGGCGTCAACAAGCGAGTGGACGACGTCGAGACCAAGGTCGAGGAGGCCCAGAGCAGCATCCGCCGCCACGACGAGACGATCAACAAACAGGGCGAGCAGATCCAGCAGCAGGGCTCGCAGATCCAGGCCACTTCGAAGACCGCTCAGGAAGCTCTGGCGCGGGCCGAGCAGGCTGGCAAGCTGGCGGAAGGGAAGCTGCTCTACGAGGTGGTGCTCACCGATTCGAAGGTGCGCTTCGCCATCTCCAAGTCGGACCTCGGTCCGGACGCTTCGGCCGCGCTCAAGCAGTTCGCCGAGCAGCTCAAGGCCGAGAACAAGAACGTCTACATCGAGATCCAGGGGCATACCGATTCCGTGGGCGGCGAGGACTACAACCTCAAGCTCGGCGAAGAGCGGGCGGAAGCCGTACGCCGCTACCTGTCCACCCAGGGCATTCCGCTCCACCGGATGTCCGTGATCTCCTACGGCGAGTCGGCGCCGATCGCCGACAACGGCAGCCGTGAGGGTCGCGCCCAGAATCGCCGGGTGGCTCTCGTAGTCCTCCAGTAAGACCTCGCGGAAGGCCGCCAAGCGCGCGCCGAACTTCCCAGGAGGGCCAGAAAGGGAGGGAGCTTCCAACCGGAAGCTCCCTCTTTGTTTTCGGGGCCAGCCGGCCTCCCGGCCGTAACGCAGCCTAATACCGGGCCGCCCAAGCTTTCGTCTTGCTTGCTTGAGTGCCGCGCTCAAGCGGCCACTGTGGACGATCCGGAGGAAAGCGACCATGGCTGCCGAGTTCCGCCCCGAGAGATGGCCTCGGGCCTCTTATCCGGACTCAGCCGGAGCCCAGCGACTCCCGGGCCTCGATTTGGCCACCCATGGCGCCAAATTGGCACAGGAACGCCTCTGCTTTCCCCTTCGGTCTCAACAGGACCTGCTTCCTCTCTTCGACCACGGCGCTCTCTGCCTGCCCCACGCACGGCTGCCGCTCGACGAGGTGCTCGCCTGCTTGCCCGCGAGCGTGTTCCCGATCGAAAGCTCGCTCGACTTTCTCGGTAAAGCCCTGGTGGGGTTGCTCTCCCTCGCCCTGCCCGAGCCGGAGGATGGGCTGGACGGCGAAGGCGCCGATTTCTCCTCGCCCCGGCCGGCTACGCTCCCGCTCGCTTGAGCGTCTCGCGCAGCGAATCGCCGTCCACCAGGCCTTCCTCGAAGGCCATCACCTTGCCGTGGCGGTCGATCACGACGAGGGTGGGCAGCACCGAGACCTGGAACTGGGTGGAGAGCGAGTCGCGAGGGTCGAGCAGCACCGGGTAGGGGAACGGCGAGCGGGCGGCGAAGCTGCGCACGGTCTCCTCGTCTTCTCCGGAATTCACGGCGAGGAGGGTCACGCCTCCTTCCCGGAGCTCCGGGTACAGCCCTTTGAGCACCTTGGTCTGCTCGTGGCAGGGGCCGCACCAGGTGGCCCAGAAGTCGACCATCACAATCGATTTATCCGCATGTTCCGCCAACTCAAAGTCCCCGCCGTCCAGCAGGGCCAGCTTGATGGCGGGCGCCGGCTTGCCGAGCAGCGGCGAGGGTTCCTGCGCTCCGCCGCCGAGGCCGCCCAGCAGATCGTCGGTTTTCTGCATTCCTTCTGCGGGCGTAAAGACAAACGCATTGGCTTCCAGCGGAGCATTGAACTTCCAGTTCTGAAACACCTCGGTGACGACCATCTGCATGTTCTTGAATTTGTCGCCCAGTTGTTCCGCGGTCTTGGCCAGTGTCTTCGACATGTCGGCCGAAACCTTGAGCACGTCCGGATCCCCCTCGGCCGCCGTCCATAAATCCCAGTCGGAATCGTCCTGGACGAATTTGAGGTGAGTAGCCCGCACATTTCCGTCCAGCGTCTCGGTGCCGACCAACTCCGTCTTCTGCACGCCCTTCATAACCTGGGCATACGGATCATCGACCAGCAGTTGCATTGCAATGCTGGCCTGCATGCCCGTGCTCCCGCCTCCCAACAGCGGATTCGAGGCCAACTCGTCGAGTCCCTGCGGGGCCGGCCCGACGGAATACTTCTTGAGCGCAGCGATCGCTGTAAACAACTCCTTGCCGTCGCACACGAGATCAAAGCCCATCACGTTAGTGGAAGTTCGGACGGCAATGCGGTTGGGCCGCTCGACAATGATCGAGCGGCGGGTCTCCAATTCCTGCTTTATGCCCTGCGCCGTTACTTGCATCGTCTGCAGGCTGTCGACCTGCATTGACCGCGTCTGCTTGTAGAAGTCCGCGACTCGATGGAGGATCGCGTCGGGATCGCCTGCTTGTTCTCCGGCAGCGGGGGCGGGCGTTGCCGACGACTGAGAATTCGGCGCCGGCGTCGCCGGGGTCTGTGGCGGGGGAGTC
>CALMKX010000331.1 GCA_937867335.1 uncultured Acidobacteriota bacterium
TCCGTGACCTCGCCGGTGCTCACCCCGTAGTCGGACAGCGAGTAGTGGTGCTCGCCGCGCGAGCCGCGGTGCGCTCGGGGGCCGGCCTGGTCACCGTGGCCACGCCAGCGGCGGTGCGCAATCCGGTGGACCTCGGTTCGCTCGAGTCGATGACCCTCGGCCTCGCCTGCGATGCCCGGGGCGAGCTCGTGGCGGAGGCGGCCGAAGCGATTCTCGAGGCCGCCGCCGGCAAGACTGCCCTCGCCCTCGGCCCGGGGCTCGGCCGCCTCCCGGGAGCCGAGGAAGCGATTCGCCGGGTGGTGCTCGGCTGTCCCTTGCCCCTGGTGCTCGACGCCGACGGCCTGAACGCTTTCGAGGGTCGCATCGAGGAGCTGGCGAGCCGGCCCGGGCCCACTGTTCTCACGCCTCATCCCGGCGAGATGGCCCGACTGCTCGGTTGCTCGAGCGCCGAGGTGCAGGCGGATCGCCTGGCGGCGGCCGGGCGGGCGGCCGAGCTCGCTTCGGCCGTGGTGGTGCTCAAGGGCCAGCTTTCCTTGATCGCCGAGCCCGGCGGCAGGATCTGGGTGAACCCCACGGGCAACCCTGGAATGGCGAGTGGCGGCATGGGCGATGTCCTCACCGGCATGATCGCGGCCCTTCTCGCCCAGGGGCGAGAGCCGGCGCTCGCGGCCTCCGGGGCGGTGTACGTCCACGGCGCCGCGGGCGATGCCGCCTCGAAGCGCCGCCGGGCCCAGGCTCTAGCCGCTTCGGACCTCCTCGAGGAGCTCCCCGGGGCGATCGCCGCTACGGCCGAACCATGAGGAGCTGGGTGAGCGCGAGCGAGGAGGAGACCCTCGCCGTGGGCGCGGCGCTCGCCGAGGAGCTGCGCCCCGATGGCACGCTGTTGCTGTCGGGCGAGCTGGGCAGTGGCAAGACAGTTCTTGCCCGGGGCGTGGCCGGGGCGCTCGGAGTGCCACCCCGGGCGGTGGTTTCACCCACCTTCACCCTGATCGCCGAACACCAGGGCGAGGGCGGCCGCTTCGTGCACGTGGACCTCTATCGGCTCGAGCCCGGCGAGCTGTCCCGCTTGGGTCTCGAAGAGCTACTTGCGGGAGAAGGGGTGAAGGTGGTGGAGTGGGCCGAGCGGCTGCCTTTCGAGGTCCGAGGGGCGATTTCGCTCGAGCTCTCACGCCAGCCCGGCGGCGGTCGTCGCATCGAGGAAGTGGCCGTGCCTGCCAGCCCACGCCAGGCCGCGCCGAGAAATCCGTTTCAGAGAGACCAAAGAAGAGAGGATCTGCCATGAAGATTCGGAAAGTGGGAGTGGTGGGATGTGGCTTGATGGGTGCCGGCATCGCCGAGGTCGCAGCCCGCGCCGGCTATCCCACGGTGGTCCGAGAAGTGACTCAAGAGGTGCTGGATCGCGGGCTCGGCAGGATCCGCGGCTCGCTCGACAAGGCGGTGGAGAAAGGCAAGCTCGAGGCGGCGGCGCGGGATGCCACGCTCGCCAACCTCTCCGGCAGCACCGACTTCGCCGCCTTCGCCGACTGCGATCTGGTGGTGGAGGCGATCATCGAGAACGTGGAGGAGAAAGCCAAGGCCTACCGTGCTCTGGACGAAGTGGTGGGCGCCGAGGCGATCTTCGCCAGCAACACCTCCTCGCTGACGGTGACCCAGCTGGCGATGAACAGCCGGCGGCCGGATCGTTTCGTCGGCCTCCACTTCTTCAACCCGGTGCCGGTGATGAAGCTGGTCGAGGTGGTGCGCACCCTGATGACGGCCGACGACGTCGTCGAGGCGGTGTTCGAGTTCGCCCGCGCGATCGGCAAGGAGCCGGTGGCCGCCAGCGACAACTCGGGCTTCATCGTCAACCGCCTGCTGGTGCCCTACCTGCTCGACGCGATCCGCGCCCACGAGGAAGGCGTGGGTTCCGTGGAGGACATCGACAAGGGCATGCAGCTGGGCTGCGGCTACCCGATGGGGCCCTTCACTCTGCTCGATTTCGTGGGCCTCGACACCACCTACTACATCGCCAACATCATGTTCGAGGAGTACCGGGAGAAGCGCTTCGCGCCGCCGCCGCTCTTGAAGCAGATGGTGCTCGCCGGCCGCTTGGGCAAGAAGAGCGGGCGTGGCTTCTACGACTATGCGAAGAAATAGCCAGCACGGGGCGGTTCCGCTCGTCGAGGAGGCCGCATGATCACCGTCTCTCTCGGCGAGCACGGCTTGGAGAGCCTGTTCGGCACCCACGACGAGAACCTTAAGAGGATCGAGCGGACCTTCGGCGTGACACTGGCGGTACGGGGCTCCGAGCTCAAGATCGGCGGCGACGCGGCCGGTGCCGCCCGGGCCGAGCGGCTGATGCGCGAGCTTTCCGAGCTGCTCGACCTCGGCTACCGCTTCCGGCCCGGGGACGTCGCCACGGCGATCCGCCTCGCGGCCGAGGAGCCCGAGGTTTCGGTGGTTTCCTTTTTCCAGCCGGACGGGCCGCTCGCCGCGGTTCGCCGGCTGGTGGCGCCGCGGGGCCTGCGCCAGCAGCAGTACCTGCAGGCCATGCTCGACTTCGACCTGGTGGTTTCGGTGGGCCCGGCCGGCACCGGCAAGACCTACCTCGCCGTAGCCATGGCCGCCGCAGCCCTGGCGGAGAAGAAGATCCGCCGCATCGTGCTCGCCCGGCCGGCGGTGGAGGCAGGCGAGAAGCTCGGCTTCCTGCCCGGGGATCTCGCCGAGAAGGTGAACCCGTACCTGCGGCCGCTGTATGATTCCCTCTACGATCTCATCGGTTACGACAAAGTCGTGCGCATGCTCGAGCGCGGCGTCATCGAGGTGGCGCCGCTCGCCTTCATGCGTGGCCGGACGCTCAACGACAGCTTCATCATCCTCGACGAGGCCCAGAACACCACCAGCGAGCAGATGAAGATGTTCCTGACCCGCATCGGCTTCAACTCGAAGGCCGTAATCAACGGCGACGTGACCCAGGTGGATCTGCCCAGGGGGCAGACTTCCGGCCTGGCGGAAGCGCGCCAAGTGCTCAGCGGAGTGGAGGGCATCGCTTTCGTGGACTTCGACGAGCGCGACGTGGTGCGGCACCATCTGGTGCAGAAGATCATCACCGCCTACAACCGCTGGGATGTAGCTCGCGGGGAGCGTTCGGGGGAGGGGAGACGGCCACTGGCGGCCGAGCCGCGAGTGGACGAGTAGGGCACCATGGCTTCCCGCCAGAGCCGCCGCGCCAGGCTGGCGCCGGTAGCGCCGATCCGCCAGGGCCTGCCGGCTCCGAGCCGCTTCACTCGGCTTCTGGCCCGTGCCGTCGAGTGGTGGCAGGCCGGGCTCGAGAAGCCTGGCTACTGGTTGGCCGGCTTTGCCCTGGTCGGTACCGTGGCCCTGCTGCCGAGCGGCCTGGTGTTCGCGCCGCGAGTCGAAGCCGGGGCGATCGCGGATCGCGACTACCTCGCGCCGGAAGAGCTCCTGGTGCCAGACGAGGAGACCACCCGCCACCGCCAGGACAAGGCTCGAGAGGAGTCGCAGCCGGTCTACGACTACGATCCCAACCCGGCCACCGAGGCCGAGATCGCCGGGCTCTTCGAACAGGGCCGAGACATCGTGACTGGCCACGGCGAGAGCGAGACCGCGCTCTCGGGCCTGATCTCCGGAACTCATCTCAAGCTCAGTCCGGAGCAGCTCAGGGTCTTCCTCCACCGCAACTTCGCCCCGGACCTCGAGGAGCGGCTCAAAGGAGTGGCCTCGCAGGTCGCCAAGCGCGGTGTGGTGCTGTCCAAGGAGGCCCTGCTCGAGCATCGGCTGCGAGGAGTGCTGGTGCGCAACCTGCTCACCGGCAGCGAGCGCTCCCGCTTCGACCTCTACTCCTTTCTCGGCTATCCCGAGGGCGTGACCGAGCTGGTGGAGGCGGCGGTACGGGATTGGAGCGGCCTGTCGGGAGCGGAGCGCCGCCAGCTGAAGAGCTTCCTGGTCGAGAATCTCGAGCCCAACCTGCACTTCAACAAGAGCGAGACCAATCGCCGCCAGGAGGAGGCCGCGGCGGCTGTGAGCCTGAGCTTCAGCAAGGTGCGGCGGGGCCAGGTGATCGCTCGCAAGGGCGACGAGCTCTCGCCCGCGGCGGTGCGCCTGATCCGGGCTTCGGGCCAGGCGAGCGGGCGCTGGCAGGACCGCGCTCTGCCTCCTCTCGGCGTGCTGCTGCTGCTGGCCGCCTCGGCCGTGGTGGCCTGGTTGGCGCTCGGCGGTGTGCCCACGCCGACGCTGCGCGAGCGGCGGCGTCTCTTCGCCGCCTTTCTCCTGCTGCTCGGTCTGTCCTTCGCCGGCGCCCGCCTGAACTTGCTGATCGCCGACGCCCTCGGCTCGGCTTTCGAGCACGCGCCCTTCGACTCGCCGCGGGCCTGGGCCTACGGCGTACCGCTCGCGGCCCCGGCCATGCTGGCGGCGCTGCTGCTGGGCCGGCAGGCGGCTCTCGTGCTGGCGGCGCTGTTCTGCCTGCTGATCGCACGGCTCGCGCCGGGAGGCGACGGGCTTTCGCTGGCGATCTACGGCATGGCTGGCTCGCTCGCTGCCATCTACGGCCTCGGCCGTTTCCAGGTGCGGCATCGGCTGGTGATGACCCGCCTGGGCCTGCTGACTTCCGCCGTCAACATGGCCCTGGTGGTGGTGCTCACCGTGCTCGCCCCGAGGGCCGAGTTCGATGCCGCCCAGCTGGGACTCGACCTGGTCTGCGCCTTCGCCGGCGGGCTCCTGGTGGCTGCCGTGGCGAGCTTCGCCCTGCCGATCCTCGAAGCCGTTCTCGGCCTCACCACCGACATCCGGCTGGGCGAGCTCGCCAACACCAATCTGCCCTTGCTGCGGCGGCTGGCCTTCGAGGCGCCAGGGACCTTCCAGCACTCGTTGATGGTGGGGCACCTGGCCCGCCAGGCCTGCGAGGTGATCGGCGACGATGCGCCTCTCGCCTACGCCGCCGGGCTCTACCACGACATCGGCAAGGTGGTGCGGCCGGACTACTTCGTGGAGAACCAGCGAGGCGGCGCCAATCCCCACGATAAGCTCCAGCCCTCGATGAGCGCCCAGGTGCTGATTCGGCACATCAAGGATGGGGCGGCGATGGCGCGGGAGGCGCATCTGCCTCAGCCTTTGATCGACGCCATCGAGCAGCACCATGGGTCGCGGCTGATGAAGTACTTCTACAACCGGGCGCTCGAGACCCAGGCCGAGATGTCGCCCACCGAAGAGCAGTTCCGCTACCCGGGGCCGCGCCCGCAGAACCGGGTGATGGGCGTGTTGATGCTCGCCGACGCCGTGGAGGCCGCCAGCCGGACCTTGATCGAGCCCACCGAGGCGAAACTCGAGGCTCTGATCCGCGCCATCGTGGACGACTGCCAGAGCGACGGCCAACTCGACGAAACCGACCTCACCCTCTCGGACCTCCGGCGGATCGCGGAGGTCTTCCGCGCCGAGCTCGCCACCATCTTCCACCAGCGCATCGACTACCCCGGCTTCGACTTCAACCGCCGCGAGGCCGCCGAGCGCCCGCGGCCGAGCCAGGTCGCCCGGCGGGCTTCCTGAAGGCCGGGGGATGGGCAGGATAGACTCGGGGCCGCGATGCCGGCCGGTGAGATTGCCCGCGGGAGCCCGGGGCCCGGGGTCGCCGCTGCCCCCGAGCCTCGCCGGAGACCGCCCTTGATGCGCGCCTTTTCCACTTCGAGGACTGCGATCGGCCACCGCCCGCCGGAGGTCACCCTCCAGAACCCCTGCCAGTACCGCGAGGCGGGGGCGCGCCGCCTGCGGCCGTGGATCGAGCTGTTGAGCTCCGAGCTGGCGCCCGGCTCCTCGAGCTTCGTGGTGCGTTTCGTCAGCGACCGCGAGATGCGCCAGCTCAACCGCCTCTACCGCAACAAGGACAAGACCACCGACGTGCTCTCCTTCCCGGGCGGCGCCACGGAGGAGGGCCATCACCTGGGAGATGTGGTGATCTCGGTGCCGGTGGCCCGCCGCCAGGCTCTCGAGGCCGGACACGGCATCGAGCAGGAGCTGCGCACGTTGATTCTCCACGGCATGCTGCACTGCCTCGGCCACGATCACGAGACCGACAACGGCGAGATGGAGGCGCTCGAGGCCGATCTGCGCCGGCTGTGGGTCCACCGGCCATGACTCCTTCGCTGCTCGGTAGCCTGGCCGTGGCCCTCGCGGCCGTGGCCTACGTGGTGATCGTGATCTCGGCGCTGCTCGAGCGCAGCGGCCCGATCCGCCTTCGCCATTTCGCCGAAGAAGCTCGAGGCAGACTGCGCGATCTCTTCGACCAGCCCCGTCGCTTCGAAGCTTTCCGCTACCTGCTCTCGTTCGTGGCCAAGGTGATCCCGAGCGTGGTGGCCGTGCTGCTGCTGCTCTGGCTCGAGAGCCTGGGGATCCCGGGCGGGCGGGCCACGCTCGCCGCCGTGGGCGTCGTGGCGCTCCTGGCCCTTCTGGTCGAGCTCTCGAACCGCCGCCTGGTGAGCCACGATCCGGAGGAGGCGCTGCGGCGGCTCACCTGGCTGTATCGCGCCTGCCTGGTGCTCGCCTCGCCCCTGGTGCCGCTGGTGGCGCTGTGGATGCCCGACACCGAAGGCGAGGACGAGGACGACTCCGACGACGACGAGGCTTCGCAAGAAGAGATCGAGGAGTTCATCGCGGTGGGCGAGCGCGAGGGCATTCTCGAGCCGGACCAGGGCGAGATGGTGCGCGGGGTGGTAGACCTCGGCGAGACCCAGGCCAAGAGCGTGATGACGCCGCGGATCGACATGGTCTGCGCGCCGATCGAATCCAGCCTGGACGAGCTGGCGAGCCGCTTCATCGAGAGCAAACGCTCGCGCATTCCGCTCTACCGGGAGTCGATCGACCACATCGTGGGTGTGCTCCACGTGCGAGACCTGCTGCGTGGGCTCTACGCCGGCCAACGACCCACCGCGGCCGACATCGCCAAGCCGCCCTACTTCGTGCCGCTCACCAAGCCCCTGGACGAGCTGCTGAGGGAGCTCCAGGCCCGCTTCCAGCAGATGGCCCTGGTGGTGGACGAGTACGGCGGCGTGGCCGGGCTCGTGACTTTCGAGGATCTGGTCGAGGAGATCGTGGGAGACATCTCCGAGGAACCGGAGAGCCTGGCCGAGACCCCCCAGCCCCTGGCCGACGGTAGCTGGCGCATCGAGGGCCGCCGCCACATCGAAGAGCTGGCGGATCTGGTGGGGGTGGAGGTGGAGGAAGGACCCTACGAGACCGTGGGCGGGCTGATTCTCCATATGCTGGGCGAGGTTCCCGAGGTGGGGGCGGTGGTGGAGACTCAAGGTTTGAAGCTCACGGTGGAGGAGATTCGCGAGCGGCGGATCGAGCGGGTGCGCATCGAGAAGCTCGGCTCGGAGGAGAAAGAGGCTTATGCCTGAGACCCGGTCCCGCGCCGGCACGGTGGCCCTGGTGGGACGGCCGAACGCGGGCAAGTCGACGTTGATGAACCGCTGGCTCGGCGAGAAGCTCTCGATCGTCTCGGACAAGCCGCAGACCACCCGCCGGTCGATCGTCGGCATTCTCTCCGAGCCGCGGGGGCAGATGGTCTTCTACGACACCCCGGGCATCCACCGGCCGGTGCACCAGATGAACCAGCGCATGATGCGCTTCACCCGGGAAGCTCTGGAGGGGGCCGATGTGGTGGTTCTGCTGGTGGACGCCTCCGAGCCCCCGGGCAAGGGTGAGTCCTTTACGGCCGAGCTGGTGGGCGCGGCCCCCGGCAAGAAGCTGGTGCTGCTCAACAAAGTGGATCGCATCGAAAAGCCCCGGCTGCTGCCGCGGATCGCCGCCTACGCCGCCCGCGGCTACGCGGAGATCGTGCCGATCTCGGCCTTGACCGGCGACGGCTGCGAGCAGGCTCTCGAGCTGCTGTGGGGGATGCTGCCGGAAGGCGAGCCGAGCTTCGACCCGGAGCTTCTGACCGTCCATCCCGAGCGCTTCCTGGTGGCCGAGCGGATCCGCGAGAAAGTGCTGGAGCTGACCCGCGACGAGCTGCCCTTCGCCACCGCCGTGGTGCTCGACCGCTGGGAGGAGATGGAGGACCGCGGCCTGGTGCGCCTCTCCGCCACGCTCCTGGTGGAGAAGCCCGGGCAGAAGGGCATCCTCCTCGGCAAGGGCGGGCAGCGCATCAAGGAGATCGGCACCGCGGCCCGGCTGGACCTCGAGGCCTACCTCGGCCGCAGGGTCTACCTCGAGCTCTTCGTCAAAGTGGAGCCCGGCTGGCGCGAAAGGAAGGACGTCCTCGCCGACCTCGAGCGCGATGCCGAGGCGGTGGACCTGGGCTGAGGAACAGGGCTCGCCCTCGGCTCTCAAGCTTCAAGCAAGGGGAAGCCCGCAACCTCGAAGTGACGATCGTAGGCCCAGACGGCATCGAAGCGTCCGTCGCTCCAGGCCACGAAGCAGCTCGCGTCGACCAGGCTGAGGCCTGCTTGAGTCTTGTTCACGACCAGGTCGAGGGCGCGCTCATGGAGTTCCTCCTGCACCCAGAGCACGGTCAGCAACGGAGCCAGGCTCTCGCGAGTCGCGGCGACCGCTTGCATCCCCACCCTTCGGCCGAGGAGCGCGTAGAGCTCGACCAGCACGTAGGAGGTCGTGACCAGGGCGTCCTCGCGACGAGCTAGCTGCTCGAAGGCCCGAACGGCCTGGGTATGAGCCTGATCGGACTCGACCAGGAGCGCATACAGAGCCGAGGTATCGACCAGGATCTGCCTCAACGGTAGGCCTCGTCGAGGTAGCGGTCGTGGTCGACGGCCACATCGGTAGCTCCTTGCAGATCTCGAAACGCGCCTACCAACTCGGCTGCCTTCTGATAGCGCGTGCGCAGGGAGGCATCGCGCCGATCCAGGCTCTGCTGCAGCGCCTGACGGACCAGCTCCGAGATCGAGACACCCTGCTCTCGTGATTGCCTCTTCAGGTCCCGAGCTTGTTGTTCCGTAATCTGGATCTGTGTGCGGATCATGAGTCGAGTGTAAGCACAGCATGGTGGCATGGCAAGAGGTGAACGAGGGAGGCGGAGCCGCGAGCAGCGTCTCCGGCCGTGCTACGATCAGCCGTCCCCGTGCCGGCAGGCTTGTCCTCCCGCCGGCGAGCGGCGAGGAGCCGAGCTCGTGCGGTTCGCCAGTGCAGTCGCGATCCTCCTGGATGTGTTCGACCTCCACGATCGCGACCGGGTGGTCAGCTTCCTGACTGTCGAGCAAGGCCGGGTGAGGGGAGTCGCCTCCGGGGCGAAGCGCAAGCACAGCCGGTTCGCCGGCCAATTACAACCCCTGGCCAAGGTCAAGGTTACGTGGCTCGACAAGCAAGGCAGAGACCTCGTTCGCATCACCGACGTCGAGCTCGTCCGCCCGGCGGACTTCCTCTGCCGCTCGCTCGAGGAGATTCTGCTCGGCAGCTATCTCGCCGACTCGATGAGCCATTTCGCCCAGGAGAACGAGGAGGCGCCCACGGCGTTCCGACTCCTGGACTCGACCCTCGAGGCTTTGCGCGAGGGCGCCGACTTGAACCTGGCGGCCCGCTACTACGAAACCTGGGTGCTGCGCCTGGCCGGTATCTTTCCGCCACCGCGCGAATGCCCGCTCTGCGGCAATCCCTTCGAGCCGGGCGAGGCGGCCTCGCTCGCTCCCACCGGGGATGCCTTGATCTGCCGCCGCTGCGCCGCCACGGAGGGGCCGGGAATGCTCGTCTCGCCGGCCGCCCTGGAATTTCTGCGCAACACCAGCCGCAGCGCCCTGCCCGCGCTGGCGGCCCGGCCCGCG
>CALMKX010000332.1 GCA_937867335.1 uncultured Acidobacteriota bacterium
CCGGCCCGACCGAACGATGCCGACAGGCCCTCTCCCGCGCCCGCAGCCTTGAGCCGCAGGCGCAGCTCGAGCCGCCGCCTCCGGCAGCCGCCGCTCTGCAGGCGACCCACCTGCGGCGCCTGCGAGTGCGCAAAGCCTTGGGGGAAGCGGCTCTACGCAGCCGGCGCAACCCGGCTTTGCTCGATCCCGAGCGGGTGGGCTTCTTGGCAGCGGTCTTCGCCGGGCTCTGGGGCGGGATGCTGGAGCTGGTGGCCCTCGGTGAGCCCAACGAGCTCTCCCAGCCACGACTCGGGAGCCCGAGGGTCTCCATCGCCGCGGGGCTGGCTCTTCTGGCCACCGTGGTCGCCTTCGACGCCGTCCTGCTCCGCTCCTTCCTGCGCAAGGCACGGCCGAGCCCTGGTCCGGCGCCGGTGCGGGCCGGGCCCGCTAGCCCATTCCAGGGGGCCCGCTGGGCTCCATGGCTGGGCTCGTCTCGCGCTCTGGTGCTTCTCCTCACCGTAACACTCCTGGGCGTCGGCTTGGCATTGGGGCTGTGCTTCGCGGGAGCCACTTCCCCGGCTCATCGGCTGGCGCGCCATGGCCTCCTGCTCGCCCTACGCCTGGCGGGCTGTTGGGCCCTTTGCCGAGCCCTGTCGCGGGAAGCCCGAACTGCGCGGCTACCCGGCTGGGTGCGCTGGCTCCATCTGCTGCCGGGCTTCGCCTTCCTGCTTCCCACCCCCGCCTGGCCGTTCTTCGTCCTCCTAGGTCTGCCGCTGGCGGAGGCCTTCCACTGGCCCTGGAGGCACGCTCCTGAAAGCCTGGCCGGAGGGCCGTTCGGCGTGGGCGAGCGCCGCCTGCGCTGGCCTGCCCTGGAAGCCGAGATCGCCCGCGAGCAGGCCTCGCTACCCTGGTGGCAACGCCTGGGCAGCAACGCCAACGACCTTCTCCGTTCGCGGGGACGAGGTCGAGTGGAGCACGAAATAGCCTGGGCGATTCGGCTCCGGCTGCTGGCGCTGCCCTTCGACGTGGCCTTCCTTCTCGCCGGAGCCGGAACCGCGAGTCGCCTGCTACAAGCGCAGCCGGCCGCGCTGCAGCTGGGCCAGGGCGCCGCTCTCGGCCTGGGATGTGCTGCCGTGGTGGCTGCCGGTCTGCTGCGCTTGCCCCGCGCCACCCGGCCAGGCTGGGGCGAGCTCGGAGTGCTCGCTCGCCAACTGGGCCGGAGCCTGCTCGGCCTCGCGCTGGGCCTCGGCCTGGCGGAAGCCCTGCTTCTCGAGGACCCTCGCCGAGCCACCGACGTCCTCGAGACGGCGGCCCTCGTCGGAGGGTTGTACCTGCTCGCAAGCTGGGTGGGCAGCCTGCTGCCGCCGCTGCCCGGCGACAGCCGGGAGGACGACCGCCTCGTCATCTTCTGGGTGGGCCTGGTCGTGCTTTCCGCCGCGCTCGGCAGAGGGCTCGAGAGCCAGGGGGAGCTCGGCAGCCGGAGCTGGCTCCTGCTCCTCGCCCTGGTGCGCTGGCTCCCGGCCTGGTTCATGGTGACGATGGCCCTGGCCGTGCGCAGCCTCTTCCATCCCCTGCCCACCACGGCCCTCCGCTCCCGGAAGCTCGCCCGCTCCACCCGGCTGGTCTTGTTCGGGGTGCTCCTCACCGCCGTGGCCCCACTGGGCGGCCTGGCGGCTCCCGCCTGGGTCTGGCTCCGGCGCCACCGCTGGCCCCTCTGGTGGCGGCAGTGCCAGGAGGCGAGCGAGCCGCTCAGTCCTTGAGCTCGCGGCCCTCCGCTTCCAGCAGGTTCTCGAAAATCCGCTCCCGGGTGAGCTGCAGGTCCACCCGCTCTCCTTCCACCTGATCCTGATCTCGAATGAAAGCGTGGAACGAGCGATGGTAGAGCTGGAAGGCGGCTTCTCCCTCCGGCGATCGGCTCTCCTGGAGGAAGGCCCGCCAGTCCTGGAGCACGCCCCTCAGCCGGGCGCTGCGCTCGATGCGCAGGGCACGAGCCAGGTTTCGCACGGTGAGGGGCTCGTCCCACACCGTGAGCGCGGCTAGCACCGGCAGGGCGGTCTCGAACCAATCGGCCCCGGCCCGGGCCTTCATGTGCTCCCAGTGCACCCGGTAGTACTGCTCGAGGCCTTGGGGAATGTCCTCCGGGTCGAGGGCGCTGAGGGCTCTCGAAGCGAGGGCGGGCAGCACGTGGCGCAAGTACATGAAATTGGCCTGGCTCTTCTCCACCAGCAGTGCCACGAAGCTCTGCTCCGACAGGCCGTGCTCCAGCTGGAAGCGGGCGATCCCCGGCAGGCCCAGGTGGTGGCGGATGTGCTCGGCGACATCCGCCCGCTGCTCGGCGGACTCCCTGAGCAAGGGCACCTTCTCCAGCGGGCCCTCGAGGTCGATCCCCCGGCTGAGCTTCTGACTGGTGAGCACGAAGAAGATGCCCGGCGGCAGGAAGCGGGGCAGATAGAGGGGATTCGAGCCCACCGGCAGGCTCTCGAGGTCCGACTCGTCCAGCGCGTCCACCACCAGCAGCTGGGGCTTGCCGGCTGGCAGGCCCTCGGAGACTCGCACCAGGATCTCGCTCAAGAAGGCGCTATCCGTTCCGGCGCTCTCGGGCAACGCTGCATAGTCGAGGCCGTGCTCAGCGATCAGCCGCGCGCACAGGCTGCGCAGGAAGGTACGGGGATGGATCACTCCCTCGGCCCGGCTGTTGAAGTGGTGCACGAGCCCTCGCTGCCGCACCAGCTCGGCGGCGACCGCCGTCTTGCCCAGGCCGGGCAGGCTCTCGACGCAGAAATAACCGCGATCGGCACGGGCCATGAAGCGCTCCAGGGCTTCGAAGAGGAAGCCCCGGCCCACGAAGGCTCGGCTGCGCTCTTCGATCAGCTGGGAGAAGTCCCGGATCTCCCCGCGCAGGGCCGGCGACAGCGCCGGCGGCAGGGGCAGAATGGGCTCGGCGTCCGGCCTGAGGAAGAGCATGGGCAAATGCCAGTCTGGAGCCCCATCGGTGCCATCGAGGGCCAGCCGGCCCTCCACGAGCGCTGCTTCGAGCGGGTCCCCCGCGGCCAGACGCCGGTAAAGCCGGGCGCTCAAGCGGGTAGCGGCCTGGCCCAGAATCGGCTCGCGGGTGGCGATCACCGCCGGCACTCCCGCCGAGAGCAGGGCCACCGGCAGGGAGCGGAAGGCGTCGTCCTCGGGCAGCCGGCCGGTGCTGCAGGCGTTGAGGAACACCAGTCGGAGCTCGGGCAAGTCGCGCAGCAGCTCGGCTACCCTCTCGGCCTCTGCCACCTGGGCACCGCCCCGGCCGTCGCTCATCAGGAGCTTGCCCACCTCGCCATGGCCCATGAAGTGGCAAACGTGGTGGCCGCCGTCGAGCAACCGCTCGCGCAGCCTGGCCAGCTCGGCCACCGGCAAGGCCTCCACCTCCACGGCCGGCGAGCTCAGAGCAGTGGCCTCGAGTTCGGCGAGCTCCTGGCGAAGCTCGTGCACCCCCTGCCAGTTGGCAGGGGCGTTGACAGCGAGCACCTTGAGCTTGCCTGGCCCGGGCGACGGCCGTGGCGGCTTGTAGGCGAGCTCAAACGAACGCACCAGGGAAGTGCCGCGGGTGCGGGCCAGGAAGCACTGGCCGCCCGGATCCCACAGCCACTCCCAGGGCAGGTTCGCCAGCTCGGCCACGCTCGGCTCGAGCGGGTCGAACACCAGGCGCAGGCGGAGAGCCTCGCGCCCGCCGGGGTCCAGCCGGCCCTCGGAACGCCGCAAGCTGGTGGCCACCTGGCCCTGGAACATCGCCTCGAAAAGCCGCCGTCCGCCCTCCTGCAGGCGGCCTTCCTCGGCGCTGCGGGCCCGGGCCTCGCCGAGCTCCGCCACGAACTCGGGTTCGAGATCGAGGGCGCAACTGCCGCCGCCATCGGGGGCACGCAGCACGCGAACGGAAGCCCCCCCTGCCCCGCCGGGAGAAAGCAGCAGGCTGAAGTCCCGGTAACTCACGCGCGCGCTCATAGTGGCGGAGAACTCCTTCCAGAGGAACGCTCACCCGTCGCTCTCTCTCGGACACCGCCCGACAGGGCCTCGACAGCCAGGCCCCCGCTTCGGGCTGCCCTGGAGTCGCTTGTTCTTGCCGTGCTACTCTGGCTGTATGACCCCAGTCTGGTTGAGAAAAGGCGGGTCTTTCGCCGAGCAAGCCGATGCGGATCGTGAATTCTGGGCACAATTGAGCGGCCGCGAGCGCATCGACGCGTTGGAAGAGATCCGGCGAGATTACCAAGGGGCCAAGGGTGAACCTGACGCCGAGCTTCCAAGAATTGCTCGAGTGCTTCGGCGCACGGCAAGTTAGAGCCCTCATCGTTGGCGGATACGCGCTCGCGTACCATGCCCGACCTCGCTACACCAAGGACATCGACCTCTGGATCGACACTGAACCCGAGAACATAGACCGGCTCCTCCTGGCGCTGAACGATTTCGGCTTCGGAGAACTGGGACTTTGCGGCGCCGACTTCTCCCAGCCCGGCCAGTTCGTCCAGCTGGGTTATCCACCCAATCGCATCGACCTGATGACGTCGATTCCCGGTCTTGAGTTCGGCTCGGCTTGGGCTCGGCGGGTCCGGGAGTGGCTGGGAACGGTCGAAATCGCCTTTCTGGCCAGGGACGACCTGATTCTCGCCAAGAAGGCAGCTGGCAGAGCCCAGGATCTTGCCGATCTCGAGGTCCTCGAGCGCGGCTGAGCCGCCGGAAGCCAGGTGTTCCGAACGGCAGTCGCCCGCAGGCCGTAGTAGGGGGGAGGTCATCTTCGTACCTCGATCAAGCCTCTCGAGCTCACCTCGTTGACAACTTTCGTTCAGCACCAAACAGACCAAGCCGCGATGTCCTCGGGCCGGAGCCTTGCCACGCGCAGGGCTTCGTCGCGCGCCCGGCCGAGGGCCTCGGCCACCGGCGCCTCGAGCAGGTGGCGGTAGAGCAGGCGCATGAAGCGGGCGGTAGCGGAGTCGCCCACCTTGCGGCGGCTGGCGATCACCTGGGTGACCCCTGCTTCGAGGAAAGCCCAGGCCAGCCCCTCCATCCCCGCGCTCCGACCAGAGCGGCCCACCAGCGTCTGGCAGGCGGAAAGCACCACCAGCTGGACTCCTTCGAGCGGCAGCCGGCGGATACAGCGGAAAGACAGGAGCTCGCGCTCTGGCCGCTCGGGGCAGTCGGCGAGAACGAGGCAGCAGGCGTCCGGGTGGCGGGAATCGGCATGGCCATGCGTGGCGAAGTGGAGCACCGAGGGCCGCGACGCTCCCAGCCGCTCCTCGAGCCGGGCCGCGTTGGCCTCCGGGCCGAGCAGCCAGGTGGCCGGGTGGCCGGCTCGCCCGAGCTGGCCGGCGATGCCCTGCACTTCGGCAGCGGTTGCCTCCAGGGGTTCGAAGGTCGACGGATAGTCGATCCCGCCGAGGCCGAGCCAGCCCCGGCGGAAATCCACCCGTTCAGCCACGGCTTGCGGTGGGCTCGAGCGCAAACACAGCGAGATTGCCCGCCCCTGGCCGAACCGGGGTGCTTCGGCCGGCCCTTCGGGGAGCATCTCGAAGTCGAGGCTGTGGAGGAAGCCGTCCGGGAAGAGGTACCAGGGCAGTGGGTAGGCCGGGAGGGCGGGGTCTCCCTCGGCGGCGGGAGCCCGGCGCTCGAGCGCCAGGCCGGCGTCCTCGGGCAGCAGCTCGTAGACGGGCGGGGCCAGGGCCGTGGAGGCTCCTTCCCGGCCGAACCCTCGCGTGCTTCCCGGCCTCTCTTGGCCCTGCTCTCCCTGGGCAGCCCTCTCGAGGCTCTCCAGCACCGCCGGCTCTAGAAACTGGAGCCCGAAGGAGCCTGGCGCCTGCCACAGGGCCACGAGCCGAGGCTTGGGGAAGAGATCCCGAAACAGAAACAGCGTCAACCCGAAGGCCTGGTTGTCGAGCTGGGCGCTCGACTGGACCGGCCTACCGGGCGCCCGGAGCACTCGCACTTCCTGGTCGAGCAGGTCCTCGAGGGCCTGCTGCCAGGCGGCTTCGGCTTCCTGCGCGTCGACGACAAGCCACTGCCGCAGGAGAGCGTGAGCACCGTCTTCCTTCTCCTGGAGCCCGGCTGCCACGTCGGGAGCCGCAGTTGCCGTGCGTTGCAAGCTCAGCTCCGGGTTGCGCGTAGCGAGTGCCAGGTCCCACGCTTGAGCGAGTAGACGCTCGCCCTCCTGGGTGTCCAGGCCTACTCTCTCCGCGGAAGCCAGCAGGGCCCCGAGGGCCGATTCGATCGGGCGCTGGTAGGTCTCCCGAGCCCGCCGGCGGCCCGCCGGCCCGGGCTGTTTGCCCAGCTCCTGGGCCAGGAGCTCTCTCAACCGCCCCACCAGCACCGGCACCCGCTCGAGCTCCGCCCCGCGCCCCCCGGCCGCTAGCGCTTCGAGGTAGTCCCCTAGAAAGGCAAGCTCTTCGCCAGCCTCCAAACTCGCTCTTGCTCTCTCCTCGATCTCCCCGAGCGCCACGATGGCCTCTCGCACCCGCCCTCGGTGCTTCAGGAGCCGTGCAACCAGGACCAGCCTTTTCACCACGCTCCGCTCATCGTTAAAGAGCGGCTCGAGTCTCTCGGCGAGCTCGAGGTGGAGATCTCCCTCCTCGTGTCGGCCCGTGGCATGGAGGGAGTAGGCGAGCGCACAGTGGAGGTCGTGACGTAGGCTCGGACCTGGCTCATCAAGCCCTGCCAGCGCTTTCTCGCAGAACGCAATCTGGGCCTCGAAGGAACCAGAGGAAGACCCAGGGTTCTGTCTCAAGAGATCCACCGTCAACTCTTGCGCCTGAGAGAGAGCCGGTGTTCTGAGTTGAACCAATCGTCCGCCGAGCTCAGCACCGAGCTGCCGGGCGAGGTCGCCAAACACCGCGTCCCAGTATTCGCGAACTTCGGGGTCCTTGATCTGCTCGGCGTCCTCCCGGTAAAGGCAGAGCAGGTCGTAGCCCCGCTGCTTGTCTCCTCCGCGGGCGAGGCTTTGGTCGACCCCCTGGAGCACGCAGGAGAGCCGGTCATCGACTGAGCTAGCGAGAAGTGCTGCTTCGTCGAAGTGGTCGATCGAGCGCTGGGCGTCTCCGACCTCCTGGTAGTTGAGCGCCGCGAAGCGGTGGAGCCAGAAGCGGAGTTCTCGAACTCGGGCTTCCAGGGCCTTCGGCAGCATCGGCAGGGCTTTGGCCTCTGCAGCCAGCTTCTGAGCGAAGTCGGCCGCGTCCTGGAGTCGGTCGGCCTCGCTCCAGCCTTGCTCAGCCAAAGAAGCTACGAGTGCCTGAGCGAGGAACAGCCGCTCGACCAGAACAGGATGGGACGTTTTTCCTACTGTCTCGTCGTGAGCCAGGGCCAGCAAGGCCGCGGCCTGCTCGGGCGCCCAGCCCGCCTCCTGGGCGTTGAGCGCCAGAGCACCTGTTCGCTCCCGGCAGAGCGCGCGCCCCTCCTCGGTGAGATCGAGGCCCGCCACAACGGCCTGCGCGGCTGCCTCGAGCGCTTCGAAGGCTTCCCGGCGCTCGTCGTCGGCCAGTCGTACCAGCCGGTCGTGGCTCCAGAGGTCGAGCGCTGCCAGCACGCGCGCGGCGGCGGCCTCGGGGCTCGCAATCGGTGGTGGCACGGCCATCCGGTTCCGTTCGCTCAGCCCGAGGGCCTCCTCAGTGGCCCACGCAGGCGCGGAAGGCCAGGGCCACCAGCAGGAGGGCCAACGCCAGAAGCACGCAGCCGCAGCCGGTCGAAACGGCATCGTCGCTCATCGAACCTCCTTGCGGGAGCTCCCGGCCCGAGCCAGAGGGGGCGAGGGTGGCTCGCCGCCTTCTGGTCTAGACCCCGAATCTCCCCCCGAAGTTGAGTCCCTCCTCGCTTTCCACCGCCTCACGGGCAAGTCTCGAACGCTCCGGCGTCTTGGAGGGGTTGGAAGGGCACGCCCTGGGTGTTGGTGAAGCGCCGGGTCACTCCGCGCACGGTGTCGGTGACCACCAGCTGGGTTTCGACGGCGGTCAGGCCGGCGGCGAAGACCCAGTAGCGGCTGTTCACCGCGCAACCGTTGATCACCTTGACGATCACCTCGGCGTTGTTGGCGTCGAAGAACCAGAAGTAGCCGGAATCGCGGTTCACAGCCACGGCGTGGCCGCTACCCTGCTGGCCCTGGGGGGTCTTCCAGGTCATTTCGAGCTTGAAGCGGCCGCCGCCCAGGCAGAGGGTGGTGGAGCCCGGCGTGCAGGCCGCCGTCACCTCGCCCCGCACACACCCCGGCCGCGAGCAGGCTCCCTCCAGGAGCTCGCTGTCGCGGTCGGTGATGACGCCGTCGCCGTCGAGGTCGGCCGGATCGTTGAAGGCGTTGGTGAAGGTGTTGAGGCGAGCGCCGAGGAGATTGGCGTCGCGGGAGTCGATGTCGCCGTCGCCATCGAGATCCCCGCGGCCCCCGGGCACGGTGTCCACCATCAGGTCCACCGCCATCCGCTCACCGGCCCCGAGCATCTGTTGGATCATCCGCCCGCCGGTGGCGCTCTGCAGACCGGCGTTCACCCTCTGCCCCAGGCCGAAGAGGTCCACCCGGTAGGGTCCCGGAAGCGGATTGGGGATGAAGTACTGCTCTACTTTGCCGTCGCCACTGAAGAAGGCGCCGGGAATCTCGTTGATCTCCCCCACTCCGGCCCGGTAGCCCAGGCGGCGGCCGAGAGGGTCCACCACCAGGAAGTCAACCGGGTCGAGCAGGCCCTGGAGCCATTGCCGGGCCGAGCCCACGGCATCGCCGAAGAGCATGGAGTAGTTGAGCAGCTGGGGCGAGAGCAGGGGGATCTGGATCACCCGGAAGGGTCGCAGGCTGGAGACCAGCGGGAAGGACTCGAACCGCGCCGGCACGAAGCCTTCGCCGCCGTTGTGGCCCGCCGACTCGGCGGCCCACTCCACCAGGCCCACGCAGGTGAAGTTGTTGTCGGCTCCTTTCTGTCGGGCGGGAGCCAGCGTGGTGGCGATGGCCTCGAGCGAGGAGAAGTCGAGGTACAGGAAACCAGCGTGCTGGTCGATCTTCTGCTGGATGCGGCCCTGCATCCGCTGGGCGAGACCCCGATCGATGCTGACTTCCTCGAAGTCCAGCTTGGGCGAGGGTCGGCCGGGCATGGCGTCGTGTTCGAAGGTGCCGCGGCTGTGCACGGACTGCACGCCCCGCACGGTGGCCACGCGCCGGCGCTCCTGGCCGGTGGGATCGGTGTAGGTGCCAGCCGGATAGCCCGGGTGGGACTCGTACACCAGGCCATCCAGCTGCAGAGCGGTGTGGTCGAAGCCGGGCACTTCGTCCGAGCTCAGGGCCCAGGTGCCATCCTTCTTGCCGTCCTGACTCTCCCGAAACAGCACTGAGGCGCGGATGGTGGGGTCGAACGTGAGGTTGTCGATGGCGTAGCCGGCCGGCTCGTTCTCGATGATCTCGATGCGGAAGCGGGCGATGTTGCCGCCGGTGACGGTGATCCGCTCGATGCCGCGCTGGGTACCGGTGCGCTGGCCGATTTTGCGGCCCTGACGGTCGAACCATTCGAGGCGCACCGAGCGCAGGGCGTCGAAGCAGCCGGCGTCGAGCGAGAACTCGCTGACGGTGATCGGCGTCTGGCCGTCGTTCGGGCTGACGAACGTGCCCTCGATCGCCCCTTCGAACAGGGGCGAGCCCGAGAGCACCGGGCTGGTGCGATTGCAGCTGTCGGAGGTGATGAACGGCGAGTCGCCGCCGAAGATCACTCCTCGCGAGGCGTACTGGGTGCGGATCTGCGTTCCCAGGGGGAATTCGCTGAAGGTGATCAGCTGGGCCGAGGCTGCCTTGCCGGCGAGGGGATCGGGCAGCGGCTCGCCCTCGGGCCGGCCGAGGCCGGTCGAGGGCGGACCGGCAAAGGCCAGGGCCGGGCTGCCCTCAAGGGCTGCGAGGCAGATCAGACCGAGAAGAACGGAGAGCGAACGTGACCGGGCACAGCCGGAGCGAAGGGAGAACACGGAGCCTCCTCTCTGGCGACTCCTCCGGGCGCTGCCCGGAAAGCCGCACGATGGACGTCTTTGTTCTCCAAACGCGGCTTCTCCCCGTTTCGGGGGCCAACCTCCTGGCAGCCGGATGTTCCTTTCCCGGAAGCTCCAGCTGCCCTCGCTCTTACGGATCGCCCGGCAGGCGGTCGCCCGAGCCCAGCGTCCAGGCCCGGGGGTGGTGCTCGAAGCCGATGCGAGGGTAGTAGTCCGCGGCGGCCGGGGCGGCGAGGAGCACGATGCCGGCTCGGGGGCCCAGGCGAGCGCGGGTCTGGCGGATGAGCTCGATGCCGATGCCCTGCCGCTGGTGGCTCTCGCGCACGGCGAGGTCCGCCAGGTAGGCCACGTAGAGGAAGTCCGTCAGGCTGCGCGAGATGCCCACCAGGAGATCGCCGTCCCAGGCGCTCACCACCAGGTTGGCGTGCTCGAGCATCGCCGCCATCGTCTCGCGGTGGTCGATCGGCCGCCTCTCACCCAGCGTCGAGGCCCGGTAGAGCTCGATCATGGAATCGAGGTCGAGGTCGTTGCCGCAGCGATACTGGATCTCGGCCATGGGCTCCCTCCCGCGGAAGGCAGGAGCCTAGCGCGCCGCCTCGGGGAGGGGAAGCTCCGCGATCCTCGAGGCGGCGGGCCTCACAGCGGCTACTTCACGGGCTCATGGCCGGCAGGGTCCGTGAGCATCATGCAGTTCCTCATGTCGTTGATGGCCGAGTGGTTGGGCCAGATCGGCGACATGCTGCGGGTGCCGTAGAACTCCGGGGTGTCCTGCCAGGCGAAGGCGATCACACCGACGTTGCGCGAGTCGGCGAGCCAGTAGTTGCGCCAGTTGTCGGCCACCACGCCGAGCTTCCACACCGCCATGTTCGGGCAGCCGATGCCCCAGGCTGTCTCGACCGCACCCCCAGCACGAGTACAGAAGGCCTGCAAGACGCCAAGGGTCTGCTGCCCGGGCTGGAGCGCCAGGTTCAGCTTGTTGGAGATGGTGGCCCAGGTCTCGCCGTTCAAGTTGTTGGGATGGGCGGCGTTCGAGGGATCCCAGATGTCGTAGCTCCAATAGGCGATGAGATTGATACCCGACGGAAACTTCGCGATGTTGCCATTGGTGTCCACCGGCAGGCCTTTGGAAACAATCGTGGGAACGCCGTTAATGTAGGTATTGGTCAGGCCGTAGCCCACGATGAACGGCGGACGCACCAGGGTGGGGTGGCTGGTGAACCAGTTGGCGAGGGTGGTCGCGGCGGTGTTGAGCTTCCAGTTTTCGATGCAGCGATTGTTCGCCTCCGAAGAGACCACGATTCCTCGCACTTTGTTGCCACCCTGAAACACACTCGAGTTGGCATCGAGGAACGTCTGCAGATTGCTGGCGTAGGCGCCCCGAAGCAAGTAGTTGGAAGTGGTCGTCCCGGTGGTACCCCGCTCGTAGTGGCGGCAGTCCACACCGGTCACCTGGTTCGGGTTCCAGATCAGGTTCTCGAGATTGAGAATCACGGGCCCGATCGCCGTGTTGATCTGGCTCACGGTGGTGACCACGTTCTCCGTGGCCGAGGCGACCACGTAGTAACCGCTACTGGTGTGCACGGAACTGGAAATGGCCGCGAGGTCGGCCGGTGGAGTGGTGGCGTAGCCGAAGTAGCAGATCGCCGCCCTCGATTCCAAAGTCAACAGGCTGAGAACAATACCCAGAGCGAGCCAATACCAAGCTGTGCGCTTCATGTCCTCACCTCTCAGGCGCCGCAAGGTGGCCGACCCGAGTGCCGCCACCTTCAGTGGCCGAGAACCATTATAAACCTTTCTTCTGGGTACTCCGCCGTAATGGCGAAAGCTCAGGGGCGCTTCCCTGGGCTCGATAGGTGACTTGCCCGCTCGAGCACTGCCACCACCTGGGCCAGGAGACTCAACCGATGAGCTCCGCCATGCACTTCGACGGGGTTCGGCCGGCCTGGCGGCGGCGCTCGAGTTCTCGGATCGCCTCTTCACGGGAGAGCCCGGAAGCCGCTTGGAACAACGCGAGGCCCTCTTCCCCGAGGCGAAAGGCCAGCTCCAGCCGTTCGGCGAGGGGCCGCTCCCGTGCTTCCCGGCCCAGCTCCTCGCGCAGCTCGTCGGCCACGGATCGCATGACGGCAGTATAGAAAAAAGCCGGCCCGGAGGCCGGCTTCTCTCTTCGGGCAGTGGGATCGGGGAGGACTAGTAGTCCATCCCGCCGCCCATGCCACCCATGCCGCCGCCGTGGTTGTGGCCGCCGCCACCGCCCTTGTCGTCTTCCTTGATCTCGGCGATCAGGGCCTCGGTGGTGAGCATCAGGCCGGCGATCGAGGAGGCGTTGAGCAGGGCGGTCTTGGTCACCTTGGCCGGGTCGATCACGCCGGAGGCGAGCAGGTCCTCCATCTTGCCGGTGGCGGCGTTGTAGCCGTTGCCGCCAGTGGCGTGCATGATCTCGCGCACGATCACCGCACCCTCGACGCCCGCGTTGTTGGCGATCTGACGGGCCGGCTCCTCGAGCGCGCGGCGGACGATGTTCACGCCCACCTTGACGTCGCCGTGGGCATCTACACCCTCCACCGCCTTGATCGCCCGCAGCAGGGCCACGCCGCCGCCGGGCACGAT
This sequence comes from uncultured Acidobacteriota bacterium, assembly GCA_937867335.1. Lineage (GTDB taxonomy): Bacteria > Acidobacteriota > Thermoanaerobaculia > Multivoradales > SZUA-115 > JAXLQX01. The sequence continues at coordinate 12,556 of CALMKX010000332.1, forward strand.
GCCCTCTTCGACGGCCGCCTTGGTGGCGTGCATGGCGTCTTCCACGCGGGCCTTCTTCTCCTTCATCTCGGTCTCGGTGGCCGCGCCGACGCGGATCACCGCCACGCCGCCCACCAGCTTGGCGAGGCGCTCCTGGAGCTTCTCGCGGTCGTAGTCCGAGGTCGTCTCTTCGATCTGGTTCTTGATCTGCTTGACGCGGCCGTGGATCGACTCGCGGCGGCTGGCGCTGTCGGCGTCGGTGACCACGGTGGTGTCGTCCTTGGTGATCACCACCTTCTTGGCCTCGCCGAGGTCCTCCCAGCGCACGTTCTCGAGCTTGATGCCGAGGTCCTCGGTGATCACCTTGCCACCGGTCAGGATCGCGATGTCCTCGAGCATGGCCTTGCGGCGGTCGCCGAAGCCCGGAGCCTTCACCGAGGCCACGTGCAGGGTGCCGCGCAGCTTGTTGACCACCAGGGTGGCGAGCGCCTCGCCCTCGATGTCCTCGGCGATGATGAGAAGCGGCCGGCCCTGCTTGGCCACCTGCTCGAGGATCGGCAGCAGGTCCTTCATCGAGCTGATCTTCTTCTCGTGGAGCAGGATCTTGCAGTTCTCGAGCACCGCTTCCATGCGCTCGGCGTCGGTGACGAAGTAGGGCGAGAGGTAGCCGCGGTCGAACTGCATGCCCTCGACGACCTCGAGAGAGGTCTCGATGCCGCGGTTCTCTTCCACGGTGATCACGCCATCCTTGCCCACCTTCTCCATCGCCTCGGCGATGATCTTGCCGATCTCGGGGTCGTTGTTGGCGGAGATGGTGCCGACGTGGGCGATGTCCTTGCCCTCGACCGGCTTGGCCAGGTGGTCGATCGACTCGACCGCGGCCCTCACGGCGTGCTCGATGCCACGCTTCACTTCCATCGGGTTGGCACCGGCGGAAACCACCTTGGCGCCCTCCCGGAAGATCGCCTGGGCCAGCACGGTGGCGGTGGTGGTGCCGTCGCCGGCGACGTCGGAGGTCTTCGAGGCGACCTCGCGCACCATCTGGGCGCCCATGTTCTCGAGGGGATCCTTGAGCTCGATCTCCTTGGCCACGGTGACGCCGTCCTTGGTGATGGTGGGCGAGCCGAACTTCTTCTCGATGACGACGTTGCGGCCCTTGGGGCCGAGCGTGACCTTGACCGCATCGGCCAGCTTGGACACGCCACGCAGGATCGCCGAACGGGCGTCCTCGGAGTAGGTGATGGTCTTGGCAGCCATAGTTCTTTCAAGCCTCCTGGTGGAAAGCGGATTTAACCTTCGATGACGGCGAGGATCTCGTCTTCGCGCAGGATGACGAACTCGTTGTCGCTGATCTTGATCTCGGAGCCCGAGTACTTGCCGATCAGGACACGGTCGCCAACTTTCACGTCCATCGCCGAGCGGCTGCCGTCGTCGTTCAACTTGCCGGGGCCGACCGCAATCACCTCGGCCTCTTGCGGCTTCTCCTTGGCGGTATCCGGAATGATGATGCCGCCACGGACCTCTTCCTTGGCCTCGCGACGCTTGACCACGACACGGTCATGCAAAGGGCGAATGTTCACAGCGAGATCCTCCTTGGAATCGCGGGTTCGAGTCCTCGAACCATCCTTCGTAAGATATTGATTTTGCAGGATAGGCGGCTGGACTGTTAGCACTCACCGCCGCCGAGTGCTAACAGGATAGGGCGCCCGAGGGGCGAGTGTCAAGAGGGGCATCAGGACGGGCAGCCGAGAGCTTCCGGACAGCTCCAGGCCCGCCGCTCGAAGGACGGCAAAGTAGAGAGCAAAAAATTTCGCAAACCACTTGACAGACCGCACCGCTTCGCGGATACTTCATTTCTACATTAACTTCGCGTGCACAAACACTGCGCTCGCGAACCACTCGAAAGGGATGAAGCCATGAAGACGTTCGGCCTGTTTCTGCTCCTGCCTACCCTGCTCGGCCTGGCGCTGCCTTCGGCCAGCGCCGCGGCCTTTCCGGAAGGCCAGTGGACCGCGAGCTACTACAGCGAGCTCGGGCTGGGCTCCGGTAGCCAGGGGATCTGCATCCAGCCGGGGGGCACCTGGTACAGCGACACCTTCCCCGCCTGGTCCGGCACCTGGTTCCGCCGCGGCAACGACGTCCACCTGCGCGGCAACTACGCGGGCGGCAACGGCAACGACGCCTTCGAGCTGACGCGCATCCACAACCGCCTGCAGACCGGCTACTGGCAGGAGTGGCACGACGACGGGGGCTTCCAGAACTTCCTCACCACCAGCTTCACGATGACCAGCACCGCCTGCAACGTTCCGGCGGACGGCGGCCCCTTCGACCCGCACGCCGAGCCCACCAAGAGCCCCTAACCGGTCTGCCTCCCCCACCCTGCTCGGTGCGGTCCAGCCGTGCCGAGCAGGCCTCTCACAACCACTGCAGCAGCTTCGCCGAGGTGGTGGCCTGGCCAAAGAAGCTTACGTGGCTCACCGCTTCGGCCGGGGTGAACACGTGGCGGTCGGCGATGGGGAAACCGGCCACCGTTTTGCCGAGGTCGTAGACGCCTTCGGTGGGCACCACCAGGTCGTTGCCGGCGCCGGAGAAGGCCTGGTCCACCACTCGATCCACCAGGGCCAGGGAGCCGACGCCCGAGGGCTCGAAGTTCGAGGCCAGGGCGAAGTATTGCGTGGCCGGGGCGGGACCGATGTTGAGCCCCGCGAGGAACTTGCCCTTGGGGTTCTGGGCCTGGATGCCCACCAGGCGCCTCGCCGCTCCCGCCGCAACGTTCTTCACCACGGTGAACACCGCCTCGAGCACGTCCACCACCCGGCTCGGGGGCAGGGCGTTGAGCTGGTTGGTGAAGCTGTCGAGGAAGGCCTGCATATGGTCGATGTCCGCCAGGGTGGTGCCGGCGTTGGGGGTGGCCACGAAGACGATCTTGCCCACCTTCAGCTTGCGTCCGGCGGCGGCCCGCTGGGCGAATTGCTCGGCGATCAGCCGCGAGACCAGGCCGCCGCGGGAGTGGCAGACGATGTCGAGGTCCAGCTCGGCGGTGTCGGGCAGCGCGCCCATCAGCCAGTCCACGTTCTGGCGCGGGTCCTCGGAGAGGGTGGGGTGGTTGAAGGCGAAGACGCGCTGGCCGTAGCGATCGAACAGTGTGCTGAAGTCGGTCGGATCGAGATCCCCGAAGGCAGCGTCTGCCCGGCTGAAGGTACCGTGCACGTAGAGCAGGGCCCGGCCGGCGCTCAGGAGCTGCCAGTCTCCCGGCTGCCAGCCGGGGTGGGCCTGGCTCCGGTAGTTCGCCGGCTCAAACCAGCGCAGGCCGTAGGGGCGCTTCTTCGCTTCCCAGTTCTTCACGTACTTGGCCCCGAGAGGCCCGAACACCGGGTCGATCAGCGGGAAGGCCAGCACCTGGAGGGCATTCTGCACCAGCCCCCGGCCCCGCACTTCGGCGCGAGCCGCCACCACGGGCTGCCAGGCCGAGCGGGGAATGCGGTAGGTGCGAGTGCCGAGGGCCCGCACCGCCGCCCTGGGGGCAGGCGGCGCGAATTGCCAGTGGAGGCCGCCGGCTTCGTCTCGCAGCAGCACCACCTGGCCCTGGTCCGGCGGCGGGGCCGGCACGTCCACCTCGATCACTTCTTCGGCCCGGCCGGCGCGCCGCACCGCCCTCTCCCTCGGGGTCGGCGGCGGAGGCGAGGCCTCCAGGCGGATTTCCCGGCTGAGGGTGAAGCCCGCCGCCGCCAGGGGCGCTTCGAGGGCCGTAGGGGCGGCAACGGCCCGAACTTCACGTTTGCCCGTCGCGGGGGTGAGCACCTCCACTCGGCCGCCGGTGCCGCGGCTTCGCACGGTGATGCCGCCAACTGAAACCGGGCTGCCGTCGGCCTTGAGCTCCACGGTCGCCATCGAATGCTCCTTTCAAGAGTGAGGGCCGAAGTCGAGCTTGAAGCTCGGATGGCCGAAGAACTGGTACGCCAGGGGAGCCGCGGAGGGCTCTTTCGCCTGGCCGTCGAAGCTCGCTCGCAGCTCCCGCAGCACCGCGGCCGGGCTCTTGCCCTCCTCCACACGCTGGTAGAAGTCGAGCGCGATCTCCTTGGCGCGGGCGTCGTTGACCGACCAGAGCGGAGCCACCACCGCCGAGGCCTGAGCGCGCAGAAAGGCAGAGGCCAGCCCGCCGTAGCCGCCGAGCGTGGCTTCGCCGGAGCCGGTCTGGCAGGCGTTGAGGTACACGAACGGCCGGTGCTGCAGGGGACTCGCGTAGCCCTGCACCAGCTGGCTGTCGAGGTACCGGCCATCCGCCAGCAGCAGGCCGGCCTGGGTGCTTGCAGGGTCCCATTTGCCGTGGAGGGCGAAGTGCAGCACCTCGGCCGGCGGAGAGCCCTGGAGGCAGCTGCGGACGGGCTTGCCGGCGCCGCTCACCCGGCGTGCGCGCTTGCCGTAGCGCTTTTCGAGCTCATCCCCCTCTTCGAGCGCATGAGGGAGGTTCGCAGCCACGTCGTCGGTGTATTTCGTGGTCACCACGGCCAGGTCGCCTACCTCCAGCCGGGTCGGTGGCCGGGGCGGCACCCATTCATCACCGAACACCCAACGACCGATCTCCACCTGGGCGCCCAGGAAGGACGGCACCTTGGGCTCGACAAACTTCGGAGGCACCAGCGCGAGCTCCCAGGGAATGTAGGGCTCCTGGGTCATCAGCAGCACCCGGGGGGCCTTGCCGGCTCGCTCCCGCGCTTCGGCCAGGAGCTGCCAGAAGCGGTGGGGCACCCGGTTGCCGAGCTCCATGCCCACCCCCCGCAGGCGGGGGCCGAGGTCCTGGCTCTGGTCGTCCTGCTCGATGCGCTCGATCATCAGCCGGGCGAAGTCTCGGGCCTGGGGGCCGATGGCCTTCTCGTCCGGACTGGGGCTGAGACTCTGCAGGGGATGGCGAGAGGCGAAGGTCCAGCTGAGCCGGGTCTCGGTGGAGTCGAGCGAGATGCGCACCTCGAGGTCCACCGGGTCCTGGGCGTCGGGGGCCGCGAGGTCGATGCCGGTGGCGAGGCTCGGCTTGGCAAGGCGAAGGGCCGGTGCCTCCGGCTGCTGGACCAGCAGGTACCGGCGGGCGAGGCCGCGGGTCTGGCCGGCCACGGCGTAGAAGACCTGGATCTCAGCGGTCGGCTCGCTCGCGGCTTCCGCCGTGAGGTGAAGGCGGGTGAACGGGAAGGGGCGCTGCTCGGTGACCCTCAGGATTTGCTTCCAGCTCTCCCCCGCGCGCAGCCGGAAGCCGGGTGCCACCACCTGCACTTCGAGGTCCAGGCTCGGCAGAGGCGGTAGCTTCATCGCCGGGCCGGCCACTCCCGGCTGCTGCTTCTTGGCCAGGCCCACGACCACCTCGAACTCCTCCCCCACCGTCACCTGCTCCGGGGCATCGAGGCGCGGGTAGGCGGTGCGAGGCGGCTCCGGAGCCTCTCCCTGGCGGGGTGGAAGGAGCGGGGGCTGCGGCGGTGGGCCGATGCTCCGGGTACTCTCCCGCGTGGGCTCGCCGATGCCCGGGGTCGCTTCGCCTCGTCGGTGGCCCCGGCCCAGCTCCCGGGCCGAACTGGGCTCGAGCGTCCGATCTTCGCCCTCGTCGGCCGGGGCGGCCTCCATCGGCTCCCCCTCCAGAAGTGGCGCCGGCGGGCTCGGGCTCCGCTCCAGGGCCGGGCCGGGCTCGGGTTCGTCGGCCGGGATGGGGGGCGGCTCGAGGGGCTCGCCCTCGAAGTCCGGCGCCGAGAAGTCGATCGGCTCCGCCGGACTCTCCGGGGCCTCGCGAATCAACTCCTCGAGCTCCGGATCCAGACGCCCGCCGATCCGCTCGATCTGCCGGAAGACTCCCGCGGTGCCTCCTGCCGGCCTGCCGAGGAGAATGGGCATGCCACGGCTCTTGAGTCCCGCGCCACCGAGGCGAACCCCGCCGGGTCGAGGAAGGGTGCCGCTGAAGCGGATCTTGAGCTTCGGCTTGGCTGTCGTTACCAGCACTCCTCCGGGCCGCGGAATCGCCCTCCCGAAGCTGATCTTCGGCTTGGCCGGCGCTACCAGCACTCCGCCGATCCGCACCCTCGGGCCGCCGGGCCCCACGCCGAACCTCGGAGTGGCGGCCTCGAGCCGGCGCTTGCCGCCCACCGCTCGTTCCAGGGCGCGAGTGCGCTCCTTCTTGCCGGCCAGGGCCGGCACCGGCCGGGGCTCGAGCAGCACCGCGAGCCCCTCGTCCAGGCGGGCCATCAGGCGCTTTTCCGTGCCGCGCTCCTCCGGGTGCTTGGTTCCCTTCACCAGCCGCGCCACCAGAGATCTCAAATAGGCCTGCTGCTTGGGCGTCAGGCGCAGACCCGCCGCCCGCGCCGAGACCATCAGGTGCTGGAAGAGCCGCTGCTCGAGCTCCTTGCGGGATCGCAGATCCATCGCCCTCGCCCTGCTCCCGAGCTCACCGCACGAGCTTCAGGAGTTCTCTGTGTGTTTCACTTCGATCATAGGGACTTGGCGGGCGTGGGGTCAACGAGGCCGGCCGCGCACCGCAGCGGGCCGATCCTCCCGGCTCATCCCTTGCGCAACCTTGCACAGGCCCCCTCGTAGTGACACGCTAGGCGGCGCTCGGTGCTCGGCCCTCCCCGAGCCGCCGCTCTCTCGACCCCGATGACCCGCAAGAAGACGTACCAAGCTCTCGGCGCCGTGGCGCTGCTGGTGGCGCTGGCTGCGATCAGCGGCTCTTCCCTGCCGCTGTGGATCACCATCCCGGCTCGCACCCTGGTCATCGTGGCGAGCCTCACCCTGTTCGCCTGGCTCTTGGTGCGGCTCTACCAGATCTCGCTCTGGACGGTGCGCCGCCGCTTGTTCTTCTCGCACTTCCTGATCGGCGTCGTGCCCATCCCGATGGCGATCATCCTCGCCGCCCTCTCCGCCTACATCCTGGCCGGCTTCTTCGTGGGCCACCTCCACCGCACCAGCCTCATGGACTTCGAGCGCGAACAGCTCGAACGAGCCCAGCGCCAGCTCGACGCCTTCACCGATCCGGCGGCGCCGCCACCGAGCAGCCAGGAGAGCTTCGCCTTCGACTACTACTACCAGGGCAAGCGCGTGGGCGGGGCCGGCCTCGCTCCGGACCGCTTTCCCTCCTGGCTCACCGAGCCCCTGGCCAAGCGACCCGAGTCGGTACCCTTTCGCGCCGCCCGCTACGTGAGCTGGGCCGGCGGACCGATCACCCTCGCCCTCGCCACCGAACGCGGCGACTTCGGCGTGGTGGGCGTGTTCGACTGCGACCTCGCCTCGGCCGTGCGCAACAAGAGCGGCCTCTGGTTCGTGCTCCAGCCGGCCGACGTGGAGAGCAACGGCGACGTGGCCCTCAACGTCCAGGTGCGGGACCACGGCCTGCGCCTGTCCGTCCCCGAGGGCGACGGAGCGGCCGGAGCCGACTCCTCGCCGGCCGACGAAGGCCCCAACCCACCCTCCGAGTCGGTGAACCGGGAGAAGCTCGAGCTCGAGAAGCAGGATTTCTTCCAGCACCTGCCGGCGAGCAAGCGGTGGATCGGCAACGTGCGGGTGATCTGGATCGAGATCCAGGGCCCGATTTTCGACCTCGCTACCGGCCAGGTGGCCAGCGACGCCGTGGCGGCCACGGTGGAAACCCGCCTTTCCTGGATCACCCGCACCCTCTTCGCCGGCAACCCCCAGATGAACACCGTGCAGTGGGTGCTGCTGCTGGCCGTCACCTTCTCCCTGCTCGGCGTCTATGCGGTGGCCAGCCTGATCGCCGTGGTCCTGATCCTCGGCCTTTCGCGCGCCGTCAACCGCCTCACCAAGGCCACCGCCGCCGTTCAGGCCGGGAACTTCTCCGTGCGCGTGCCCACGCGCCGGCAGGACCAGGTGGGCGCTCTCCAGCGCTCCTTCAACGAGATGACCGCGCACCTCGAGGAGCTGGTGGCCCAGGCCACCCAGAAAGAGATCCTCGAAAAAGAGGTGGGCATCGCCCGCGAAGTGCAGCGCGGCCTCTTGCCCCAGCGCCTGCCCGCCCACGAGGCGGCCGACTGGGCCACCCTTTTCGAGCCCTCCGCCGCCCTGGGCGGCGACTACTTCGACTTGATCGAGCTGCCGGACGGACGGGTGGCGGTGATCATCGCCGACGTCTCCGGGCATGGGCTCTCCTCGGGCCTGCGCATGTCCATGCTGAAGGCCGGCCTCACCCTGCTCCTGCCCCAGCGCACGGATCCGCAGTGGGTCTTCACCCAGCTCGACCAGCTGGTGCGCTCCGGCCCCTCGAGCCGCTTCTTCGTCACCGCCTGCCTGGCCCTGATCGACTTCAAGACTGGCCAGGTGGAGCTCACCAACGCCGGCCACCCCCCGACCTACCTGCTCCGGCAGGGCAGGGTGGAGGAGATCGCCCTCGCCAGCTCCCCCCTCGGCGGCCTCGGCCGGGGCTACGCCCGCAAGGATTTCCAGCTCGAGCCGGGGGACCTCCTGGTGTGGCTCTCGGACGGGCTGATCGAGGCCCAGAACCCCGCCGGCGAACTCTTCGGCTACGAGCGGGTGAGCCAGGTGCTCGCCGCCGCCACGCCCACCGCCGAGGGCGTTCGCCACGCCCTGGTGCGGGCCGTCGAGGCCCACGCCCAGGGCCAACCGGTGGGCGACGACCGCACCCTCCTGGTGCTGCGCTACCGTGGC
>CALMKX010000333.1 GCA_937867335.1 uncultured Acidobacteriota bacterium
TGGCCAGGGGCGCCGCGTTCGCCGCCGGCGGCTGGCTGCTCTGCTGGCTCCTCCTCCACTCCGCCTGGCAGCGCCACGGGCTCACCGCCCCGCAGGCCGGCTGGACCCTGGCGGGCCTCGCCCTCCTAGTGGCGCTAGCGCTTTCCCTGCGGGCCAAGGCGCAGCTGCGCGAGCGGCTCACCCCCTGGCTGCTCCTCGCCGCTGCGGTGGACCTGGTGGTGGCCCACGCCGGGCTCAACCCGGGCCTCTCTGCTCGTGCCCTCTACCCAGCCACCCCCGCCCTGGACTTCCTCGCCGGTAAGCCCGGCCGCATCGCCGCCGTGGGCCACACCCTGCGGCCGAACGCTGCCACGGCCTATGGCTTGTTCGATCTCCGCGGGGACGACTCCACCAAGTCCGCCGCGTTCGAGCGGCTCTACGGCGGCGAGCTCGCCACCCCCGACCCGGCGGATTTCCAGCCCTTGACTCGCTGGGAGGGCTCGCGGTTGGACGCCCTCGGGGTGCGCTGGGTGCTCGCCTCGCCCCACGCCGCCCCGCCCTGGCCAGGGGCCGCAGCGGCGTACTCGGGAGCGGATGCCACCGTCTTCGAGCGGCCGGGGGCCTTGCCCATCGTCCGCTTCGCCGAGCCGCAGCCGGAGCAGCAGCTCACCGTGCTCGAGCAGCACCCCGGAAGCTGGGAGATCGACTTCGCCCTGCCGGCACCGGCCCGCCTGGTGGTGGCCGAGAGTTGGAGCTCCGGCTGGTACGCCCGGCTGGACGGCAGAGCGGTAGCGATCGAAAAAGTCAATCCCTGGCTGCTCGGCGTCGACCTCCCCGCCGGCCGAGGCCGGCTGCGCTTGAGCTACCTGCCGGAAGGCATCGGCTGGGGCCTGGCGGCGAGCCTCGCTGGCCTCGGCCTGTGGCTCTCCTTCTCGCGGCTGCTCGAGCCCGGGATACGGAGCGGCGAAGCCTCCTCGCGCGAGATGGACCCTCCAGCCGAGCCCGGATAGACTCGACCCATGCTCTCTCGAGACCTGCTCCGCAACCATGCCGACGTCGTCCGCACCGCCCTCGCGAATCGCCGGGCCGACCCGAATCTGCTCGAGAACTGGCTCGCCGTGGACGGCGAGCGCCGTGGCCTGCTGGTGACAGTGGAAGACGCCAAGCGCCAGAGAAACGACGCCAGCCGGGCCATCGGCGAGCTCAAGAAGGCCGGCAAGGACGCGAGCGCGGCCATCGCTTCCGTGGGCGAGCTCAAGCAGACTATCGAGGCCGGCGAGGAGCGCCTCGCGAGCCTGGACCAACGCCTGGCCGACCTCGAGCTCACCCTGCCCAACGTGCCCCACGAAAGCGTGCCCGTGGGCCCGGACGAGAGCGCCAACCGGGTGGAGAAGGTGGTGGGCGAACCCACCCGCTTCTCTTTCGAGGCCAAGGCCCACTGGGACCTCGGCCCGGAGCTCGGCATCCTCGACTTCGAGCGCGGCGCCAAGGTGACGGGCGCCCGCTTCACCGCCTACTGGGGAGCCGGCGCGGCGCTCGAGCGGGCGCTGATCTCCTTCATGCTCGACCTCCACACCCGTGAGCACGGCTACACCGAAGTGCTGCCACCGTTCATCGTCAACGCGGACTCGCTCCGGGGCACCGGCCAGCTGCCCAAGTTCGAGCAGGATCTCTTCCATCTCGAGGGCCTGCCCTACTACCTGGTGCCCACCGCCGAAGTACCGCTCACCAACCTCTTCCGCGACGAGATCCTCGAGGCGGGCGACCTGCCCAAACGGCTCACCGCCTACACCCCCTGCTTCCGCAGCGAGGCCGGCTCCTACGGCAAGGACGTTCGGGGCCTGATCCGCCAGCACCAATTCAACAAAGTGGAGCTGGTGCACCTGACCACCGCCGAAACCAGCTTCGAGGCCCTGGAGGCCCTGACCGGCCACGCCGAGCAGGTACTCGAACGCCTCGAACTGCCCTACCGGCGGGTCTGCCTGTCCACGGGAGACATGGGTTTCGCCTCGGCCAAGACCTACGATCTCGAGGTCTGGCTACCGGGCCAGAGCGCCTACCGGGAGATCTCCTCCTGCTCCAATTGCACGGACTTCCAGGCCCGGCGGGCCAACCTGCGCTATCGCCCCGAGGGCGGCGGCAAGCCGCAGTGGCTCCACAGCCTGAACGGCTCCGGCCTGGCCGTGGGCCGCACGCTGATCGCCATCCTCGAGAACTACCAGCAGGAGGACGGCTCGGTGGTGATACCCGCGGCCCTGCGCCCCTACCTGGGCGGGATGGAGCGCATCTCAGCGCGCTAGAATGGCCGCCGTGCCTCCCCGACAGCGGAGGGGTGGCTGAGTGGTCGAAAGCAGCGGTCTTGAAAACCGCCGACGGTTCACGCCGTCCGTGGGTTCGAATCCCACTCCCTCCGCCAATACCCTCACGTTGTACGATAGACCGCACGAGGGCAGGACTTCTCTTCCGAGACTCACCATGGCCGTAGCCGAAGCGATCGAGCCCCCGGTGGCAGCCTCCGAGCCTGAAGCGGCTCCGGGGTTTCTGGGGCTAGCCCGGAGGCACTTCACCGTCGACGAGGTGATGCGGATGCTGGAAGCAGGCATCCTCGGCGAGGACGAGCCCGTTGAGCTTCGCCAAGGAGAGCTTTTCCTGATGAGTCCCCAGAGCCCTCAGCACGCTGGTCTCACGGATCAGCTGGCCGAAGTTCTTACCGAGTGCTTCGGTCAAGGTTACCGGGTTCGGCTGCATTCCCCCATCTCCTGCGGTCCAGAGGATCTTCCCGAGCCCGATATCGCTGTGGTCGAGGGTGCCCGAGGCAGCTTTCGCAGTCGCCATCCTGAAGGCAAGGAACTCGCTCTACTGGTGGAGATCTCTAGTTCCTCACGGCGCAAGGACCATCGGAAGGCTGGTCTCTACGCCCGCTGGGGGGTAGACCACTACTGGCTTATCGACCTCGAGCAACAGCGACTCGAAGTGCACACCGAGCCCCGGGCCGATGGCGGCTACGGGCTGGTGCACATCCTCGACCCCGGCCAGCGCGTCGAGGTTCCCGGCACCGGCACAGAACTCGACGTGAGTGCTGTCCTCGGGCTCTAGCCCAGCACTTGACGCAGCACGGCCTCGACCGGCCGCAGATCCGTGATCCCCTGCCACTGACCGGCGATCGAGCCGTCTCGCGCCACCACCGCTACCAGGGGCTGCATCCACCGGCTGCCCACCGAGAGGCCGATCTCGCCCATCGCCCGGCTGAACTCGCCGGCCTGCCAAGCACCGAGGCCCTCCGCGGAGAACGTCCCTCCGGCGGCTGCCACGAAGTCGTCGATCTCCGACTGCCTCGAACGGGTCTCGAAGGCGAGGATCTGCACGCGGTCGCCATAGGCCTGGGCCAGTCGGGCGAACTGCGGCGCGGCCCGCCGCGAGAGCGGGCAATCGGTGCTGAAGAACATCACCAGCGCCGGGCCGGAGCTCGCGATCCGCTGCGCCGCCTGGGAGGGCGTCACTCCCTCTTCCGGGCTCGGCTGCCAGGTCGGATCCGCCTCGAAATCCCCGCCCTCCGAGTCCTCGGCCTCCTCGCTCTCCCCCTCGAGCACCGGCGGCGGGGGCGGCTCCCGCAGCACCGGCTCCCCTCTCGCCGGGGCGACGGTTGCCTCCGGCGCAGAAGGCTCGGCCCTCGCCGTCACCTCGTCCGACGGGAGCGGCTCCTCCCGGGCGCGGGTCCAGACCATCAAGCCGACCATCGCGAGCAGCAGCGCCATCGCGAACCCGGTGACCCACCGAAGCATCGGCCACGCTCCTTTCGGGAGAGGGGAGGGGAGGACAGGATTCTAGCGCGGGAAGAGCGCGGCAGCTTGCGCGCGCCCCTGCGCCCCTCCGATCTCGCGTTCATAGAGTGAAGATGCCTTCGGCGTCGGGTCTACGGGAGCTACGCCGACGGCCGGCGTCGAGAGAGATCCGTGGCCGAGTCTTATCCCCTCGAACATTCCGTGCCGCCCGCCGTGGTCGCGGCTGGCGCCCACTGGGCCCGCCGGTTCTGGCTGAGCGAGCGGCAATTCAGGGCTTCGATTCTCCGAACCGCTGCGCGCTTGGAAGTCCAGGTCGAGCTGCGCTACGAGGTTGTGCGCCGACGGGTGGTGCTTCGAACCGCCAGCACCAGTAGCCGGATTCGGCATCTCGGGCAACCCCCCAGGGCCGGCACTGTCGACCCGTGGCGGGCCGAGCCCGAGTTGTTGCCGGTCGAGACCCGCACCGTCGTCCAATGCGCTCATTGTGATGGCGAGAAGATCGTTGTTTGCTCGAACTGTCGAGGAACTGCCAAAGCGCCGTGCGCCAGCTGTTCGGGATCTGGAACGGTTTGGTCGAGCCGCTCTCGCCGATCGATCAACTGCCGGGCCTGTCGAGGCACAGGCATTCGCCGCTGCGACTGCCGGGACGGCTCGGTGCCCTGCCCGCCCTGCGCAGGTCGAGGGCGGGTCGATGCGTGGCTGGAGGTCGAAGAGGAGCGCAGCTGGACCACACTCTCGAGCCCCGAGAACCGTCTCTCCGCCTCACTCGCAGGCCATCGAGCACGGGCAGCGAACGGACAGGGCCAGGTCCATCTGAGCCCTGCCTTCCAGTGGCGAGGCAGTGCCCAGACCCTGCTGTCCGACGGCGAGACGGCTTCCGATCCGCTCCTTTGGGAGCGGCCTGCCACCCCTGCCGACAAGCCAGACGATGCAACCCTTCACGCGCGGGCCCTGGTTTCGCGCCACGGCCTTTTCCCCACCATTGAGCCTCCTGGCGAGCGACTCGGCAGTGCCGTGGTCCAGCGCTTCGAGAGCCACGTCTGGACTCTGCACTGCCAGCTCTTCGGCAGCCAAGGCGCACTCGAGATCACCGAATGGGATGGCTCGGTCGTCGAGGGCACCGCGTCCGCCCGGCCCTTCCAGCGGCATCGCGGCTTGCTGGCGGCTGGTGTGGGCAGCCTGACCGGCCTCGGCTTGTTGCTCGCAGGCTGGTATAGCTCGCGCCACCTCTTCTTCGTGTCCAGCCTCCACGGCCTCGTCCTCTGGCTGCTTGCTCTGGTCTCGGGGTTGGCCGTCTTGCCTTTCGCACGGCGACTCTCTCTGCCCGGGAAACCAACTCGCCAGCGAGCGCTCTTCTCGGCTGCAGTACCTGCTCTCTTGGCCCTGGCCTGCCAGATCGTGCTCGCCGCCACCGGGGGGCCGCAAGTCGAGCACGCTCGAAACCTGGCTCAACAGGGTGCGACCGATCGCGCTCTGGTGGAGCTCTCCGCCTGCGTGACCTTGGGCCGAGAGCCCGAGGCTGCAGCCCGGCTGCACGATGAGCTCCTTCTCCGGCAGCTTGCGCTCCTCAACTCTCCCGTCGATGCCTGGCGCCTCGTCGGCAGCCGCTTCTTGACGGAACACGGGCGTGCCGAGGCAGCCAATGGCGCTCTCGCCCTGACTTTGAGCGCCCTCGACAGAGAAGCCCAAGCGGGCAACCTCGATGGCGTGGACTTCCTGGTCCGCAGTCTGCCGCCAGGCCTCGGCTCGGACTCCCGGGTTCGCGCCGCGAGAGCCCTGGCCTTCGCGCAGCGGGCTCTGGCTTGCGTCGACCGGCACTCGGGTTCTTGCCTCGAAGGCACCCTGGCCAGAGCGAGGCAGGCCGGCTTTCAGCCAGACGATCTCGAACCTTTGGCCCAGACCGCCTACCGAGCGCTGGCACCGGAGGTCGAAGGCTCGTGGCGAGTGCTCTCTGCTGGAACCTCCACCGAACTCCGCCAGGCCGCCTGCACGAGGATCCGCGAGCCGCTCGCCCTCCTCGAGCTCGCCTGCTCGGGGCTGGCCTTGCCTACGAGCACGGACGCTGTGGAGCGGCGCTGTCGCGCGCTCGACCGTGAGGTAGAAGCCGCCCAGGCCCGAAAAGCCCGCTTGCTCGAGCGCCAGCAGGAGCAGCGGGAGCGCGCCTGGGCGACGGCCCCCTTGCTCTGCCGGGACGGAACCCTCTCACCGAGCTGCATCTGTGGCGGCTCGCATAGGGGTTGTTGCTCCCACCACGGCGGAGTGGCCGGCTGCTCCCAGGACTGAGCTGCTCGGCCACCAGCTCCTCCTACTCCGGCACCACCGCCTCCAGGAAGGGGAACACCGCGTAGTCCCGCGAGTTGAAAGTGACCAGGCGAGTGATCCCGGCGGCTTCGTAGGTGGCGGCGAGGGCGGTGTCGAGGATGCGCTTGCGGCCGAGCTGGAGCTCGTCCATCAGGGCGAGCACTCGGCGGACGAGACCGGGGGCGGGGTGGATGGGCTGCACCTCGCGCGCCTCCCAGAGCTGGGTGGCGAGGGTTTGGGCCGCCCCCATGGCGAGCGGGCGCTCGAAGCGGCGCGGGTCGGTGACGACGTGGAGGAACTCCCAGATCACCTGCTGGGTGAGGCCGAAGCGTACGCGACCTTCTGAGCTGACGCGGGCGAGAAAACGCTGCGATTCGGCGTGGCGATGGGCTCCGGCGATGGCCAGGTTGACCAGGAAGTCGGTGTCGAGCCCGTAGGTCAAGGGGCGAGGAGCTCCTCGTAGAGCTCGGCACGGGAGAACTCTTCGAGCTGGCGACCGGCATCAGCCGGGTCGAGCTCGAGAAGGGACCGCCCGAAGCCCCGCGCCTGCTCGAGATAGAGGCTCATCGCGTCTCGGATCAGCTCTGCCACGGGCCGCTCCTGGCGCCCGGCGAGCTCCTTGAGCTCCTCGTAAGTGGGCTCGCTGACATGAACCGATATCGGTTTCATGTATTGGAGGCTAGCAGGCTTTCCTGGCTACGGCAAGGCCAACCGCGGCTCACTCGGGCCCGGGGCTCTTCACCCTCCAGTCAAGTCCTCCACCCGACTCGCTCTCGGCGGGTCGCTCCACTTGCGGGCTCGTGCGACGAGAGACTCGTCGAAGCTCGCGAAGGCGGTGCAGCCCCGGCTCGAAGCGAGGTGGAGCGCGTCGGCGAAATCCAGCCCTACTTCAAAACCTCGGAGAGCCACGAGGACGGCCGTGCGGTCTTCCACCACGAGACGGCCGTAGCCCAGCACCAGCCTGAACGCACGAGCGATGCTCTCGCGGTCGAATCGGTAGGCATAGCGGAGCACCCATTCCGTCTCGAGCAACACGGTCTTGGCGACGAAGACTTCTGCGGTTTCGAGCAGACGCGCGGCTTGAGGAGACCGGAGCGGGTCGTCCTGCGTCAGCACTCGCACCAGCACGTTGGTGTCGATGGCGATCAACGCGCTTCCCGGCCCCCTCGAGCAATCGCCTCCTCCATCTCTTCGAGAGAGATCGCAGGCCCTTGGTAAGCAAGGCAGCCAAGGAGATCGGCAAGATTCGTCTCCGGCAAGTCCGAAGGCGCCGCTCGCAGGATCAGGCACTCTCCTTCCTCTTCGAGCAGCAACTGCGTTCCAGGCCCCCAGCCGTGGCGATCCCGCACCTCCTTGGGAATCACCAGCTGGCCTTTGGTGGAGAGCAGCACAGTCATGGGGAGGCCTCCGGTAAGACTCAAGTAAGACTCACTATGCCGGAAGCTCGGAGCCCGGTCAAGGCCAACCGCGGTTCAGCCGAGCAGGGCCTTCACGCGGCGCTCCACCTCTTCCACGGTGTAGCCGAAGTGGCGGGCGAGGTCCGCCTGGGGGGCGGAAGCGCCGAAGCCTTGCTGGCCCAGCACGTCGCCCTCCAGGCCCACGTACTGGTGCCAGCCGAGTGGACTGCCCGCCTCGAGGGCCAGCCGGGCGCGGATGCGCGACGGCAGGACCGCTTCCCGATAGGCCGGCTCCTGCTGGTTGAAGAGCTCCCAGGAGGGCATACTCACCACCCGGGTGGCGATGCCCTGGGCGGCGAGCGCGCGGTGGGCCTCAAGCGCCAGGGCCACTTCGGAGCCGGTGGCGAGGAGCAGGGCCCGGGGCGCGCCCTCGGCCGGGTCGGCCAGCACGTAGGCGCCTCGGCGCACGCCAGCCGGAGCCCCGGCGACGGTCTCGGCCAGCGTGGGGAGCTTCTGGCGGGTGAGCACCAGGGCGGTGGGCCCATGGCGGCGGGCGATGGCCACCTTCCACGCCTCGAGGGTCTCCGCCGCGTCGGCCGGGCGGAGCACCACCAGGTGGGGAATGGAGCGCAACGAGAGCAGCTGGGACACCGGCTGGTGGGTGGGGCCATCCTCGCCGAGAAAGATCGAATCGTGGGTGAAGACGAAGACCACCGGCAGCTCCATCAGAGCCGCCAGACGGATCGGCGGGCGCATGTAGTCCGAAAACACCAGGAAGGTGCCGCCGTAGGGCCGCAGCAGGCCGGACAGCGCCATGCCGTTCATCAGCGAGCCCATGGCGTGTTCGCGCACCCCGAAATGGAAGTTCCGGCCCTCTGGGCTCGCGCGCGAGAAGGCCGGCTCGCCGCTGATCATCGTGTTGTTCGAGCCGGCGAGGTCCGCCGAGCCGCCGAGGAGCTCCGGCAGCCGGGCGGCGAGGGCGTTGAGCACCTTGCCCGAGGCCGCGCGGGTGGCGAGGCCACCGTCCTCCGGGCGAAACACCGGTAGATCACGATCCCAGCCCTCCGGCAGCTCGCCGGCCAGGCGACGGGCCAGCTCCTCGCCTTCGGCTGGAAAGGCCTGCCGGTAGGCTTCGATCTCGCGCTGCCAGGTCGCGCTCAGGGCCGCTCCCCTTTCGGCCGCCGCCTGGAAGGGTGCCAGCGCTTCGGCGGGCACCTGGAAGGGGGGCTCGCTCGGCCAGCCCAGGTTCGCCTTGGTGGCTCGGGCCTCGTCGGCGCCGAGCGGCTCGCCGTGGGCGTCCTTGGTGTCTTGCTTCTTGGGGCTGCCGAAGCCGATGTGGGTGCGCACCGCCACCAGGGTGGGCCGGGTGGTCTCCGCTTCGGCCTCTCGGGCGGCCTGCTCGAGCGCAGCGAGGTCGTTGCCGTCGTCCACCCGCAGCACCCGCCAGCCGTACGCGGCGTAGCGGGCCGCGACGTCCTCGGTGAAGGCGAGGTCGGTCGAGCCGTCGATCGAGATCCGGTTGTCGTCCCAGAACACCTTGAGGGCCCCCAGGCCGAGATGACCGGCGAGCGAGCTTGCTTCGGAAGCCACTCCTTCCATCAGATCCCCGTCGCTCGCCAGCACCCAGATGCGATGTTGGAAGAGCTCGTGGCCCGGCCGGTTGAAGCGGGCGGCCAGGTGCGCCCGGGCGATCGCCATGCCCACGGCGTTGGCCAGGCCCTGGCCGAGCGGGCCGGTGGTGGTCTCTACCCCTGCCGTGAGGCCGTGCTCGGGATGCCCCGGAGTCTTCGAGCCGAGCTGGCGGAAGCGTTTCAGCTCGTCCAAGGGCAGGGGATAGCCGGCCAGGTGGAGGAGGGCGTAGAGCAGGGCCGAAGCATGGCCGCAGGAGAGTACGAAGCGATCGCGGTCCGGCCAGGCGGGGTGGGCCGGGTCCTGGCGGAGCAAGCGGGTCCACAGCACGTAGGCGAGCGGTGCCTGGCCGAGGGGAGCTCCCGGATGGCCGCTGCGGGCCGCTTCCACCATGTCGACGGCCAGGAAGCGGATGGTGTTGATGGCCAGCTGATCGACCGACTTTGCAGGGCTCATCGGCTTCTCCCCTCCTTCTGAGCGCGCAGAGCATAGCCGATGGCCGATTCCGACCCGCCGCCCCGGCGGGCCTTTTCACCTCCGGGAGCGCACCGATATGCTTGGGGGCCGACATCGACGGGGATCGAGCGGGCCCGGCCCGCGGACAGGAAAACGAGGACACCCATGGCAAACGTCACCAAGTGGATCGGGCTCTCGCTGGGCGCGGATCTTTGCTGGCCGCTGTGCTACGAGGAGCTGATCAAGCGTCTCAAGCTGAAGATCCCGATGGGCGACGACAGCCTGAGCTTCGCCGTCGAGCGGGTGACCATCGAGCCTTTCAACCTGCGCCAGCCGGTGAAGTACTCGGTGGTACTCGATCGCCTCACCCACTGGTACCACACCAGCCGCGAGTGGATCAAAAAAGGCGTCATCCTGAACGACCTCTACGTGCTCAACAACCCGTGGGCCATCCAGTCCATGGAGAAGCACTCCACCTACTGCGCCATGATGCGACTGGGCTTTCCGATCCCCGAGACCTGGATGCTGCCGCCCAAGGAATACGAGCCCACCGAAGACCTCCAGGTCACTCTCGAGCGCTACGCCAAGTTGTTCAGCCTGAGAGAGATCGGCGAAAAGGTGGGCTACCCGATGTTCATGAAGCCCTACGACGGCGGCGCCTGGAAGGGTGTCTCGAGGCTCGACGGCCCGGACGCCCTGCGCAACGCCTACGAGGAGAGCGGTAAGCGGGTGATGCACCTGCAGAAGGCCGTGGCGGATTTCGACCTCTTCGTACGCTGCATCGGCCTGGGCCCGCAGATCCGGACCATCCGCTACAACCCTTCGGCGCCCCTCCATGCCCGCTACGAGGTGGCCTTCAACTTCCTCGACAGCGACGAAGCCGCCTTGATGCGCGACATGACTTTGACCATCAACGCCTTCTTCGGCTGGGACTTCAACTCCTGCGAAGCCCTGCGCGAGGGCGGCGTGTTCTACCCGATCGACTTCGCCAACGCCTGCCCGGACAGCCAGGTGACCTCGCTGCATTTCCACTTCCCCTGGCTGGTCAAGGCCCAGGCGCGCTGGAGCCTGTTCTGCGCCGCCACCGGCCGGAAGATGCGCAAGACCCTCGACTGGGAACCGTTCTACGCGGTGGCCGACCGCCAGGATCTCTCCTTCCGCGACAAGCTCAAGCTCTACGCCGAGATCGCCAACCAGCGCCTTGAGACCGATCGTTTCGAGGAGTTCTGCGCCCAGCATCTCGCCCATCTCGACGAAGTCGCCTGGGACTTCTTCGGCACGGACAAGGCTCGAGAGGCCGTCCGCAGCAAGGTGGCGGCCCTCTTCCCGCCCCACGAGATCGACGAGTTCACCGACCACTTCTGGGGCTTGATCCAGTTCTGGCGCAAGACGGAAGCGGATCGCGAAGGCTTCGGCGGCTAGATCCCCTCGAGGGCCGGGCTCGCCCGGCGAGGGCTTCTGCTGGCGGCTTTTAGCTTCGAATAGAATAGCCGCATGTAGAGGAGAAGCCGATGCCGAGCCTCGCTTGCCGCCGGCCCGCCGTGGCCGGTACTTGCCTTTTCCTGGCCCTGGCCGCCCTGGGCGTCCCGGTCCAGGCCGCGGCAGACCCGGCTTCCCTGCTCGAGGAGATTCGCCAGAGCTCTCTCGACGTCGAGGGTGCCCGCCAGCTCGGCAAGGTCTCGTTCGCCGCCGGCCCTCTCACCCTGAGTATCGAGCAGGGGCTGCTCTTCCCGGCCAGCCGGGTGGGCGGCCACGTCGTCGAGATGGTGTTCCTCGGCACGGGCACGGTGCGGCTCGAAGCTCCCGACTCCGTGGAGGCCGGCCAGCTCGAGCTCTTCACCGGCCGCGACCGCCTCGACGAGCCGATCACCGAGGCGGTCTTCGCCATCGCCAACGACGCAGCCGTGGACGCCTTGCTGCAGCGCTCCTCGGCCGTGCCCACCGAGGCGGAACGCCACCGAGCCGAGGAGCTGTACCAGAGCTGGAAGCGAAGCCTCGAGCGCCGACTGCTGAACGTCGAGGCGGCCTTGATCCAGGACGGCCTCGAGGATCCGCTTTATCAGGGGTTCTTCGCCGGTTGGTTCGAAGGGGTCGAGATCGGCAAGGTGCTCTACGCCGTCGAGCCGGACTCTCAGGAGCAAGTCAGCCTCGGCAAGTTTGTGCCCGCCTACCTGAACGCCCAGGAACGCAAACGAGCCGAGCGACGGCTCGACCGCGAACAGCGGCGCGGGCGCCGGCTCGGAGTCGAAGTCGAACACCTCGGCAGCTGGGACACCTGGCTCTCCACTTCGTTGCGGAGCAAGGGCGGCGAGGTCACACCCGGATTTTCGCCTTTCGAGCCCAGGCGCTACCAGATCGACCTCTCCTTGGACGACGCCCTCGAGGCCACCGGCAAGGCCCGCGTCGAGCTCGAGGCGATGAGCTCCCAGGCGCGATTCCTGCGGCTCAAGCTGAACCCGGACCTGCGCGTGGACTCGGTACTCGACGCCCGGGGAGAGCCTCTCTTCTTCCTCCAGAACACGGCCGAAGTCCTGGTTGTCCTGCCCCAGGCCCTGGCTGCGGGCGATCACACGGTGGTCGAGGTGCAGTATCAAGGCCGTCTCTTCGAGAAGGCCGATACCGGCGACTACGCCATCCTGGACAGCATCAACTGGCACCCCCACGCCGGCACCATCGACCGCGCCGCCTTCGACGTCACGTTCCACTGGCCTGCCCGGCTGGAGCTGGCGGCTTCCGGCAAGCTCGTGGCGGGCGGCCAGGAAAAGGGCGGTCGCAAGTGGCAACGCCGCACGGTAGAACGGCCCAGCTCGGCGTTCGGCTTCGAGTTGGGGCGCTTCTCCTTCAAGACCCGCAAGGTTGGCCACGTGGAGATCACCCTTGCCCTGTCACCGGTCTACTATGCGGCTCGAGACTCCTGGCACAGGCTGGTGCTCGACGGCGCCGCCGAGGCTCTCGAGTACTTCGAGCAGATCTACGGGCCCTACCCGTTCGACGAGCTCACGGTGGCCACCAGCCCGCGAGGCTACTCCCAGTCGCTGGTGGGGTTCGTCTCGGTCTCCCGCTCGATGATGGGCGAGGGCACGAACAGCCTCCTGGGGTTGGTGTTCGGCTTCGAGGACCCCCGCACCATCCTGGCTCACGAAGTGGCGCACCAGTGGTGGGGTCATGTGGTGGGCTGGGAGAGCTACCGCGATCAATGGCTCTCGGAGGCGATGGCCAACTACTCGGCGATGCTCTTCGCCCGCGAGCGCCTCAAGGATCAGCTGCGCTGGGGCATCGGTCCCGCGAGCCGCTGGCAGGAGAACCTCTCCGCCCCCACCCGCGACGGTCGGCCCCGCGAGGCGATCGGTCCCCTGGTGCTGGGTGAACGGCTCTCCTCCACACGATCCGAGAGCGCCTACCAGGCGATCGTCTACCAGAAGGGCGCCCTGGTGCTGAACACGCTGGCGCAGCAGCTGTCGGTCGATCGATTCAAGAAGGGGCTGGCCGAGCTGATCCGGGTCGTCGACAACCGAGAGATCTCCACGGCCAACTTCTTCGAGCTCCTGGGCCGAATCACCGCTGAGGACCTCGCCGGCTTCGAGCAGCGCTTCGTGCGAGGAACGGGGCTGCCGGATCTCACCTACACCTATCGCTTCGAGCCCACGGCGGACGGCCATTGGCAGGTGATCGGCCATACCGAGCAGCGTGTGGTGAGGCTCCTGCGCTACCGGCTGCGAAGGCGAGCAGGAGGCGACCTCGATGTCGCTCATGAGGCTGTCGTGCCGCCCGAAGAGGTCCTTTCGACGCCCTTCTCCGTCCCCTTCCAGGTCTCGGTCTGGGATCCCGCTTCGCCTTCTCCTCCCAGGAGTCGCAAAGGAAAGCTCGATCCCCGCGCGATCGGCAATCTGCGAGTCGAGGGCCGAATCCGCCTGAACGCGGCCCGAACCGACTTCAGCTTGCCCCTGGACCACGAGCCCAAGGAGTTCTGGCTGGACCCGAAGCGGCAGATCTTCGCCCGCACCTTCAACGCCCACCGCACTCCCAAACGAGCTCTCTTCTACCAGGCCCTCGACCTCGAGGCCCTCGGCCAGGCCGACGAGGCGCGCGCGGCCAGCCTCGAGGCGCTCCAGGCACCGGCCTTCGTCGGGCCGGTCTACGAAGACACCAGCGATCAGAAGGACTGGGACAAAGAAGCCGAGATCCTCGACGGAAGGCTGTATCTGCTGCTGGCTCGCCTCGATCTCGACGCCGAGCGGGACGCCGAGGCCGAGGAGGCCCTCGCCAAGGCCGAGAAGCTCGCCAAGCCGGCCCAGGGCGACGGCTGGGTCGACCTCTTCCTCCTCGCCCGGTGCCGCATGGCTCTCCACCGTGGCGAAGCCGAAAAGGCCTTCTGGATGCTCGCGCCGCGTCTGCTCCTGCAGAGGGACTTGAACACCACCGAGGCGTGGCTGCTGCTGGCGATCGCGGCGCAGCGAACCTCTCGCTCGGCAGAGCTCGCTCTGGCCCTCGAGGCCGCCGCCAAGACCCATGCCGACGTCTCTCTGCTCCGGAGCGCGGCGGCTGGCTGATCAGGTTTCGGTGGTCTCGGCCGGGTCCGGCTCGCTCTGCTCGTTGCGAGGCGGCCGGCGCAGGCGCGCTTCGAGAAATTCCATCAACCAGGCTTCGGGGTTCGAAATCTCGCCCCAGCGAAAGAGCATCAGCGTCACCGCTTCTTCGAGCAGTGGTGCCGCCACCTCGGGCCGCGTTCCATGCTCCTCGAAGAAGACGATGATCTCCGACTCGAGTCGAGACATCAGAGCTCGCACCTCGAGCCAACGCTGGCTACCGCCGCCATCGCTCATGGCAGCATTATCCCCGACTCTCGTCTTGTGGCACGGTCGTGCCGGTCCCGCTTTTCAGCCTGTTACAACCGCCCGGAGATGAGGGCTTCATAGACCCTTTCATACTCGCGGATCTGGGTCTCCCAGGAGAAGTCTCGACTCATGCCCGCCACCATCAATCGATGCCAGGCGGACGGGTTGCGGAACGTGCTGAGAGCTTGATCCCAGGCCCAAGACAGGCCTTCCGGCGTGTAGTGTTCGAACACGAACCCCGTGCCGCCGCCGGTCGTCGGGTTGTAGGGCTCCACGGTGTCGGCGAGACCGCCGGTCTTGCGCACGATCGGCGGTGTGCCGTAGCGCTGGCTGTACATCTGGTTCAGCCCGCACGGTTCGTAGACCGAGGGCATCAAGAACATGTCGGCGCCGGCTTCGACCAGGTGCGCCAGTTTTTCGCTGTAGCCGCGATAGAAAACCGCTCGCCCAGGAAAATCGTGCTGCAGGCGACCGAAGAACTCCTCATAGCGAGGCTCGCCGTTGCCCAGCACCACCAGCCGCAGATCGCGCTCGGCGAGGAAGCGCCTGCCAACGTCGAAAAGTAGATCGAAACCTTTTTGTGAGGTCAGCCTGGAGACGATGCCCACCACGGGCGCCTCCCGGCTCGCCTCCAGCCCCATGCTGGACAACAGCTGACCGCGGTTGGTGCCCTTGCCGGAGAGATCCTGCTTCGAATAGGTGGCGGGCAGCAAGGAGTCGCGAGCCGGGTCCCAGATGTCGTCGTCGATGCCGTTGACGATCCCGAAGAGATGGTCGCCCCTCGCCCGCAGCATCGACTGCAAGCCCATGCCGTAGCGATCCGTCTGCAGCTCCTCGGCGTGGGTTCGGCTGACGGTCGACAGGGCGCCGGCGTACAAGATGCCGGTCTTCAAGAAGTTGAAAGCTCCCGCCGCCAGATCCTCCTGGTAGAGAAAGTTCGACGCTTCGCCCAGGCCCGCTTCGCCGAGAAGCGATGAGCGGAAGACGCCCTGGTAGCCGATATTGTGAATGGTGAGGAGCGTCTTCGAGTGCTGGAACAGCGTGTCCCAAGCGTACACCGTGCGCAGGTAGAGGGGCAGCAGCGCGGTGTGCCAGTCGTGCACGTGGAACACCTGCGGCCCCCAGCCCATGCGCTGGCAGGATTCGATCGCGGCCCGGGTGAGAAACGCGAAACGTACCCCTTCGTCGGCGTCCTGCGTGTAGATGCCCTCCCGATCGAAGAGCAAGGGGCAGTGCAGGAGGTAGATCGGCAGCTGGGTGTCGGGCAGCGTGGTGGAGTAGCCCGAAAAGGACAGAGTGCGGGCGCCCATTCGGATCGGCACGTCGCGCAAGAAAGAAACGGGGTGGAAGTGCCGGTCGCGGCGATCGATCTTGGAGTAGAAGGGCATGAAGAGCCGCACATCGTGGCCGGCTCGATGGAGGTAGCGTGCGAGGGCTCCGCAGACATCGCCGAGGCCGCCGGTCTTGGCGAAGGGCGCTACTTCCGCGGATATCAGACAGATGCGCAGAGAGTCGCTCATGGCCCGCTCAAACGACCGTATCGTCCGGAACCACCGCTCCCGCCGGCACCACGATGATGCCGTCTCGAATGCAGTAGTTCTCGGCGTCCATGTTCTGAATTCCACCCGAGTTGACCAGCTTTACATTGTTGCCGATGCGCACGTCGCGATCGAGGATGGCGTTGCGAATCTCGCAGTCGCGGCCGATCCCCAAGGGAACGCCTTCGGCCTCTCCTTCCGGCTCGAAGAAGTTGGCACCCATCACCACACTGCGCTCGACCACGCTGCCGGTTCGGATCACGCCGCGCACGCCGACGATCGACCACGTCACTTCGGCTCCGGTGATGATCGAGCCATCGCAGATCACCGAGTGCTTCACTCGGCATTCGTTGACTTTCACGCCGGGCAGAAAGCGTGGGTGGGTGAAGATCGGCTTGTCCGGGCTGTAGAGGTTCAGGGGCGGCACCGGCACCACCAGCTCGAGGTTGGCCTGGTGGAAGTTGGCGATGGTACCGATGTCGCGCCAGTAGCCGGCGTAGGCGAAGGCATAGACCTTGTGGCTGT
Source organism: uncultured Acidobacteriota bacterium (assembly GCA_937867335.1). GTDB lineage: Bacteria > Acidobacteriota > Thermoanaerobaculia > Multivoradales > SZUA-115 > JAXLQX01. Next base: position 16,443 of record CALMKX010000333.1, read on the forward strand.
GGATCGCCTTGGGAATGACTTCCTTGCCGAAATCGTGGTCGTCGTTGCCGAGCAGCAGCTCGCCGAGGAGTTCGGGGCGGAAGACGTAGATGCCCATGCTGGCCAGGAAAGAGCCTTCGCCCGGGTCGAAGCCCAGCCGCACCAGGGTGGCCTCGTCGGCCGAGAGCCGATCGAGGACTTCGTCGTCCTGGGGCTTCTCCACGAACTCGATGATCCGCCCCTGGGTGTTGACCCGCATGATGCCGAGGGACTTGGCCTGGTCGCGGGGCACGGCCTTCACCGCCACGCTGAGGTCGGCCTTCCTCCGGCGGTGCTCGCCCACGAAAGCGCGGAGGTCCATCAAGTAGAGCTGGTCCCCGGAGAGGATCAAGACTTCGCTCGGTCGTGCGAGCAGAAAGCGCTCGAGGTTGTGGCGCACGGCATCGGCGGTGCCCTGGTACCAGTCGCGGGTCTCGAGGCTCTGGGAAGCGGCCAGGATGTTGACGAAGCCGCGGGAGAAGGCGTCGAGGTCGTACTTCCCCTCGTTGGCCTCGCTCGCCGCCCAGTACGACGAGGTGAAGTTCTCGTGGAACTTCTGCGCGTCGACGGGAACGACCTTGAAGCTGTAGTCGCCCGCCTTGATGCGCTTGAGCACCGGATCCGGCACGAGCCCCTGGGCCTTCTCCCAGGTCGTGGCGTCGAGCGTGTACTCGCCGTCCTGCTTGCTCGAGTCGGCGGCACGGCCGGCCGTGGGTGCGAGCAGCAGGGCGAGCGTTCCCACGCCCAGCACGAAGTTTCGAATCTTCTGCATAAGGAACGTCCTCCGTTTGCAATTCAATCGCGGCGCACCGCGGGCGGTCAACAATTTTTCGGCGAATCGGTTGACATAGCTGGCTCAACGGGCCGGTGCGGCGGCGAGGCTGGCGAGCTTTTCGAACTCCCAGAGCAGCACGGACCCCACCAGCGCGATGTGGGCATCAGGCAATACCTGAACGTACAAAGCCGTCAACGGCGGGTTGCGGTCGCCGAGCGCAATTCGGACCTCGCTCCCGGCGCCGGTCAGCACGACCTCGCCGCGCGGCGGGTCGAGCCCGAAGTCGGCCAGCACGAGGTCGTCGCCGGAGAGCTCCGCCAGACGGTCGAGCGAGGCGAGGGTCGAGAGGAAGCCCTCGACCCGGTCGGAGTCCACCGGCT